>JBKJJZ010000054.1:0-28636 GCA_046597705.1 Vicinamibacterales bacterium | reverse complement strand
GAGGTTCGAGGTTCGAGGTTCGAGGTGCGAGGTTCGAGGTTCGAGGTTCCGCCAGTTCAGCCAGGTTCCCCAGTTCCCCATTGACGGCGAAGCCAACCCGGATACGATTGGCTTCGTCATAGTAAGGGTCGCTACATATAGGCACGCGTATGCATCTATTCAGTCCGGAATTGAAGAAGGGCAGCACGGAGATGCTGGTCCTGTCGCTGCTCGAGGCCCGCGCGCGGCATGGGTACGAAATCGGCAAATTGATCGAAGCGCGGTCGAATGGCCGCATCACGTTCGCGCTACCCACGCTGTATCCCACCCTGCTCCGGATGGAGAACCGCGGGTGGATCAAGGGCCGTTGGGTGGAAAAACCCGGTGAGCGCGAACGGTGCTTTTACAAATTGACGACCGAGGGACGTCGAATCCTGGCTCAGCAACGCGCCACATGGCATGCGTTTGTCGCGGCCGTCAACGACGTCATGGACGCGCGTGAAACGAGGTAATGCATGCGTGATTGGCAGGCCTACGTCCGGTCCCATCTGACGCTGCCGGCACACTCGCCGGAGCGCCAGGAACGAATCGTCCGCGAGCTTGCCGCGCAGATGGAAGACTTCTATCGCGACGCGATTGCCGGAGGCTTGAACGAAGGCGAAGCCGACGGGCATGCCCGCTCGCAAATCACTGACTGGGCTCGGATCGCTCGTGACGTGAGCCGCGCAGATCGGGCTCATCGACAACCACACCTTGAGCGGCTGGCCAACGCGCTTGATGCCGCGCCCGGACCCACCGCAGGAGTACAGCAGATGTTTTCCCATGTGATTCGTGACGTGAGATTCGCGATACGCCAGTTGCTGAAGTCGCCGGGCTTCTCAGTGGTGGCCATCCTCACCCTGGCGCTGGGGATTGGCTCCAGCAGCGCGATCTTCTCCGTGGTCAACGGCGTGCTGCTGCGGCCACTTCCCTACCCCGAGTCCGATGCGCTGGTCCGGGTGCATGAAGTGGTGCCGCAATACGGGAGGTTCTCTGTGGCGCCGGCCAGTTTCCTGGATTGGCGCAAGCAGAACACGTCATTCGAACGGATCGCCGCCTACTCCGGCACCAGCGGAACACTGACCTGGGACGACGGGCCGGAACGCGTGCAAGGGGCCAGCGTTTCGTGGGATCTGTTCGAGTTGTTGAAGGTCCGCCCCGCCCTGGGTCCAGGATTCGAAGAGAAGCACGACCGCCCGGGCGGCAATGACGTGCTCGTCCTGAGCCACGGCCTCTGGGTGCGTCGATTCGGCGCAGACCCGTCCGTCATTGGCCGCTCGATCAGTTTCAGCGGCACGCCGTCGACGATCGTTGGTGTGATGCCGGAAGGCTTCTATTTTCCCTCGCGCACCGCGGAGTTCTGGCGGCCGATCGCCATCAACCCGGCGGATCCGCCCAGGGGTGCTCACTTTCTTGGAGCCGTGGCGCGCTTGAAACCAGGCGTGACGCTGAGTCAGGCCGGCGCCGAAATGAAAGGCATCGCCGAGCGGCTGGCGCTGCAGTACCCCGACAGCAGCGCGAACGAGTCGGCCGAAATCGTGCGCCTGCTCGATCAGGTCGTCGGCACGATTCGACCGGCGCTCTTCACCCTCCTGGTGGCCGTCGGGGTCGTCGTCCTCATCGTGTGCGCGAACATCGCGAACCTGCTGCTCGTTCGCGCGTCCATGCGCGAGAGAGAAGTGGCCATCCGCACTGCGCTTGGCGCGGGCCGGTCGCGGCTGGTGCTCCAGATGCTTGCCGAGAGCCTCGTGCTCTCAATCACAGGCGGCGCTCTGGGTTTGCTCCTCGCGTACCTGGCCATCCCCGCGATTCGTACGCTCAGCGCGGGCGCGATCCCTCGAGTAGCCGACGTGTCAATCGACGGTATGGTGCTGCTCTTCACGCTGGCGGCGTCGCTGCTCACGGGCATCGTCTTCGGCCTGGTGCCGGCATGGCAGTCTTCACGCGGAGGGGCCGGCGCGGCGCTCAAAGAAGGGGGACGCTCCAATGTCGGGGGCGGTGGAAAGTGGGTGCGGAGCACGCTGCTGGTGGGAGAGGTCGCCCTGTCCCTGGTACTTCTTGTAGGCGCGGCCCTGCTCCTGCGCAGTTTCTCCAAGTTGACCAGCGTCGATCCCGGGTTCAAGGCCGACGGCGTCCTCGCCTTCCAGGTCTCGCTGCCCGCCTCTTCGTACGGTGAAGATCCAAAGGTGCTTCAGTATTACAACGCGTTGATGGAGCGCCTGGCGGCCACGCCCGCGGTGAAGTCAGCCGCGGCGGTGCAGTCCCTGCCAATCCGAGGCAGCTACGTCTTGTCGGTCGTCATCCTGGGCCAGCCTGCACCAAAGCCCGGTGACGAACCCTCCGCAAATCATCGCGCGATCACTCCCGACTACTTCAAGACCCTGCGCATTCCGGTCTTGCGCGGACGATCGTTTACTCCGCAGGACTCCATGACTTCGACCAAGGTCGTGGTCATTGACGAAGCCTTCTTGCGCCGGCATTACCCGAGTGGCAATGCCCTCGGCCAGCGCATCGACATCGGCAACGGCACCGATGGTGCCGAAATCGTCGGCATCGTCGGCAACGTCAACTACAGCGGCCTGGACGCTCTGCCGACGCCGTCCATGTACGTGCCGACCACACAAGATGCCTTCAGCACGATGTGGGTGCTGCTGAAGACCGACGGTGAACCCACGGCGCTATCCGGAACAGTCAGGCAGATCGTTCGCGACCTGGACAGCCGGTTGCCCGCGTACTCAATGACGCCGCTCATGGACGTGATTTCTGAGTCCGTCGCCCAGCAGCGGTTCTCGATGTTACTGATTGCGCTGTTCGGCCTGGTGGCGTTGTTCCTGTCGGCCGTCGGTCTTTATGGCGTGGTGGCCTACTCGGTCAGCTTGCGGACGCGCGAAATTGGTCTCCGCATGGCAATTGGCGCGATGCCAAACGACGTCATGAAGATGATCCTCGGCGGCGGCATGACACTCGCCGCTCTCGGAGTGGTGCTTGGCGTGGCCGCGGCACTCGCACTGTCGCAACTGGTGAAATCAATGCTGTTCGAGGTGGAGCCGTCGGACCCCACCAGCTACGTGGCGACCGCGGTGCTGTTACTGGTGGTCGCCGCGCTGGCCTGCTACATCCCCGCCCGCCGCGCGATGCGCGTGGATCCGATGGTCACATTGCAGCAGGACTGATGTGGCGCCCCTAAAGGGACGCCCTACGTACAGTACGTCGGTGGCGCACTACGTAGACGTCCCTTCAGTACGTAGGGCGTCCCTTTAGGGGCGCCCAGTGCCGGACGTAGGGCGTCCCTTGAGGGGCGCCCAGTGCCGGACGTAGGGCGTCCCTTCAGGGGCGCCTAGCTGCGAAACATGTTCTTGACGACGAACCACACGTTGGCGGGGCGTTCGGCGAGGCGGCGCATGTACCAGGGGAACCAGTACTCGCCGTAGCTGATCAGGCAGCGCGTGCGGACACCCGACGACGCCAGTTGCTGCTGGCGCGCGGTCTGGATGCCAAACAGCATCGCGAACTCATAACGATCGGCCGGGATTTTCCGATCGGCGATCACTTTCATGAGCCGTTCCTGCAGCGGGATGTCGTGCGTCGCGATGTGCAGCAACGCTCCGGGCTTGAACGCATCGTCCTGCAACAAACGTGCGCACATCTTGAAGTAGTTTTCGTCCACGTCGGCCTTGTTGGGGAACGCCACGCTTGGTGGTTCAAGGTAAGCGCCCTTCACCATGCGGATGGCCGAACCCAGCGCCACGAGTTCTTCGATGTCCTTCTCGGTGCGGAAGAGGTACGCCTGGATCGCAATACCGATATTCGGCGTGCGCTGGCGCAGCCGCTTGAACAGCGTGATGGTGCCCTCCACGTACGGCGAACTCTCCATGTCGAGCCAGAAGAACGTGTTGGTCTGCTCGCAGCGCTCGATCAGGCGCATGCAATGCTGCACGCAGACTTCGGGGTTCTGGTCGTATCCAAGCTGTGTGGGCTTGACGGAAATCTGCGAGTCAATTCCGGCGCCTTTGATCAGGTCGATCACCTTCAGGTAGTGATCGCAGACCTCGTCGGCCTCGCCGATGTGCGTGATGTTTTCGCCAAGTCGGGTGAGGATCGTATTGATCCTTGTTGGCTTCAGCGCGACGGCCGCCCCAATGGCGTCCTCGATCTTCTCGCCCGGCATGAACTTCGAGACCGAGCGGCGCACGAAGCCCGTGCGCATCGCGTTCTCGCGAATCCAGGCGTTTGTTGAGGCCCACAGGAGGCCCTTTCGCATCACAGACATGAGGTGTGGGCCATGGTTATTTATGATTGGTTATTTACTATTTATTATTCGAGGTTTCCTATCACGCTGTGGGGCGAGACAAGAAGAGTTCTCAAATAATAACTAACCAATCCCCAAATAATAAATCCGAAGCGTCAGTCTCAGAAGCCTCCGCCGGCCGGTGGGGCCGTCAGCGGCTTCAGCGCGCCGCGGTGGCAGGAGTAACACGTCACCTTGTTCGGCTCTCCGGGCTTGACGCCAAGCGGGTCGGCGTTAATCGCCATCACCATCTTCAGCATCTTGCGCGCGTTGGCTTTGGTCGGCAGGTCATCCTTGAAGCGCTCCTGAGGCGTACCGACGTGGCAATGCGTGCACTGGACGCCGAGCGCGGCGGTGAACGTGCGCATCAGCGCCGTGATCTCTGCGCGAGGCATGTCTTTCGGCAGCACCTGGAGATTCTGCGCCGGAGCGCCCTGACCGCCACCGGGAGCACCAGCCTGACCGCCGCCCTGGGCCGACGTCCTCGTTGACGCCACTGCCACCGCACACACAAACATCAAACCCGCTGCCAGAATTGACCGCATCATGCTTCCTCCGGAAAGAGACCTTGGGTCGTTATTGCACCCCGGCAAATTGTAAGTCAGAAACTTGCTTAACCGCGCTCGGGCAGAACAGGAACCTCGGGCGGTGTCGGAACAACCCGCACGAACTGCCCCCGCTGCAGCAGCTCACGCCCCTTCCCGCCGCGCCCGGTTACCTCGTACTTAGTGGTGCTGATGGTCTGTTCGGCGCCTCTGGTTGTTTCAACCGTCATCAAATCCCGGTCGCCACGAGAGGCCATGAACCCCAACAACCGGTCATCCTTGTTGAGCTTGATGAGAATGACGCCACGACCTGGTCCCGACAGGAGGTTGATCTCCTGAATGCTGCATAACATCGCCCGGGCCTCCCGGGTGGCTGCAATGACGGTCTCGTCTCCCGTCACCTTCTCGACACCGATAATCTCTGCTCCCGCGGCCGCGCGCGCATACCGCCTGCCCGCGCGCGTGCTTGGCTCGGCATAGGGTTCAAACGAGAACCGCAGACTGTAACCATCACTCGAGACCGCCAGTGCGTGCAAAGGAGGCGCCTCGTCGGCCTTCTTCGCGGTAATCACGCCCGAAATCCGGCTGTCGAGGCTCACTGAGCCAACGATCCGCTCGCCGTCTTTGAATTTGAAGAACCTCTGAATTGGCTCACCGTGGCCCGTTGAAGCAGGAATGTCGATGATGCGGGTCGTGTAGGCAACGCCGAGGTTGGTGAAGAAGATCACCGACGCTCGGGTGCTCCCGGGGAGCACGGCCAGCACCGTATCGCCCTCACGCACGCGCGTGGACGCCACGTCCTTCACTTCCTTCTGCCGCTTCACCCATCCATCACGAGTCACGATGACGACGCTGTCTTCCTCGATGATGAAGTCATCGGCGGTGTACTCGGGCTCGTCGACGTCGCCCACAATCTGCGTCCGTCGGGCGTCGGTCTTCGGGTCGCTGTAGGTGTTCTTTACCAGTTCGATATCAGCCCGCACGATCTGCCACAGGTCGGTATCGCGACGGAGCAGCCCGCTGATTTCCTTGGAGCGCTTTCGCTTGTCGGCCAATTCCTGCTGGATGACGAGGATCTCGAGCCGGGCCAGACGGTAGATCTTCAGTTCGAGGATCGCGTCTGTCTGTTCGGCATCAAGGCCGTACTTCGCGATGATCTTGGAAGCAGCATCGGCCTTGCCCTCAGATTTCCTGACGATTTGCAAGATGTCATCGAGTGCGTCGAAGACCTTCGCGAAGCCTTCCAGGATGTGGATGCGTTTTGCGAGCGCAGCCAGCTCATGGTTGAGCCGCGCCCGGACTACCTCGAGCCTGAAGTGCAGGAAGTGCCAGAGAATCGCGTGCAGCCCGACTCGATCCGGCTTTCCGACGGCGGGGTTTTCCGTTGGAATCAAGCACGTCAGGTTGACCGGGAAGGTCGATTGAAGCGGCGTGTTCTTGAACAGATACGCCATGACCATTTGCTCATCGGCATCGCGCTTCAACTCCAGCGCAATTCGCACATCGTCGGTCGAGAGATCCCTGACGTCCACCAGTTGAGGCAGCTTGCGTGAAAGAGCGACGTCGGCGATGCGTTCGATCAGCGTGGACTTGCTCATCGCGTAGGGCACGCTGGTGATGAAGATCGTCTTGCCGCCCCTGGTCTCGGGTCCTTTCTGCCAGGTCGCGCGCATGCGGATGCTGCCGGAACCGGTTTCGTAGATCTCCTTCAATTCCTGCGGGGTGTTCAGGATTTGACCGCCGGTCGGGAAGTCCGGGCCTTTGATGTATTTGCAGAGCTGGGCGCTGGTCAGCTCCAGATCCGCGTCGATCATTTTCACGAGCGCGGTGCAGACCTCGCCCAGGTGATGCGGCGGGATGTTCGTCGCCATACCGACGGCTATGCCCGTGGCGCCGTTGACGAGCAGGTTCGGGATTCGCGCAGGCAGCACCACCGGCTCTTCGCGGGTGCCGTCGTAGTTGGGGCGGAACGGAACTGTGTCCCGATCGATTTCCTGGAGCATCTCGTCGGAGATGCGGGTCAGGCGACACTCGGTGTAACGCATGGCCGCAGCGTTATCGCCGTCGAGCGAGCCGAAGTTGCCGGAGCCATCGACCAGCGGATAGCGAAGCGCGAAGGGCTGCGCCATACGAACCAGTGTTTCGTACAGCGCGCTGTCGCCATGCGGATGGTAGTTGCCCATCACGTCGCCAACGACCTTCGCGCACTTGCGATGCTTCGCATCGGCGGTCAGGTTCTGCTGCCACATCGTGTAGAGAATTCGGCGCTGAACGGGTTTCAGGCCATCGCGGACGTCCGGAAGTGCCCGGGACGTAATGACCGACAACGCGTAGTTGAGATACCGCGTCTGCGCGGCGTCATGGAGCGCAACGGGTTCGTCGCCGCCGGAGGGCGGGCGCACCACTACATCAGCCGTGGACGGGGGGACATCAAACAGCGATGGAGTTCGGGACGGACGCTTCGCCACCGAAGCATCTTAACTGATGCTCCAATTGAGGATTGAGGAGCGAGGGTTGAGGATCGGGATTGCTGATTGCAGATTGTGGATAGCCGGATCGGATTGTTGGAATCGTGGGATTGGCCGGCCCCTCGTCGATCGGTCAATCCGTCAATCCGATCAGCAATCCGCTATCGGCAATGCGTGCAATCCCGATCCTCAACCCTCACTCCTCAATCCTCAATAGAGGCGAGGCGTCACTTGGCCCCGAACGCGTACAGCGCCTCGACCGTGCGGATGTAAATCTTGCCGTCGGCAAATGCGGGCGTGGCGTAGGTATCCTCGGCGAGGTCGTTGACCACCATCGGCGTGAGATCGCCGCCCGGCGGCAGCACGGCCACGGCTCCGCGCTCACTGGTGAAGTACAGATGCCCGCCGGCAGCCACGGGCGACGAGTAGTAGGCGCCGAGGGCCCCCGTGAGCCGGCCCTGTTTGATCAACTCACCCGTTTCCGGGTTCAGCGTGGTGACAATGCCACCGTCGTTGACCATATAGAGCACATTCTGGAAGACCAGGGGCGACGGCAGATGCGGCACGGCGCGCTGATACTTCCATTGAACAGCCTTCTCGGTCATGTCGCCCGCTCCACCCAGGCGGATGGCGAGCATGCCGTTCTCAGAATCGAGCGCAGCGCGGATGTATTCCCACTCGAATTTTGCGATCTCACCGCTGCTGTCGAGGTCGGCGACCGCGAACCATCCGGCCGGAGGCCCTTTGGGAAACTCGGTCTTGGAGAGCGTTCCGTTCTTGTCTGCGTCAGCCGTGGCCCAGACTTCATCCGCGGGCGCCAGGCCGATTTTGCGGCCAGGATCGCCTTCAGGCGATCCGTATCCGTTGACGTAGACGACGCCATTGGCAATCACCGGCGTTGACTTGATCTCCCATGAGAGACCGCGGACCCACCAGAGCTTCGCGCCGTTGGCGGAATCATACGCGGTGAGCAGGAACGAGCCGGGCAGAAGGATCTGATCGCGGCCGTTCGGCGCGCGCCAGATGATGGGCGTCGCGTGGCCGCTGGTGGCTTCGGGACGCGGCGTGCGCCATCGCTCCCTGCCGGTGGACTTGTCGAGCGACAGCAGGAACGAGCCGATACTCTGGTCGCAGGCAAGGATCAACTGGTCGCCCAGGATCACGGGTGAAGCGCCCATCCCGTAAATGTTGGCGAAGGGTCCCATCGGCTTCTTCCAGATTTCGTTACCGGCCGCATCGTAGGCGAGCAGGCCGTAGTCTGGGAAGAAGACATAGACGCGGTTCTCTTCGAGGGCCGGACTTGGCGACGCGGGATTGTTGCGTTTGTCGATGATGCGCGTCTTGGTTTCGGGTGCCTGCCGCTCCCAGAGCTGCTTGCCGCTGGCGCGATCGACCGCGATGGTGAACAACGCATCGCCCCTGAACGCCGTGAGATAGATCCGGTCTTTCCAGATGACTGGCGAGGAGTGGCCCTTCGGAAGCGCGAGCCGCCACAACATGTTCTTCGTCTGGCTGAACTCGGTCGGAAACTGACCGCCTTTCGCCTGGCCCGACCCGTTCGGTCCGCGGAACCTGGACCAGTCAGGGGCGGCCTGCTGCGCGGAAAGTGCCACACTCAACACACCGCCCGCCACAAGGGACAGGGCCAACACCAATAACGATCGCTGGAATTTCATTCGCGAAGTATATCGACGATCGCGCGTCCGTCGGCGGACGGTGCAATCCGATCTCGGAGGCCGGACCTTCAGGTCCGGCAATACGCCGGGTCTAAGACCCGGCCTCCGTACTACTCCGCGCGCAGCGCCTCCACAGGATTCACCCGGGCGGCACGCCGCGCGGGCAACAGAGCCGCGCATCCCCCAGCCACCATCAGCACGGCGATCACCGCGGCGAGGGTCCATGGGTCCGCGGGTTGTGTCGCGAATAACAGCGGCGCAGCGAACGTCGCGGCGCCCACACCTCCCACAAGCCCGATCAAGGTTGCGATGCCGATCAACCTGGCTGCCTGGCCGACGACGAGTCCAGTGACCTGCTGACTGGTGCCGCCCAGGGCGAGCCGAATCCCGATCTCCCTCGTCCGGCTCACCACCCAATGGGAGATCAATCCGTAGACTCCGATGACCGCAACCACAAGAGCTCCGAGGCCGAAGGCGCCCACCATCACCATCGCCACCCGCTGCGGGAACACTCCGGTCTCGATAACCGAACCCATCGTCTGCACCATGTAGACCGGCTGATTGGGATCTTGAAGGGCCACGGTTCGCCTGACCTCCGGCAGCCATGCCATCGGATCGCCTTGCGTTCGAATCATGAGGAAGTATTGATTGTTCCCCTGGCCTCCCTGCGCCATGGTCGCGAAAATCTCGGGCCGCACGGCGCCAACGAGGGACTGATTGCTGGAATCGGCCACCACCCCGACAACCTCGACTGCGGTGCCGCTGTCGCCAATCCGCAACCTGCCGGCGCTCGCGCCGTTGAGGTAGCGCCGTGAGAAGGCTTCATTCACGACGACCACGGGAGGGGCGCCGGATCGATCGCGATCGCTGAGCGCGCGACCCGTGCGCATTGGCGTGCGCAGCACGGTGAACAGCTGGGGACTGCCCACCGTCAAGAACGCACTGGGCTTCGCGGAAGACGCGGGAACACCTTCGACGGTGAAGTTCGTTTCAAATCCCGCGCTGGTGGGCATCTGGTTGACGGCGGTCGCCCCGATGACGCCAGGAAGTGCTTCGAGACGGGTCGTCAGATCCGTGAAGAACGCCGCAGCCTCCTCGCCCGGGTAGAGCTTTGAATCGATCGTCAGTCGCATCGTGAGCAGTCCTGACGGGTCAAATCCGGGATTGATCTCGCCGATGCGGCCGTAGCTCCGAAGAAAGAGTCCCGCGTTGACGAGCAGCACAACGGCCAACGCCACCTCGGTCACGATGAGCGCGCGGCGGCCGCGCTGACGGGCCGGACCGGCAGCTCCGCGATTGGCCTGGGCCAACGCGGGAGCAACAGCGCGGCGCATATGCCACGCGGGAAAAGTTGCGGTGAGCGTCGCCGCGATGACCGCCGCCAGCACGCAATATGTCACCACTGCCCTGTCCATGGTCAGCTCGAAACCAAATTGAGTGACCTGGTCTGGCAGCAGGCCCGGAATTGCGGCAAGGGCCGCGTTTGACAATGCGACTCCAGCCGCTGCGGCAAGCGCAGCCACAATCGTGCTCTCCAACATCAGCAGGCGTGTGATTCGCCATGCGCTGGCGCCAAGGGCACGTCGGACCGCGAACTCACGTTCGCGGTTCGCGAGCCGGGCGAGCAGGAGACTGGCCAGGTTCACGCACGCCACGAGCAGCACCACGCCACCGGCGACCAGCAGCAACGCGCCGGCTGGCAAGAGCTGGCCGGTCACGGCTGTGGTCCACGCTGCGCCGCTGAGCTGCCAATCCGCGTACTCAGGGTGCTGAGCCGCCAGGGTGGACTTCGCCCGCGCGCTGACGGTGGCCAGGGCGGCATCAAGATCGTCGAGCGAGGCCCCGGGCACCAATCGCGCGACAACGGTGAAGAGACGATGGTTACGCGGTGACAGTGCCGGGTCGTTCCCCCACGCAATCCAGAGATCGGTGCCGAGCAGCAACGCGCCTGGACCCATCACGCCAATCAGCGTGGTGACCTCCGTGTTGACACGCACCGACTTGCCGATGACGTTTGGATCACCACCGAACACGCGTTGCCATGTTCGATGACTGATGAGGGCCACCTTCGGCCCACCCGGCGCGAGTTCTGCAGTAGTGAAGGATCGACCCAGAACCAACGGCTGACCGAGCGCTGGTAACGGATCGCGCATGACCAAAGCAGTGAACACGCGATCGGCAGACTCGCCGTACGACAGCACGCGATTGCCCAGATCAAAGGCGCCGAGCTTTTCGATGACGGGAATCGTGGTGAAGTCCAGGACTTCGGGTGGCGAGAACTGTTCGACGAAGTTTCGTTCGCCGCCCAAAGTGGGGAACGCGCCGCCGATCGAGACCAGATTCTTCGCGTCCGGGTAATTGAATGGATTGAGGATCAACCCGTTGACCAGTCCAAAAACCAGTCCGTTGGCGGCAATCGCCAGAGCGAGCGATAGCACGGCGATCGCGAGGTACGAGGGCTGCCGCAACAACTGGCGCAGGGCAAAGCGGGCGTCGTCAAACAGGGAAAACATGAAGGGCTCCCGATTCTGCGTGTTGGGTTGTGGACTCGGCGCCGAGCCAAACGGCCAGTGCCACAGTGTGGCTGCGGCCTGACGCCAGTAGCGGCGCCGCGCCGCTCTGAGGCCAAGGGTGGAAACGTTCGCGAGGAATTGTTCGTCGAGGTCGCCAAGCAGGTGTTCGCGGAGTGCCCGAGGCGCCCAGCGTTCCACGACCAGTTGCGCCAGGCGCGGCGGCCGAGGGTCCGGGGTCATCCTTCGAACTCCCGGCCCAATCCTTCGGTCATGCGCCGGATTGCGGCAAGCGACGCTTTCAGCGCCCGGCTGCCAGGAGCCAGCAGTCGATAGTGTTTCTTTCGACGCCCGCCCCGTTCGGCCGTGGGCTCACCGATGCGGCTGCCCACGTAGCCCTTGTCTTCAAGACGTTCGAGCGTCTTGTAGACCGCGGCCAATGACACGTCGCGGCCTGTGCGATCGATGAGGTCCTGACAGACCGAGACCCCATAGGCCTCTGCTCCCTGTCTCACCAGGGCCAGCAGCACCAGCTGTTCGAATTCGCCTATCACCGGTTCTGTCATCACGGCGATATCATAGACGAAGTCTAGGATATCTGGTTCCGTGCGGCCCAACGAGGAGCGTAATCACTCCAATTGAGGGTTGAGGATTGAGGGTTGAGGATCGGAATTGGACGGACTGCTGATCGCGAATTGCTGATCGGATTGTGGGATGGCCGGATTGAGAGCCGCGTGATCGGAAATTTCAACATCCTCAATCAAGTATCCGCAATCCCGATTCTCAATCCTCACTCCTCAATCCTCAATTGAGGCGCTTCCTCGCGTACTCACCATTTCCAGTCGGCGATGAAGACGTTCGTATCGCCAACCTTGGTGCCGAAGCGATTCGAGGCGAACACCAGCTTCGTGCCGTCGGGGGAGAACATCGGGAAGCCGTCGAACGATTCGTTGAACGTCACCTGTTCGAGGCCGGTGCCATCCACGTTCACGAGGAAGATGTCGAAGTTGCGGCTGGCGGGATCGAGATAGTTCGAGGCGAAGATGATTTTCTTGCCGTCGGGTGAGAAGAACGGTGCGAAGCTGGCCTTGCCCAGCCTGGTGACCTGCTTCACGTTGCTGCCGTCGCGGTTCATCACGAACAGTTCGACGGATGACGGCTTCCAGAGCGCTTTCTTCAGGAGCGAAAAGTACTCATCGAGTTCGGCGCCTGGCCCGGGATGCCGGCCACGCCAGACGATCTGTTTGCCGTCGGCGGACCAGAACGGGCCTCCGTCGGGCCCAGGCATGTTCGTCAATCGCTTCACGTCGGAGCCGTCGCCATTCATGGAGTACACCTCCATGTCGCCATCGCGCACGCTCGTGAAGGTGATGCGGCCGTCCTTTGCGATGGTGGCTTCAGCGTCGTAGCCCGGCGTCTTCGTCAGTGGCACGGGATTCGACCCGTCGATGTTCGCCTTGAAGATGTCGTAGCTGTCGTAGACGGCCCAGACGTATCCGTTCTCCATGCCGGGCCGCGGCGGGCACTCGCGTCCACCCAGGTGCGTCGATCCATAGAGGATCGATTTGTTATCCGGATAAATGTACGAACAGGTCGTGGCACCCTGGCCGTTACTGACGCGGCGACGGTCCGATCCGTCGGGCTTCATCGTGTAGACCTGATCGCATTGTTCCGCGCCGTCCATGCTCTGGAAACTGAGGCGGCTGCCGTCGGCCGAGAAGTAGCTTTCCGCATTCTGGCCGCTGAATGTCAGCTGCTTGATATTGCTCAGGTGCGGCTCGGGCTTTGACGGACCGGGCACCGGGCCAGGCGCGCTCGCGCCACGTTGGGCCGAGGCAGCCAGCAGGCCTGCGGGAATCGCCAGAACAATCGCCAGTCGGATCAGCAGCTTCGGGGTCGCGCTCATCAGGGCATGATAGCAATTTACTGCCGTGACAAGCCCATCTGTTGTGTACTACGTCACCGGCCGACCTGACGAGGTGACGAGCGTGGCGCCGGTCAGGCCCATATGGCGATCGGTGGACCAACAGGACGCGATACGGCGGCTGGTCATGATCGTCAGCCCGTGTGCATCCGCCAGCGTCAGCTTCTGGTCGCTGAACTTCCTGATCAGCTTCGTTGACCTGGTCACGGCTCCTCCGTCGAAGGACTCAATAGTCAGGTCAGGCAACACGTCCACGAAGTTCATGAACTCCAGCGCGCGACGCTGGTCGTATCGCCGCAGGAACCACCCGTGACCCTCCGCCAGCACGAGGGCGGACGTCACGAGCGCCGGCGGGTCTGAAAACAGGCGCCGAAACAATGAATGGTGACTATCGGACCGATCGAGAAACGCGACGAACGCGGCTGTGTCCGTGTAGCACTCAGTCCTTCGAGCCATACACGACCTCGTCTACGGTTTCGCTCGCACGCGAATTGCCGGACTCGATGAAGCCGGCGTAGCGCATCCACGGCGCTTCGCCTCGTGCCGGCAGGCCATGACGAATGGCGCGCCGCACGAACTCCGCCACGGAAATTCCCAACGCGCGCGCTTCCTCCTTGACGAGCTTGTATTCCCTTGCATCAAGACTGATCTGTGTGCGAATCATGTTATCACTTTGGCTTCTAATGATAACAGATCGTCGCCTGGAAGATTCCGCCCATCCAACGCATGATGGCAAGTACCGCCGTGACGAGACGCATCATCCACGTGGACATGGACGCGTTCTACGCGTCCGTCGAGCAGCGCGATCGGCCAGACCTGAAGGGCCAGCCGGTTGCCGTGGGCGGCCTTCCGGACTCACGAGGCGTGGTGGCGGCCGCCAGCTATGAAGCGCGCAAGTTCGGTGTCCGCTCGGCCATTCCCATGTCTCGGGCCGTGCGCCTCTGCCCGCAACTTGTGATCATCAGTCCGAACTTCCACAAGTACAAGGCCGTCTCGCAACAGGTCTTCGAGATCTTTCGTTCGGTCACGCCCCTCGTGGAAGGCCTGTCGCTGGACGAGGCCTATCTCGACGTCACCACCAATGCATGGAACGAGCCCCTGGGGATGAACGTGGCTCGACAAATAAAAAAGCTGATCAATGCCGCGACCGGACTCACGGCCTCGGCCGGCGTCGCGCCGAACAAGTTTCTTGCGAAGATCGCGTCTGCGTGGCGCAAGCCCGACGGACTCACGGTGATTGCACCGGAACGTGTCGAATCGTTTCTGCGGCAGCTTCCAATCGATGCCCTGTGGGGCGTGGGCCCCGTCACAGCAACGCGATTGCGTGAGCGCGGCATCAACACACTCACTGATGTGCGTACGGCCGACCCAGCCGTGCTTCACTCAGCCGTGGGCAGCCTCGCGGACTGGCTGCTCAAGCTCGCGTCCGGCCAGGACGATCGGCCCGTCTCACCCAACCGGCAGGCCAAGTCCTCCTCGAGCGAATGCACCTACGCCAAGGACTTGAAAGACCTGTTGCGCATTCGCGACGAGATCGCGGAGATGGCCGGCGAAGTGGCGCAGTGGCTGGTGCAGCGCGACCTGATGGCGCGCACGGTGACCATCAAAGTCCGTTACGAAGATTTCACCACCATCACTCGCAGCCACAGTGCGCCGGCCACTCGCAACTCTGAGGACATCGTGCGGCGGGCTGTTGCACTGCTCGACAAGACTGACGCCGGACAGCGGCCCGTTCGGCTCCTTGGAGCCGGCGTCCATAATCTTGTCGGCCTGGCACACATTGAGGACAATGACGATCGCTGGCCGTTGTTTCATCATGACGCCGGCAGCTGATTGCCTTGGCAAGAGGCTTGCTCTTCAGGACCAACGTATGCGAATCCTGTCTACTTTCGTGCTCACGACCCTCGTCGCCGCTTCGATTACGGCGTGTGCTTCTTCTCCAACCGCACCCGGCGCTCCCACCAATGTGACGATGGCTCCGGGCCAGTCCGCACAAGTGGGTACGCTGTCTGTGAAATTCATCGGCGTGACCAGTGATTCCCGCTGCCCCGCCAACGCCACGTGCATTCAGGCGGGTGACGTTGTCGTCGCGCTCGAAACCAGAGTACTCGCCGGCGAGCGCGCGTTCGAGTTGCAGCTCACGCCACCCAAGCGCGGCACGACGCACGGTAGTTATTCAATCGAGTTGCAGGAAGTGAGTCCCTACCCGTTCGGCACCCCGATCAAGCCCGAGGACTATCGCGTCAAGCTCCGAATCGCGAAAGACATTGAAACGGCCGGCTAGTCGCATCAGTACGAAGGGCGTCTCTTCAGGGGCGCCGATTGGCTACGTCGCGAAGTTAGAGGGAGTGGTGCAGGCGAATCCGCTTCGTTTCGGCGGCGTTGACGCTCGCCTCACGAGCAAAATCCGGCCAGGCTGATACTGCATCCTTGACCTGCTGCAACACTCGAGGCGCGGTGCCGATGCCGGCGCGTTCGGCCACCGCCAGCAAATCGTCGTGTGAGATGCCGGTGAATTTCCCGTTCACCGACATGAGGTGTTGAAAGGTCCACTCTCCGGAGGGGTTGAACGCGTGCGTCAGATCGTATGCCGGCGCCAACTCCCATCCACCGCCCTCGCGCAGAAGGAAAGACTTGTTCTTCGAGTGGTCGTCACAGTTGGCCGCCATCACGTTGAAGACCATTCGCCGGAACGCCTCCTCCTTCTGGGGATAGCCAAGCTGGAGGCGTTCGATGACCTGAAACACCTGACTCACGTCGTGGGTGGCCTTCTGCCTGAAGTCCATATGCGCGAGGCCGCACAAGGTCTGCAGGTGGTGCTTCTGATTGCCGTCGCGATCGAAGCGCTTCGTCATGAAGTGCGCACGCCCGTTCTCCTCGAGCAACCGGCAATCAGACATCGTGATGCCCGCGGAGCGCGCCATCAGGTGATACGCGTACTC
This sequence comes from Vicinamibacterales bacterium, assembly GCA_046597705.1. Lineage (GTDB taxonomy): Bacteria > Acidobacteriota > Vicinamibacteria > Vicinamibacterales > SCN-69-37 > SYFT01. Next base: position 12,265 of record JBKJJZ010000054.1, on the reverse strand, counting down.
GATGCGGCCGTAGTCGCGACTCACACCCAGCCGTTCGCCTGGGCCCACACCATCGAACTTGATCAGCCAATGCTCGAACCCTTCGGCCACATCAAACTGCCCTGCCCGAACTTCCATCGTCACCGGGTTCCATGCGACGACGGCTTTCGCGCGAGCGCCACCGGCTGACGAACCCACCTGGATGATCTGCGCAAGTGCGGCTTCGGCGTGCGCGTCAGAATCCACTTCCCCGGTGACCGCGCGCCTCGCGCTCTCCACGAGTTCAGCCATCTCGATCGCGGTGGCCGACGATGAGGCCTTCGGTCCGCGGACTGGCTTGAACTCGAGCGCGCCAAGACCGCGCTTGCCCATGTACGCCAGCCGATCGAGCGCGGTGATCTGCGCGGCCGCGACGCCCTCACGCGACATCCAGGCGTCAATCAGTGCGTTGCCAAAATCGTCGGGCAGCGCGTCGGCCAATAAGCCAGGCAGCCGCCGGTAGGTGGCCTCGGCGAGGCTTGAAAACACGAAGGGGCCGCTCGCGGCCGACGACAACGGCATCGTGAGAGGCGCCAGCTCAATGCCAGAGCGAAGAAACGCGGGCTGATATTCAAACGCGTAAAACCCGAGCGACGGATCGAGCGCGACTGCGCCCACAGATCGGCCCCAGATTCGGACCTCGACGATGGAGACTGCGGAGTACACGTCAGCCAATCTTCTTGCGCGACGCGCGTTGCCGCGGCGCCTTGGTGCGAAGCATCTGGATGGGGCTGATGGACACCGGCGGCGCAAGTGTGTGGAGCCAGTCGCCGCGATTGAGAGCTCGAAGGGTGTGCGTAAGGGTGCGTAGCGTCGCGCCCTTGCCTCGCTCGAGATTCTTGACGGCGCTGAGGGCGATACCGGCCCTCTCAGCCACTTGCTGCTGGTTCAGGTCCTGTCGAAGCCGGAGGGCTTTGATCTGGAGGCCCAATGCCACCGCAAGATCAGGGGCGCTTTTCATGCTTACATAATAGCCTTAAATACATCTATTGAGTGAGTATATGTTTTTAGTAGTTGTAAAAACATCTATTATATTCTATTGCAACACCCGTCGAGCTTTGAAAACTGGGTATACGGCTGGCCGCTCAGAAGCGCCGAGCGCTCGAAGCACTTCGTCCATCACGCCCCAGCCAACGAAGCCGTCGCGAGCCTGCGGCTCCAGGTAATAAAACGCCGCGTTCGCCATCGGCTGGGCCATATCCACCTGGAATGAGCCCGCCGGGAACTCTCTGGTCATGACCGGCGAGAACATTCCATCAAGGGTCGTCATGTCATATCCGGCGCGACGCACCGCATACATGCGACTGGTGGTGAACTCCTCGCCTTGAACGCGCACCGGCTTGTCGAGCGTGGTCACGCGAACGTTGTGTGAGCGCAGTTTGGCGGCGATTGCAGACAGGCTCGGCGGCAGCAGGTAGTAACGCGGCACCGTGGCCGACCGCGTCCCCACCGGCTTCGTGAGGTCATCCACATTGGGCACAACTTCGGGCGGCCCCGACGCCGTTCCAGCTTTTGTGCTCATGAGGCTCGTCCCGGGTTTGTAGGCGGCCTCATTCGTTCGGTAAGCCAGCACATCGATCTTGCCGGCTGACTGATATTCGCCATCGAGGAAATTCGTCAGGGTGCCGGCTTCCGCGCCACTTATCACCGCCGCCACGGTGTCATCGTCGGCCTTCTTGACCACGGCCTGCATTTCCTTCGCATGCGCGGCGGTGTATTCGAGCAACGCCATGAAGTAGGCGTACTGCGCGTAGATGCGGCGCTCGAACGTGGGCTGGCCTGGCGTCTCGGTGATAATCGCGAACCGGTTGCGCAGCCCGTAGTCGTTCACGACGAACTTGGCTTCCACGCTCCACGCGGCGCGGTCGTGACTCCACACTGTTGGCGGCCATGTGTCCGGAGTGGCCAGCGCGTGCGTGAACACCTCCAGGCCGAAGTCGCGGCGCACCTGATTTCGCACGGCGGGAAACAGGGTGTCTGTCATGTAGGCGCGCGGGCCCGGCGCGGCGGCTGGAACCGTGGTGGTTCCATAGGTGTTTGCGTAGCCGTGATTCACGCGGCTCATCAAATGGCCGTCCAGAAACAGCAGCGGATCCCAGTCGTTGAGCATGCGATACAAGCCGTTGCCTTCAACCGTGGTCAGCTTGACGGCATCGCGATTGAGATCGAGCCCCTGCGAATTCTCGCGCACGCCAAGAATGTGCGGCGTCTCACTGCCAAGGCCGCCGTCCTGCGTGACGTAGGTGTCCGTGCCATCCACGTTGTAGATGGGCGCGATCATCACGATGACGTTGTCCAGGATGGCCTTGCGTTTGCCAGTGGCCAGGTCACGCGCCACCATGAGCAACGCCTCGGCGGCTTCGGACTCCGGCGGATGAATGTTGCCCAGCAGGAATACCACCGGTTTGCCAGAGCTGCGCGCCTGTTGCGGCGATGTCACGCGGGGACTCGCCAGCACGATGGCCGGCGCCACCTTGCGAAGCGGACTGGTGAACATCCGCGCCACGTGGATGTTCTCGCTCTTGAGTCTCAGCGCGGCAATCCACTCATGCAGCTGGAGTGTGTCCGTCGTTCTCGTGTAGTTCGTGCGTTCGGGCACGGTGAGCAGGTCGGGCGACCACTTGCCGGACCACCCGGCCGGCACCTCATCGCCCCAGTAGATCTTCTGCGGCTGAGCGATGACGATGCCCGCCAGCGTGGCCGAAAGGACAAGAGCAACGAGTACGCGCGATGGGAATTTCATCGCGCGTATTGTGAACCGTCAGCGGCGACGCTGCAAACGAACCAGGCCCTTCGCGGTGTCTACCAGTTCGACGAAGGCGGCCTTGTCCGAGGTGAGCGACTCGCTGACGCTTGCGGCCGCAAGACTCCGCGACAACGCGTCCCATCGGCCGGCCTTGCTTGCGGCATCCCGAAGCAGGAGTCCAAACTCCGCCACCGCGGTGGCAAATGGCAGGTGCCGCACGCGGCCTCCGAACTGCACGGTCTGTTCAATCATCGCGCTGACGTCGCCCTCGGGTTCCTTGTACCGCGCCTTTACTGTCAGCCAGTCCCGGCTGTTGCTCCCCGAGCCTGTCGGCACCACTTCGTACAGCACGGTCACAGTGTGGCCCGCGCCCATTTCGCCGCCGTCCTTGCGGTCGTCGTTGAAATCGCGGGCGGCCATCAGGCGGTTCTCATAGCCAATGAGCTTCCACGCCTTGACGTGTGCCGGGTTGAACTCCACCTGAAACTTCACGTCCTTCGCCACGGTCTCTAGGACGGAGTCGGTCTCGTGCAGCAACACGCGGCGCGCCTCCTGAAGCGAGTCGAGATACACGTAGTGGCCGTTGCCTTTGTTGGCGATCTTCTCGAGCGCGGAGTCATTCAGGTTGCCGGTGCCCACACCGAAGATGGACAGGAACACGCCGGAGTCACGCTCGCGTTCGATGAGTTGCACCAGCGCCCGGTCTCCGGTGACGCCCACGTTGAAGTCGCCATCGGTGGCCAGCATCACGCGATTGACACCGCCCGGGATGTAGGTCTCACGCGCGATGCGATACGCCGTGACGATCCCCTGCGCGCCGTTGGTGGAACCGCCGGCGTTGAGGTTGGCAATCGCGCGCTGAATGACATCCCGGCGCCGCACCGGCGTGGACGGTAGCGCCACACCGCTGCTGCCGGCGTAGGTGACAATCGCGAGTTGATCGTCGGGTTGGAGCGTGTCCACAAACAGGCCGAGCGCGGTCTTGATGAGGGGCAGCCTATCGGCGGGCGCCATCGAACCGGACACATCGAGGAGGAGGACGATGTTCCGTCCTTCGCGCGTCTCTGCAGAGGCGGCCCTGGCCCGCGCACCCACGAGCACCAGCTTGTGGCCCGGCGCCCAGGGGCAATCGCCGATCTCGGTGGTCAACCCAAGAGGCTTCCCTCCGCGCGGTTGCGCATAGTCGGGCTTGAAGTAGTTGAGGAAGTCTTCCACCCGCACCGCATCCGTCGGAGGCAGCTGGCCGTTCGACAGAAACCGGCGGACGTTCGCGTATGACGCGGTGTCAACGTCGGCACCAAACGTGGAGAGCGGATGTTCGATGGTGTTCTTGAACTTGTTCGGCTCGACGCCATCGTATCGGTCGCGGCTCTCGGGATACGGCGAGTAGATCGACTCGGAAGAGATTATCGCCCTGTTCAACTGCTGAGTTTGATCGTATGAGCCACCGCCACGACCAGCAGCGGCGCCCTGAACGACCGGAGCGGCTGCCGACATTGTTGCAGTGGGCATCGCAGCAGAACTGGGCGGCGACCCGGCTTCCGACCTGGCATCAGACGTTTTCAGCGGCGCCGCCATGACCAGGGGCAATTGCACCGCCTTCGCGCCTGGTCCGATGCGAACAGTGCGTACCAGCGTCGGCGCCTTCGGGTGGGTCGCCTTCACTTCGTAATCACCCGGGGTCACACGCTCGAATCGAAAGCGGCCTCCGCCATCCGACGTAGTGCGGGCAATCACCGCGCCCTGACGATTGAGCGTGACGACCGCACCGGAGAGTGGGGACAGCGAGCCGTCCACGACGGTTCCGGAAATCGTGACGCCGGTGGACTGAGCTTGAGGGGAAGTGGCCGCGCTTCGGGGCGCTGCCACCATCAACAACCAGACAAACAGACTGAGCAAGAACGCGATGGGACGACGGATCATAGGCACCTCGTCCTTAGAACGAGGCTGGCCGGAAACCTTGCGGGGAGGAGGGCATGGCCGTTAGGCTGGGCGAGTTTGGCGCCCCTAAACTAAAGGGACGCCCTACGTACGAGTTTGGCGCCCCTGAAGGGACGCCCTACGTACGAATTTGGCGCCCCTGGAGGGACGCCCTACGTACATCGCTCTGTCCATCCGTAGGGCGTCCCTTCAGGGGCGCCGCTTCATTTCCAGGTGAGGCCGCCGTCGATGGTGGAGAACATCCGGCCGTCCACGGCCGTCACCGTGGCGCGCAGAGCGTCTGTGGCGATCACGGAGACCAGCTGAACTGATTCGGGAAGCGACACCCGGCGGAACGTCCGGCCATCGCTGGTGACCAGCACCACGCCTTCGCGGCCCACGAGCCAGCAGTTGGACTGCGATGTCGCGACCCCGGCCTCGAGTGGCGTCGTCAGTGCCGGCTCAATTGGGAGCGCGGTCCATGTGACCCCTGCGTCGATCGAACGTTCGACGCGGGTGCCGGCAATAATGCGCCATCGCATTCGAACGGGCGGTTGACTGAGCTCCGTTCGCCCAGCTGCGGCAGGAGCAGGTTCTGGGGCGACGATCTCGACGGGGGGAGTGATCGAGAGCGCGTCCATGGAGAACGCCTGGGCCTGCTCAGCAGGTCTGGACGCGCCGACGGATCCGATAACGGGTGCGGCGGCGGTCACAGCAGCCGGAGGTGGCGGGGCCGGAATCGCTGCCGGCCTTGCGGGCGCAGACTCCTTTTTCTGCTCGACTCGCCTCTCGACGGTCTTGTTGGCGCGAGACTGGTGCTCAACTGGCAGAACTGGCGGAACTGGAGTGGGCGAATTGGCTGAAACGCTCGCGACCGTGGCGGTCGGCGTGGGCACCGCAGGCGGCCGGCTGGTCCACACCATGGCGACCAGCGCCGCGGCGGCCGCAAGTCCGGCGGCACTCCATTGCACAGGTCTCCGCGCCCAGAACGGGATCACGACCGCACCGGCTGTGGGTGCGCTGCGAACGAATGCGGCCAGCATCTCCTGACAACGCTCGCAGTTCGACAGGTGCAGCTCCACCGCGGCCGCAGCATCCGCCGACAGGCCGTGGTCGGCCCAGGCCGCCAACGTCTCGGCGTTGACGTGTGCGCGAGTGGCGTCAGTGCTCACGTGTGGTCTCTCTCATTCTGAACGATCTCGCCGGGCGTTCTTGCGAGGAGCGTCCCCAGGTCGAGGTCGCCGGCGTCGCTCATGACCAGCCGCAGGCAGTCGGCCAGCGGCGCGCCTTCGTAACGGTGCGCCTCACGCATTCGGCCTTCCACCGCAAGACGCAGATCCTTGCGGACGCGGGCGAGCTGGCGCGAGGCGGTGGCCTCGTGCTCGCCGAACACCCTGCCGATCGCCGCAAGCGTGAGTTCCTGTGTGTAATAGCAGCGAAGCCGGAGCCGATCCCGCGGCTCGAGCGCCGCAAGCGCGGCCTCGAGTGCGTCCCTGACGGCAGCCCGGCACCGCGAGTCCTCTCCGGCCGCCGGCGACAAACGTGCCGCCCCTTCTGCCGCGAATTCTTCATCGGGCAACGGCTCTGTCCTTCGCGATGCGCGAATGCGATCTACGTACCGCTGTGCGAGTACTGCGCGCAACCACGTGGCGAGGCTGCTCCGCCCCTGGTAGTAGCGGAACAACGATTGCCGTTCGCCGTCGCGTACGCGGAGGCCGTAGAGTTCGCCGAAAAGCGCGTCCGCGATTTCTCGCGCCGCACCGCCGAAAGCCATCGCATCCGCGGCACGATGAAGGACGGGGCGATATTCGCGAATGAAGCGCTCCCATGCGTCCTCATCACCAGCAGCGCATGCTCTGGCCAGATCGAGGTCCGCTTGATGCGCGGCGGGCGGCTCGGAACTCACGCTGGCATTGTGCCGCATCCGCCTTAGGGCGTGGCTTTAGCCGCCCAAATTACGGCGCCCCTGAAGGGACGCCCTACGTACTTCACGGGCCTACGTACTTCACGGGCCTACGTCCTTCACGGGTTTTTCGAATCCAGAAGGGGCTTGCCGTCCAAGCCGGCTGGGACGGGCACGCCGAGCAGTTTGAGGATCGTCGGGGCGAGGTCCATGATGCCCGGCGCCACTTCGCTCCGCAGCGGACGATTGATGAACAGCACACCGCCGCTGATTTCAGTGGCGGTCGCGCAATGGTCGCCGCTCCACTTCAGCATGTTGTCTTCGACCACGGCGGCCGCGATGCCGCCCAGTGTGTCCTGCCAGCCCACCCGATAGCCGTCGTTGAAACCGACTTGAAGGTCTGGACCGTTGGCAAGATACTCGCCGTGATAGATGTCATCGCGCATATAGATATCGCGAAAGACCGGCTTGCCATCCTTGGGATCGACGAGCGCGAGGAGCTTCGTGCGAATCTCCTTCTGCAAGGCGACGTACTCCGCGCCCGATGACACCACGCCTTTGCCCTCGCGGCCGCGCAGGTTGAAATAGATCTGGCCCAGCCCAACGGCGTACGCCTTCGTGTTGTTCCAGTCAACGCCCTCGAAGAACCGGCCCCGGCCAAACAGGTCGGCCAGTGTCTTCTTCGACTCTCCAGCCTGGCCCTGAAACGTCATGTAGCCGTTGTCCACGAGCCACGTATTGAGATTGACGCCGCGACGGAACGAATGAAACCCGTGGTCGGACATCACGATAAACACGGCATCCTTGGGCACACGCTCGCGCAGCCGCCCGACGAAGGCATCGGCACGCTTGTAGATGTCTTCGATGGCGCGGCCATACTTCGCGGCAAGTGCTGCGTCGTACATCGGATGGGTCTCATCGATGAGCCGCCACATCATGTGCGAAACCCGATCGGTCGTTTCAATCGCGGCAACGAACAGCTCCCAATCGTCGCGGTCGAGCGATTTCATGATCAGCTGCTCGCGGTCGTCCATCGCCTTGTTGGCGTCGTACAGGAACTGCGCCTCATCGAGATAACCCTCGTTGAGCGGCTTGTCCGCCGACTCCGCCCAGCCCAGCGTGCGGTACAAGCCCATCTGCTTCACCAGATCGGGCGCCAGATTATCAGGAGTCGAAATGGGAATCGGCGGATTGCGCGGATCGATGTTGATAGGCGATCCGTAGAGCCGCAACTCACCATCAGCGCGAATCAGGTGGAACTGGATCATCCCGTGGATGGTGACCAGGAAATTGAGCTTGAACCGAAGCGGCACCCAGCCACTCCACTCACCAGTCTTGAGTTGAAGCGTGGTCCCGTCAACTTCGATTGTGGCCGCGCCGCTGTCTCTCTGCCAGCGAACCGTCACTGGCACCGCAAGGTTCTGCTGAGTTTCGAGCTTCGCGATCGTGGTGCGGTTGGCATCGCTGAGGGCGGCCTTCTTCAATTCTTCGAGTTGGCGTTTGACGATCGGGTTCGGAGGGCCGGACAGTTCAGCGGTGGCGGTCCCGTTATCGAAGCGCAATGGCTTCACGATGCCGGCAAACTGCGACTCCTCGAAGCGGCTGATGTCAGTGCCGAAGACGTACCAGGTTCCGACGGTTCCGCGCAGATCCGGCGCAGGCAGTCCCGCCAGCATCTCGCCGTGCTCGATGGTTTCAGGGGGGAACGTCACGGGCACAGTGACGACTGACGATTTGATTCCGGCCCGCCCGGCTTCGACCCAGAAGGACGTGCCGCCCCGAGTGGAAAAGACCTTCGGCTTCTTCGTGGGAATCAGGCCCCAGAGAAACTCGGGCGGCTCGCGACGCACCATGTTGAAATCCGGCGCATAGGTCAGCGGATCGCGAATCAGGAAATCGTAGATGTTGTGGCGGCCGGGATTCACGCCCGTCGCAAAGCTGGACCACGCGGTGGGCGACTCTGACGGTTGCGTAGAGCCGAGCGTGCGGAACGCGCCCTCCTCTGCAAGCTTCTTGAGATTCGGCAGCTTGCCTTCGTCCATCCACTTGCGCGCCAGCGTGGGGTCCAGCCCGTCGAACCCGAGCACGAATACTTTCTCGCGTGCGCGAACAACAAGAGATGAAGTGCCGCCGCAATTGCCGACGAGGAGCAGCATCACGATGACGAGAACGCCGAACCGTCTCGAACCCATACGCCCCCTAACGCGCCGGATCGGCGGCCACGCCGGTATTGGTGATCGTCACCGGCAGGATTGCACCGGCCGCATCGAATTTCAGCTCATCGATGCAGACCTCACGGTGATTGCGGTCCGTCCGATCGAGCGGCCGGCGGTGATAGACGATGTAGTACTTGCCGGAGACTGGCGCACGGAGTACGGAATGGTGACAGGCGCCCGTGGCGATGGCCGGGTCCTGCTGAAGGATCTTGCCCGCGCGCTCGAACGGGCCGAACGGCGATGAACCGATTGCGTAGGCCACCGCATAGTTCGGGCCTGTCCAGCCGCCTTCAGACCACATGAAGTAATACTTGCCGTCCTTCACGAACATCCACGAACCTTCGACGTAGCCCTGCGGCGTGATTTCCCTGAAGGTTGACCCGTCGGCCATCGGCACGAACCCCGTGAGATCCGCGTTCAACTTGGCCACGTTGCAATGACGCCATCCGCCATAGATGAGATACACGGACCCGTCAGGGTCCTCGAACACGAACGGATCGATCGGCTGCGCGCCGTTGTGGAACTTGTCCACCAGCGGCCGCTTCAAGTAGTCCTCGAACGGCCCTTCGGGCCGTCGTGCTCGCGCGATGCCGATGCCGCCGCGCTGATCGTCGTTCTGGATATCGTTCGCGCTGAAGAAGAGGTAGTACCAGCCAGCCTTGCGAATGATCGACGGCGCCCAGATGGCGCGACGGGCCCACATCACGAACGCGGCATCGAAGACGCGGGGATGCTTCGTCCACGTGACGAGGTCAGTCGATGAGAAGGCGTCCAGATACAGCTGCTGGTCGTAGGGCGCGGAATACGTCGGGTAGATCCAGTACGTCGGCTTGCCGGCGTCGTCCGGAAACACGCGCGCTTCAGGGTCGGCATACCAACCCGGAATGATCGGGTTGCCCGCCGCGGGGACCAATCCGGCGACCGCATCCCGCGGCGAGACGATGGCCACTGCGCCAGCGCCCAGCGCGCCAAGGGTGAACGTGCGGCGATTCATGGGCACGATGCTACCATCGGCCAATGCTGGGACTGACTCTGCTCGTCGCGTCGTTCCTTGGGTTTCAACAGGCCGCGCCAGCCACACCGGCTACCGCCGTGATTACAGGCAAGGTGCTTGATCGAACGGGTCTGCCGTTGGCCGGTGCCACTGTGACGCTTGAAGCCCCTCCGCCCGCGGTCGTCCGGGGAATCGCGGCGGCCGAGGGAGGCACCTTCCGCGTCGACAACATCGTCCCCGGAACTTACGCGGTCAAGTTCGAACTTGCCAATTATGCGACGTATACCCGTACGGGTTTGGTGATCGCGGCTGGCCAAACCAAAACCCTGACTGTCGCGCTCGAGGTCGGGCCATCCGCGAACCTGGACCCCAGTCCCGACACCCCGCCGCCGCCCGCAAGCCCGCTGGAGCCGGGAGAGATCGGCGTCGGCATCGAAACATCGATGGGGACGTTCTACATAGCCGTGGACCCGAAGCGCGCGCCTATCACGACGGCCAACTTCCTCAGGTACGTTGATGCGAAGCTGTACGACTGGGGACGATTCCATCGCGCGACGCGGCAGGACAACTACACGCCCGCGCCGCCGAACCGCCCCATGATGAACATCATCCAGGGCGGCATCAATCCGGCGAAGCGCGATGACGGCTTCCCCGCCATTCCGCTCGAACGCACGAACCTCACCGGCATCAAACATGTGACCGGCGTCGTATCGATGGCCCGCGGCACGCCCGATTCCGCCACGTCTGATTTCTTCGTGCTGCTCGACGACCAGCCGACACTCGACTACGGCGGCCTTCGGTTCGAAGACGCCCAGGGCGGCGCCGCGTTCGGGCACGTAATAGCCGGGTTCGACGTGGTGAAAAAGATCCAGCAACAGCCCGTGGACGGGCAGAACCTCTCCGGGCCGGTCACCATCCGGCGCGTTTGGCGTCTCTTCACAGGTCTCCAGGATCCACGCCCCAGGCTCGAAGAATGGCCTGTTCGTCGGCGGGACTGACCGACTTCTTGAACTTCGCTCCTGAACGGCCCTTCACACGCCGCTCGCAATCGGCCCACGTACTGTGACGCGTCGGCTTTCCATCAACCACGCTCAAATACGAATGTGCCACGGTCCTGGCTTTTCGTGGACCGGCTGACCGTGCGGGCACAGACGTGTCGTCAGGCACGTCGAGAATGTCGACGTCATAGGACTTGAGATCGCCTGAATAGAGCGGCACCGGAACCCTTCGAGCATGGGTGTCGGCAATCGTATCTACACGTTCATTGCCGGGCGTTCCCACATGTCCGCGAACGTAGTGCCACTCAATCGTGTCTTTGCCTCGCGCGGTGACCAGGGCCGACAGTTCCTCCCACAACTCTCGATTGAGTACGTCATTGCCCTCGGCCGTCTTCCATCCCCGGCGCCGCCACGCCCAGACCCACTCGCGGATTCCTTTGATGACGTACGTCGAGTCTGTATAGACAGCCACGGGGCCGTCGATTCCCTTGATGCACTCCAACGCGCGAACCGCACCCGTCAGTTCCATCTTGTTGTTGGTTGTGTGCGGGGCCGCACCGCCCAGTTCGGTGACGCGGCAGTCAGACGAGACGACGATGGCGCCCCAGCCGCCGGGGCCGGGATTTCCTTTGGTGGCCCCGTCACAAAACACGATCACGCTGGGCAGTGACTCTGGAACAACGGGCATGGACCGATTGTAGTCCGAGGGTGTGCGGGCCTTCCGAGCGTGCGATATAGTCGCGGGTCATGACGAGTCGTGGCTTAGTACCTGTCTTGATTGGTGTGTTGCTTTCTGTTGCTTCACCCGCGATGGCGCAGGATGAAGGGACTCAGTGGTATGCGGGGGTGGGCGCAGGCCGCTTGAATGCGGACTTCCGTCCGTACTACACCTACTACGCGGGCGGCACACCCGATCAGTTCGAGAACGAAGCCCATGGACTGCAGGTGGAGGTCCTTGCGGGCTGGCGGCACCGGCTCTCCAACCGATGGTCGCTGGCGGTGGAAGGAAGCGCGGCGTTCAATTCGTTCGAGTGGTCGCTCTCGATTCCCTCCGAACCGGCCGAACTCGCGTACTCGCTGCCATATCGATTCGCCATCAGCGTGGTGCCTGAGGTGCAACTGGGCCGACTGTCGGTGTACGCCGATGTTGGCGGCGGCATGGGACGAGTGCACGAGCTGAAAACGTCGGCAAGCTCCTCGACCTATGACTACGACAAGATGCGCACCACCCTCAATGTAGGCGGCGGTATCAGGGTCAAGGCGTCGTCCAGCGTCCACGTCTTCGCCCACGTGGGTCACGTTCGTTACGCAAGCCTGGAGTTCGACTCCGTCACGCACGCCGGCGGGAACCCCTCGCCAGTGACGCTAGTGGAACACGTCAAGGATTCACCACGAGCGACAGGGTTCACGCTGGGAATCACGAAGCGGTTTTAACGGGGTGAATTACGTAGGGCGTCCCTTCAGGGGCGC
>JBKJJZ010000043.1:0-4397 GCA_046597705.1 Vicinamibacterales bacterium | reverse complement strand
GGAGGATGACTGCTCACCTCCACAACGGCCGACCAGACGGAGCAGCGCCTGCTGAACGTTGTCGAGGAAATGGCGCTGGCGTCAGGCACGCCGACCCCTCCCGTGTACTTGATGGATCAGGAGGATGGCATCAATGCCTTCGCGGCCGGGTTCACACCCAACGACGCGGTCATCGCCGTCACGCGCGGCACGGCGACACGGCTCACCCGCGATGAACTGCAGGGCGTGATCGCGCACGAGTTCAGCCACATTCTCAACGGTGACATGCGGCTGAACATACGGTTGATGGGCCTGCTCCACGGCATCTTGATCATCGGCATGCTCGGATACTTCGTTCTGAGGATGTCGTTCTATAGCGGCGGCGGGAGGCGGTCGCGGAGCGGGAAGGACAATGGGCTTCCGATCCTGGCGATTGGCGCGGGCCTGGCGGTAATTGGGTTTGCCGGGACATTGTTCGGCAACCTGATCAAGGCTGCGGTCAGCCGGCAGCGAGAATTTCTCGCCGATGCGTCTGCCGTGCAGTTCACGCGGCAGCCCGACGGCATCGCCGGCGCGCTCAAGAAGATCGGCGGGTTCGCGAACGGGTCACTGATTCGGAATCCCAATGCTCCAATCGCGAGCCACATGTTTTTTGGCGGCGCCACGTCCGGGTTCAACGCGATGTTTGCGACACATCCCCCGCTGGAGGAACGCATTCGCCGCATCGATCCGTCCTGGAATGGCGAATTTCCGGAGAGCGTCGAGCGGACCGATGTCGAACCGACCGCGAGTGCAGGCCCGGCGGGCGTGTCCGGATTCGCGGGCGGCGCCGCGCCACCGTCGTCAGGTCTGGCCGGTGCGGTCGCCACGATCGGTCAGCCCGGGCCCGCCCATGTGAACTATGCCGCGCGGCTGATCGAGAACCTGCCGCCGATGCTCGTGACGTCGGCGCGCGAAACGTTCAGCGCACGAGCCATCGTCTATGGCTTGCTGCTCGATGCCCAGCCGGATATTCGCCAGCAACAACTCGCCTATCTGAAGGCCCATACCGACCGCGGTGTGTTCGACGAAACCACGCGCCTGTTGCCGGCCCTGGCTTCACTGGACGCCAAGATGCGGCTGCCCCTCCTCGAGATCGCCCTTCCGTCACTGCGCCCCCTCACCACAGCGCAGCGTGCCATCTTTGAACGCGATGTCGTGGCTGTGATCGACGCCGACAGCCGAATTGATCTCTTTGAATGGTCCCTGCATCGCATCCTGGCCAGGGACGTCGAGGCCGTCCTTGGCCGCGGCGGGCAGACGCGTGTCAGGTTCCAGTCAGTCTCGGCCGTGCGAACTCAGTGCGAACTGCTCATGTCGACGCTCGCCTATGTCGGGCAGCGAGATGCCAACAAGGCGGGCTACGCATTTGGACTGGCGATGGCGGCGCTCGGGCTGACCGACGCGCAAATCCTCTCGGCCGAAGACTGCGGCCTGGCCGAACTCGACAATGTGCTTGACGAACTGGACGAGGCCGCGCCACAAGTGAAGCGGAGGGTCCTGGAGGCCGCCGTCGCATGTATCGCTGCCGACCATCAAGCCACGGCCTCGGAAGGTGAACTACTGCGCGCGGTATCGGCGTCGATGAGTTGCCCGATGCCGCCGATCATTCTCGACTGAACCGGTCGCGCACCTCTCACGAGCTGTTCACAAGAGCACAGACGATGCGGGAAGCCCGTCCTACGATGAACGATGGCTCAGATGCATCCGGCACAACGCAGTCCGTTACGCAACGTCGCGGATCTCCGAGGGTACGCGATTCACGCCACTGATGGCCTCATCGGCACCGTGGACGACCTCTACTTCGATGACGAAGCGTGGACCATCCGCTACTTCGTCGTCGATACGGGGGGCTGGTTGTCGGGACGCAAGGTGCTGGTCTCGCCGCTGGCCATTGGTCATCCTGATTGGCTACGACAGCAGTTGCCGGCGGCTCTCACGAAGAGTCAGCTGGAACACGCGCCGAGTATCGACACGATGAAACCCGTGTCTCGCCAGCAGGAAACCGAGTACTTCAAGTACTTCGTCTACCCGAGTTACTGGGGTGGCATGGGCCTGGGCGGCATGACCGGCTATCCGCTGAGCGCGGGCGGCGTCTGGCCGCTCTCCGCCGAGACCGTTCCTTACGGGACTAAGGACACCGCCTCATCCGGGTGCCATCTGCGCAGCTGCCGTGCCGTCGTGGGCTACGGAGTCCACGCGACCGACGGCGACCTTGGCCACGTGGTGGACTATCTCGTGGATGAGGACACCTGGGCGATTCGCTACGTGATCGTCGAAACCGGGCACTGGTGGGCTGGGCATAAGGTGCTGGTCACGCCGGCGTGGCTGACTGCCGTCAGTTGGGACGCGCGGAGTGTTTCGGTTGGTGTAACCCTCCAGGCCCTGAAGGATGCTCCTCCGTACGACGCCGAGAAGCAGCTCGACCGGCTGCAGGAGCAGAGCATCTACGAGCATCACGGCCGGCCCGACTACTGGACGACGGAAGCCCTCCGAAAGGCCGACGCACCGCCGGTGACGCCCAGCGTCGACCTCGAATCGACGTGATTGACGTGTTCATCAATCACTTGCGACCGTGGCTGAATCGGCCGTAGACTCCGCCGCTCGCGTCCGGGTGCTCCTCAAGCAATGCTGCGAGATGTGCGGCCCCGGTCGCGAGCACGCATGCGAACAGCGGACCCAGCCACCATTCGAGGTGATCGAGTCCCCGGGACGCCTGGACCCGATTGGACCGCTCGATCCTCAACTCCAGGCCCAGCTCACCAAAGTGTCTGGACGTTCTCTGACTTGCACGAATCGCGTGCGACTGTTGCGAGACGGGGCCGACACGTTTACTGCGATGCTCGACCTGATCGAAAGTGCCGACCAGGAGATCCTCCTCGAGAATTACATCATCCGGGCCGACGCGGTCGGGCATGCCTATGGACGGGTGCTCAGGCAGCGCGCACAGGAGGGGGTGGACGTTCGCATTCTCCACGATCCCTTTGGTGATCCGCTCAGTCTGTTCTCGCTGCATTGGCGGTTCGGCCATTCACCCGCACGGCTGAGCATCTATAACCCTCCACGACCCACGTTGAGATACCTGCGTGCGTGGCGCGATCATCGCAAGCTCCTCGTGCAGGATCGGACGCGGCTGGTCGCGGGTGGCCTGTGCATCGCCGATCTGTGGCTCGGCAACTGCGTCCGGTCGTGCACCTGGCGCGATTCGGCCGTACTCGTCGAAGGCGGCGCGGCTGCGCACGCGGCCGAGGCGTTCGAGCGGCTCTGGCAGGATGCCTTTGCGCTGACGTGGCGGCGCCGTGCGCCCACGGTCCCACCGATGCCGGTTTCGGTCGTCGGCGGCGAGGTGCCGGTCCGTGTGCTGGCGGACGAACCGGGGCGGCGTTGTACCGAGCGGACGCTGCTCGCTGTCATTGCGGCGGCGCGTGCGGAGGTGCTCATCACGAACCAATATTGTGTGCCGACGGCGCCAGTAGCCGATGCGCTCGTCTCGGCCAGGCGACGGGGTGTCGATGTCCAACTGATCCTGCCTCCTGCCAGCCATCCCTTCTTCGTCGGCCTCGCGACCGAACATCTGCTGGGACGGCTGCTGGAGGCCGGGATCACGGTCTGGCACTGGCGCGGG
This sequence comes from Vicinamibacterales bacterium, assembly GCA_046597705.1. GTDB lineage: Bacteria > Acidobacteriota > Vicinamibacteria > Vicinamibacterales > SCN-69-37 > SYFT01. The sequence continues at coordinate 754 of JBKJJZ010000043.1, read as the reverse complement.
GTGATGATGCACGCGAAGACGATCGTCGTCGATCGCTGCTGGTCGCTCGTGGGCTCGACGAACTTGGATGCCCTGAGTCTTCGGCGGAACGCCGAGATCAACGTCGAGATCCATGGCTCTGCTGTGGGCGAGCAGATGGCGCAGATGTTTGCGACGGATCGGGCCGACTGCGTGCCGTTCTCGTTAGAGGACTGGCGGGCCCGTTCCGGATGGCGCCGGGTTGTGACGCGGCTGTTTGCGCTGGCTGGTCCGCTCATGTAGGGCGATACGGTATTCTTGAGAGGTTTATCCGATGACAACAGATGTAAAACTACACAAGAACTTGCCCGCCCCTAAAGGAGGAGAGCAATGAACGAACATACCGATCCGGTTTGCGGCATGAAAGTTAATGAACAGGATGCTGCCGGGACGATGGAGTATCAAGGAAAGACTTATTATTTCGACAGTGAAGAATGTGCCAGCCTTTTTCATCAAAACCCCGAGAAATATATCGCTATGGAAGAAACTTAAATGCCACGGGATCGAGATAGAGGTTTCTGATGTCTGATACTCCCGAACACGAGCCCCATCGTCGCCCTCACACACCACCGATGGCAGATCCCTACATGGAATTCGATCTGCCGGCCGAAGTACATCGGCTGAAAGCTGAGACGACCTGGAGTACTGGTCACAATGCCAGAACCCTGTTCAAGTACGACGACCTCCGGGTTGTCCTGACCGCTCTCCAGGCGGGCACGCGCGTCCCCGAGCACAA
>JBKJJZ010000008.1:0-14650 GCA_046597705.1 Vicinamibacterales bacterium | reverse complement strand
CTCTGAACACCTGGAAGTGTGGTTCGGCGACACCGACAGAGGCATTGGACCGAGGACAGTCTTCAAGCAGCATGACCCAACCCAGCCAAGGCATCGGATGCTTGCTGCCCAGGATTCCCTCACGGCAGGCTGTTGCGAAATCGTGACCGGTGCCGACGGCCTCCTCGGTCCTGTTGTTGAAGTTGTTGCCGAACGATGGTCCTCGCTGCGACTTGAACTCCATCGCGGCCAACAACACCCCATGATGGACAACGAGCAGGTCCCATTTTTTGGTGGGCCGAAAGAAGCCGGGCAGCTCGAGCTTGGCCGTCGTAAGGACGTGACTGTCCTTGAGGCCGTTGATCAAGAGTACGTGTCGGATGAGCGAGCAGAATCCATCCATCTGCTTGCCGCCGGTGACAGCCGCCCTTCGGCCGCGGTCAACTGCATTGCCGCCAGCCTGTCTCCCCCTCTGTTCCTCGAGCGTACGCCAATACGTTGCGACAGCCTGCCGGGTCAGCTCTTCAGTTCCGGAAAGGTCAACAGGCATGTGTTTGTAAGGACAGAGAGCGGCTCAAAGAAGTATAACCGCCTGCCGTAGTCTCTCGACTCCTGTCATCGAGGTACAAAAGAAGGCGGCGAGGAGAATTCTCCCCGCCGCCGTGAAATATCGCCGGGTCTAAAGACCCGGCCTCCGAGAACCATGGGACCTACGGACCTGCGGACCCTCGGACCTGTTGCGTCAGTAGCGATAGTGATCCGGCTTGTAGGGTCCGTCCACCGGCACGCCGATGTACTTCGCCTGCTCGGGTGAGAGCTTCGTCAGCTTCACGCCCAGCTTGTCCAGGTGCAACCGCGCCACCTTCTCATCAAGGTGCTTCGGCAGCACGTAGACCTTCTTCTCGTACTTGTCCGTGTGCGCGAAGAGTTCAATCTGCGCGATAACCTGATTGCTGAAGCTCGCCGACATCACGAAGCTTGGATGGCCGGTGGCGCATCCGAGGTTGAGCAACCGGCCTTCGGCCAGCACCAGCACGCTGTGCCCATCAGGGAACACGAACTCATCGAACTGCGGCTTGATGTTGATGCGCTCCACGCCCTGCTTCTTCAGCCCGGCCATGTCGATCTCGTTGTCGAAGTGGCCGATGTTGCCCACGATGGCCTTGTCTTTCATCTGGCGCATGTGGTCAACGGTGAGGATGTTCGTGTTGCCGGTGGCCGTGATGAAGATGTCGGCCGTCTTGATGACGTCGTCGAGCACCGTGACCTGGTAGCCTTCCATCGCCGCCTGCAGTGCGCAGATGGGATCGATTTCCGTGATGATGACGCGTGCGCCCTGGCCCTTCAGCGCCTGCGCGCAGCCCTTGCCCACATCGCCATAGCCGCAGATGACGGCCACCTTGCCGGCGAGCATGACGTCGCTTGCGCGCAGGATGCCGTCGGTCAGTGAGTGCCGGCAGCCGTAGAGGTTGTCGAACTTCGACTTCGTGACCGAGTCGTTGACGTTGATCGCGGGGAACAGGAGCGTGCCTGCGTTCATCATCTCGTAGAGGCGATGGACACCCGTGGTGGTTTCCTCCGTGACGCCCTTGATGTCCTTGGCCATCTTCGTGAAACGGCCCGGGTTTGCGGTGAGCTGCGTGCGCAGCAGCTGGAGAATCACGCCCCACTCTTCGGGGTCCTTGTCCTCGTCGAACGCCGGCACCGCGCCCGCCTTCTCGAACTCCACGCCCTTGTGAATCAACAGCGTCGCATCGCCACCGTCGTCGAGCAGCATGTTCGGACCCGAACCATCGGGCCACATCAGCGCCTGGTCGGTGCACCACCAGTATTCGTCGAGCGTCTCACCCTTCCAGGCAAACACGGGGATGCCGCGCGGGTTCCCGGCGGTGCCCTCCTTGCCCACGGCCACACCGGCAGCGGCGTGATCCTGAGTCGAGAAGATGTTGCACGAGACCCAGCGCACATCGGCGCCGAGAATCGCCAGCGTCTCCATCAACACGGCGGTCTGAATCGTCATGTGCAGCGAGCCCATGATCTTCGCGCCCTGCAGCGGCAGCTGGCCTTTGTACTCGGCGCGAATCGACATCAGGCCGGGCATCTCCTGCTCAGCGAGGCGAATTTCCTTGCGGCCCCACTCGGCCAGACTGAGGTCGGCCACCTTGAACGGTTGTCGTCCGGCGGCCTTCGCCAGATCAAACGGGTGTGCAGTCATCGTTGCGGTCGTCATCACTCTCTCCTTGTGTACGGTTAACTCTTACGGCGTCCTGTGGCCACAAACAACCCCGGGCCTCGGGCGCCGGGGTCCTCGGGCAGATTCGTTACCTTCACGCGATCAAAACCGGCTTGTGTCAGGAACTTGCGGACCTGGTCGTCACTAAAACCCAGCCAGACGTGCCCCATCTGTTGTCGATAGTCCTCGTGATGGTGCGGAGCCATGTCCACGATGAGGACTCGCCCGCTCGGTTTGAGGGCGCGAAAGCTTTCCGTCAGGGCCGCCACCGGTGAAGGCACGTGATGAAGCACCAGCATCAGCACGGCGGCATCCAGGGTCTGGTCCTTGAGGGGCAATGCCTCGAGCGTGCCGGCACGCCAGTCCACGTTTTTCAGCAAGGAGTGTCGCGTTCGCGCCGCACCGAGCATTTCTTCGGACGCATCCACGCCGATGACGCGCCCGACGTGTGGAGCAATCGCGGCCGTGGCCAATCCGGTACCGCAGCCAAGGTCGCCAACCACCCATGCGTCGTCAAGCAGACTCAAGAGCGACGTGGGTAGAAAATCACTTCCGAACAAGTCGGCGCGCACCAGATCCCACTGCCCGGCCGTTGACGCGAAGAATTTCTGCGAGGCGGCCGTCCGCAGCTTCAGCACGCGTTCGAGCCGGCGCTCGTCCTGCCCGGCACTGGGACGACTTGCCAACTGCTCCCGCGTAATCCGCCACACCTGTGCCCGTGACTCATCATCGAGAGCCAAGGTGTAGTACCGGCTGGTGCCATCACGTCGTGACGCGAGCCAGCCGGCGTCGGCCAGGATCTTCAACTGACGACTGACAGTGGACTGCGGCAACTGGAGCACCGTGCACAACTCGGACACGGTCAGCTCATGCGACTCGACCACCGTCAACATGCGACAGCGGGTGACATCAGCCAGGGCCGAAAGCGAATCGAGAATGGCGGGCGCGGCAGTCATTAATCCGTAAATCCGGATGTAAGGATACAACGTGTGCGGCCGCGGGTCAAATGACGGCCTGGGGTGATTTATGATTTGTTATTTATAATTTATTATTTTGATGACATTTATACTTAATGACATCAGATTAAAGCTTAATGGCAAGTCCCCTACGCTCCGTCGCCAGGTTTATGTGGTATAACTTCTTTTCCTCTTCCCAGGAGACTCGACATCATGGCCACCGCCCCGCTTCGCGATTTCCTTGAAATCCCGTACGACAAGCTCGAAGAAATGAATCTGGCCACCAAGGAGGCCCGGCTCAAACGTGTCTCGCCAGACAAGATGCGCGAGAAGCACCTCAAGTACCTGCACGACGAAAAGCGCATCAAGGCCGTGACCGTGTGCTTTGCCGACCTCGAAGGCCGGCTGCACATGCTCGACTACGACAAGAAATTTCTGCTCAGGTCCGCCGACAACCTGACGTTTGATGGATCCTCGATCCGGGGATTCTCGCAGCAGGCTGAATCAGACTTGCGCCTGGCCATCGACTGGCCCGCGTTCTACTGGCTGCCGTCAGACGTGTTTGGTCCGGGCAAGGTGCTGGCGTTCGCCGATGTGCTCGAGAAGGACGGCACTCCCTACATCGCGGACCTTCGCGCGCGCTTGAAGGCGTATTCGGCCAAGCAGTTCGAGAAGGGGTTTACGTTCAACGCCGCGAACGAAATCGAGGGGTTCCTCTTCAAGGGTCGCGACGCCGAACGGCACTACCACGAGACGGGAGGGTTCGAGTTCATCAGCATCGGCGGCTACTACCACTCGCTGCCAGGCGACGCGCTCCGCACGTTCATCGACACGGCGGCCGAGGTGCAGCGCGCGCTCGGATTCTCGAACGAAAAGGACCACCCCGAAGTGGCACCCTCGCAGTTCGAGATGAACTACTCGTACACCGAGGTCAACATCGCCGCGGATCAGGTGTTGCTGTACAAGCTGGTCTGCCGGCAGGTGGCCGCCCGCATGGACATGACCGCAAGCTTCCTGCCCAAGCCGGTCACCGGCGTCAATGGCAACGGCATGCACACGAACATGTCGATCTCCAAGGGCGGCAAGAACATCTTCTATGACGCCAAGGGACAGGATCAGATCTCCAAGGGCGCGTGGAACTTCATCGATCGCATCCTGGCCAGCGGTCAGGAGATCTGCCTCCCACTCAATCCCAGCGTGAACGCCTACCGGCGTCTGGACCCGCATTACGAAGCGCCGAACCAGATCAAGGCGTCGGCCGTGAACCGCGGGGCGATGGTGCGCATCCCGATTGGCAACGAAAAATCGGCACGGGTGGAAGTGCGCTCCATTGCTCCCGACGCCAACCCGTACCTGGTGCTCTATTCCCTCTTCCGCACGGGCCTGGAAGGACCGCTGGGTGACGAGGATGCCGAGACGCGCCGATCGCGTACGAAGTTCCTGCCAGACAACATTTACGACGCCATTCGCCTTTTCAAGGGCAGCAAGTTCATGGCTGAACTGCTGGGCGACGAAGTGCATCAGCGGTTCATCGACGCGAAAGTCGCGTCTGCCGATCGATGCCCGAAGGCGCTTGGCTCACGGATCAAGATCGCCGAAGTCCAGTTCCACCACGAGGTGACGAATCAGTACCTGTGGAGTCAGTTCTAGGTTCGAGGTTCGAGGTTCGAGGTTCGAGGTTCGAGGTTCGAGGTTCGAGGTTCGAGGTTCGAGGTTCGTCTGCATGAAGAACCATCCCTTTGCAGGACTCGATAAGCGGCTCGGCATTGAAGCGTCCGAGGGGACTTCCCCTTCGGACGCCGTGGACGATGACTCGGCGACACTGCGGGCCAACACGCCGGCCCGTGCAGTGGTGCGTATGGAGCGTTCCGGACGCGGCGGAAAAGAAGCTACGCTGGTTGAGCAGCTTGGCCTGTCGCCGGGTGAACTCGAAGCGTGGCTCAAGGCGCTGAAGGCCGCCTTGGGATGTGGCGGAAGCATCGAAGGCGAGAACCTGATGCTGCAGGGCGATCACCGCAAACGCCTGCCCGCGGTCCTCAAAGACCGCGGCGTCCGCAAGGTCATCGTCGGCTAAGACAAGTCGCGAAGCCACCTCGAACCTCGAACCTCGAACTGTTCGGTTTTTCCTGGCCGGGCGTTTCCTCCTGCAACCACGGCCGATGAGCGGCTGTGGCGGGAGGAGACATCGTGCTCGAGACGCAGGTGAATTGTGGGAACACCGAACACTGCGGTTGGGTGGAAGCCGCAACCAGGGCGGCCCGATTCACTGCCCGCCGCCGCCGGCTTTCGCCCGCTGAGGCCGAAGACCTGAGATCTGAAATGTGGCTGAAGCTGCTGCGGAGAGATGGCGCCGTGCTGAAGCAATTTCGCGGACGCGGCTCGCTCCACTCCTACCTCGTTTCCGTTGGTGATCGCTGTGTGCTGGACCAGCGCGTTCGGGACCTTGGCAAGTGGCGGCCATCCAGGCGCGCGCGTGGATCGGGGCAGACGGCAGTACTGATCGAACGCCTCACGCGCCGCGACGGGATGTCCCTGCACGAGGCACTCGAGGCGGTTCGACTCCGAGGAACGGTCGCGGAAGAGACCCTGGAGGAAGCCGAGTCAGTTGTGGCGCCGGCCCGGCCGCGGCGGCGGCCTCTCCCGCTGGAAGCGGCGCTCTCGCTGCCCTGCACGACGCAGAATCCGGAAGCCTTGTTGGAGTCTGCGCGGGCCAGTCAGCGCGGCGAAGTGATGCGGGCCGCTCTGCTGAGGAGTCTGAATCGATTGACCGCCGATGATTTGCGTCTGCTGACGCGGCGCTTTGTGACCAGTGACTCGGTGGCCGAGATCAGCCGCGACGAGCGGCGTGACCAGAAGTCGCTGTATCGAAGGATGGAGCGGCTCTGTCAGACGCTGAGGACGGACCTCGCCACACTTGGAATTACGGCTGCGGATGCGCGTGCCATCCTCGGCTCTTCGGCCAGTCCCCTGGATGCCGTCATCGCCGAAGCTGCAAACCGCCGTGCAATCGCTGTCCCCACTCGTTAGTCCGCCGCGCCGACCCATCTGCGGCAAGCTGTCAGATCCGGCGCCTGGGCGGCTGCTGCGATTCCCCGTTCGATCGCGCACGCCGGCGGCGTCTCGTTCCCGTTTGCGGGTATCATCGGTCCGCCAATTTCCAACAGGGCGGACATTTCCGATACTGCCAATGGATTCTGAGTCGTCAGCCGATCTGCTGGACCGCGTGCGCGCGGGCGATCACGAGGCGCTGGATGCGCTGTTGAGGAGGTACGTGCCGGCATTGCGGCGCTGGGCGCGAGGCCGCCTTCCCCGCTGGGCCCGGGACCTGGCCGAGACCGAAGACCTGGTGCAGGACACCGTCGTCAAGAGTTTTCGCAACCTTCGGACATTCGATTTCAGGAACGATGGCGCCTTGCGCGCCTACCTGCGGCAAGCAGTGATGAACCGCATACGCGACGAGTGCCGGCGCGTCTCACGCCGCCCGGCCGTAGACCAATTGAGCGAACACACGCCGGCGGGTGGAGAGTCCCCCCTCGAGTTGGCGATTGGCCGTCAGGCCGTGGAGAACTACGAGGCGGCCCTGCAAAAACTCACGGAGGACGAGCGACAGGCCGTGGTGGCGCGGATTGAGATGGGCTTCAGCTTCCAGGAGCTGGCCATCATGCTGGGCAAGCCCACCGCCGATGCCGCGCGCATGGCGGTCAGCCGATCGCTGGTCCGGCTCGCGGAGCATATGCGCAATGGCTCCTGAACCCGCGCGCTTGCTTGATCTGGCCGAGGCCGTCGCGGACGGTCGAGATGTCGATTGGGGCGAAGCCGAGACGACGGCGGGGTCCGACAATGACCGCACTTTGATTCGCCAGTTGCGCCTGCTGGCAGGCGTCGCTGACACACACCGACCCGGTCTGGAAGAGTCCGACGCTCCAGCAATTGACCCGATCATCGGGACGCGATGGGGGTCCTTCGACATCCGCGAACTGGTCGGCGCCGGCAGCTTCGGCAGCGTGTATCGCGCGCGCGACGTCCAGCTCGACCGCGAAGTCGCCCTCAAGCTCATCCGGGGAAACCTGTCGAACGGTGAAGAGATTTTGCGCGAAGGACAGCTCCTCGCGCGCATTCGTCATCCACATGTGGTCACGGTCTTTGGCGCGGACCTCATCGAAGGGCGCGTGGGCCTGTGGATGGAATTGATTGAGGGCCGCACGCTCGAAGATGTGCTGCAACAGGACGGCCCGCTGAGTGCGCGCGAAGCCGCGCTGATTGGAACCGACCTGTGCGGCGCCCTGGCGGCCGTTCACGCACAGGGACTGGTCCACCGGGACATCAAGACGCGGAATGTCATGCGCGAAGCTGGCGGACGCATCGTCATGATGGATTTTGGCGCGGGCCGGGACCAGTTGGCGCCCCCCCTGCCCGGGCCAACCACCGGGACGCCCCTCTACATGGCGCCAGAAGTCCTTCGGGGCGCAGACAGCAACAGGCAAAGCGATATCTACAGCCTGGGAGTGCTCCTTTTCAGGATGGTGACCGGGCGCTATCCCGTAGAAGGCCGGTCTGTGGTGGATGTGTTGAACAACCACAAGACCGGCGCGCGCCTGCGACTGAGAGACCTTCGCCCCGACCTGCCGCCGTGGTTCATCGCAGCGCTCGAGCGGGCGCTGGAGCCCAGGCCTGAGGAGCGCTTCAAGACCGCCGACGAATTCGAGACGGCTTTGCTGAACGCACCTGGCCGAAGGCCGCCACCGTATCTGATTGCATCGATCATTGCGACGTGCGCTCTGGCGGTCATCGGCGCCGCCACTGTCTGGCAGCTGCGGAACGGCACCGCCGTAGGGAATGAAACAATCCGCACGATTGGTGTCCGCAAGATGAAGAACCTGACGGGAGACGTCAACCAGGACTATCTTGCGGCTGGTTTCACCGAAGGCCTGATGTCGCAGTTGGGAGCGATTAAGGCTCTCGCCATCCGCCCGGCTGCATCTGTCGACCAACGCGGGAGTGCTTCAGCGGGCCTGACGACCGACGCGTGGCTTGAAGGCTCGGTTCAGAAGGTCGGTGACAGACTGCGAATTTCCACCCGGCTTTTGCGAGCGGGGACCGGAGTGCTGGTGTGGGGCGGCAACTATGAGGAGCCTGAGTCAACGTTCTTCGCGGCTCAAAAGCGGGCGGTAGATGATCTGATTCGGGCGCTGGACCTCAAGGTCAGCGTCATCGAGGCCAATCAGCTCGCCGCGCGATACGTTCCCGAACCGGCCGCGCAGGATCTGTTTCTGCGGGGACGCTTCCTGCTGGAGGACTATCGCCTCGACCCCCTTCGGGAGGCTCGCAAGCTGCTTGAAGAAACCGTTCGCCTGGCACCGCAGTTTGCCGACGCACACGCGACCCTGGCGCAGACTTACATGAGCCTTGGCGGACTAGGCGACCTCTCGCGCGATGAAGAGCGGCGCCTGGCGACGATGTCCGCTGAAGCCGCCGTCCGAGAGTCGCCGTGGTCGGCTGAGGCAGCCCTGATCCACGCCGATGTGCGGTTCCGCCTCCACTGGGACTGGGAAAGCGCCAGCACCGGTTATGCCCGTGCCATGGAACTGAATCCCAACGACATGGACACACGGAATCGCTACACACGGTTCCTTGGGGCGTCAGGGCGCCTGAGCGACTCTCTGACGCTCGCGAAAGAGTCGCTGGCCCTTGACCCTCTCGATCCGGAGATGTACACCAACCTCGGGTTCGCGCTCTACTACCTCGGTCGCTATGAGGACGCGGTCACCCACTTTCTCGACCGCCCCCTGGATGTAGCCGGGCGCAGAGTGGGGCTAGCGAGAAGCTACGCCGCCCTTGGGCGCTATCCCGAGGCGATTCAGGAACTCGCTGTCGCGTTTGACGCGTCTCACGATTTCTCCATACTTGCCGAGCTCGGACGGACACTCGCGGCGTCCGGAGATCGATCGGGCGCAGTGACGATTCTCGACCGCCTGTCCCACGAACAGCGACGCTCCCCGCGTGCTGTCGGAGATCAGGATTTCGCGTACGTGTTCGTAGCCTTGCAGGATCACGAACGCGCGCTGGGACTGCTGGAACGCGCCGTCTCGCAGCGGGGCGGGCGTCTCTTGTGGCTGGGTGTCGATCCACGTGTGGCTCCGCTCAGGGGCCACCCGAGGTTCAACAAGCTTCTGGGCGAATTGGGAACTCCACTGACCGTCAACCGATGAGAGAGGACGACTGAATGGCGAAAGCAGCGAAGAGGGCAGCGAAGAAAGTGGCCAAGAAGGCAGCAGCAGGCGTGAGACCGAAGCCAAAGGGCATCGTAAAGTTTAAGGGACAGGACGCCATTGCACTGGCCACGATACGCGGGGCTCTGAAGCTCTTCGAGGAACAACTGAACTACCTGAAGTCACGGAATCCTGGCGTGAAGAAGTTGGAGATCCTCGTCACCAGGACCGGTGGATTCAGGAAACTGGTCGAAGACGGATGCGAGCTGCCCAGCCAGACGCATATGTGAGCTTGGTCGATGCGAGCAGTGAGTTCATCGGTGTGCCTTGTCCGGTCTCGGCATGTGGTTGCGTATTGGGAACGGGGATCGGTGGTGTTGCGCAACTACGCCTTGGGGACGTCCGCCACCGGTGACTCACTGCTCTGCCTTGTCGCCGGCGCCTGCACCTGGCCGTCGACAGCGTCCGAGATCTACGGCCGGTGCTCGGGCGAGACCCGGGCACGCGTAGACCGCGCTCTGGCGCGCCTCCGGCGCGGCAAGATTCTGTATGACGCCGCGCGGCCACTCCCACCAGCAGAAGCAGTCATGGATGAACTGGGAGAATGGAATCCGGAGGCCGGTTTCTTTCATACCGCGACGCAGAACGTTCGTTATCGGGACTCCGTAGGAGGCACCCTGCGGCTTGACACACCGCGAGGCCTTGGCGCGGCCGAATCGGTGAAGCCCTACAAGGGGGCCGTGAGGCACTCCCTCTCGGTGACGCCAATGACCGGGGAATTTCCTACAACGTTGCTCGCTCGCCGCACGTTTCGCCGCTTTTCAGCCGAATCGGTCTCCGTGGGCAAACTGAGCACCCTGCTGCAACTGGCCGGCGGCATCCAGGGGTGGCTGACACCGCAGGGAGCGCCAGCATCGCCGATCCGCACCTCACCATCCGGTGGCGCGCGAATGACGATCGACCTGTACGTCGTCGCCTATCGAATCGACGGACTCCAGCGCGGCATCTACTATTACCAGGGTGATTCTCACCGGCTGGCCCAAGTCAGGCGAGGGATTCCAAGAGCCCGGGTCGAGCGGTACCTGCCTCAACAGTACTGGTACAACGACGCAGCCGCGTTGATTCTGCTGAGCGCATCGTTCAAGCGGGCGATATCTCGATATCGATACAGCCGTGCATACAGGTCGGTGCTGCTCGAAGCGGGCCACGTGTGCCAGACGCTGTGCCTTACAGCAACGTGGCTGGGCCTCGCTCCGTTTTCATCCGCTGCGCTGGACGACCGCGTAGCGGACAGGGATCTCGGGCTGAATGGCATCACCGAGTCGGTACTCTACGCCGCCGGAATTGGCCACCCGAAACGCGCGGGCGAAGTTTCGTCTACTCCTGACGACGTGGACCCGACCCCCATCGTGCCAAACCCTGTTTTCAAAAGAACAGCTCGCCGGGGCCGAACACTGAAGTCATGAAACCACCGCCCCCTACGCCCCCTTCAACCGCTCCGGCCGCATGACCAGGTTCTCGATGAAAAACTCCATCATGCGGCTGTTGTTCACGCCGGTGTGACCGGCGTCGGGCCCCACCTGTAATTCGAAGCTCTTGCCGGCCGCCTGCAGCGCCTTGATGAGCTGCATCGAGTTGTTGGGATGCACGTTGTTGTCCGCCGTGCCGTAGTAGATGAGGAGCCGGCCCTGCAGGTTCTTCGCAAGGTTCATCGCGTTGCCCGCTTCGTATCCGGCCTGGTTCTCCTGGGGAATCCACATGTATCGTTCGGTATAGATCGAGTCGTAGTGATACCAGGACGTCACCGAGGATGAGGCGGATGCCGCCGCCCAGACATCCGGGTGTTTCAGGATCGAGAGCGCGGACGAATAGCCGCCGTACGACGTCCCGTAGATGCCGACGCGATCTTTGTCGAAGTACGGCCGGCTCCACAGTGCCTTCACGCCCAGCGCCATGTCGTCCATCTCGGTCACGCCAAGGTTGAGGTACGCGGCATCCAGCGCGCGCTTGCCCATGCCGGGCGCGGATCGCGAACTGAGCTGCAACATCAGGAAGCCATATTCGGCTGTGGGGTTGGCCGACGCGAAGGCCTCGGTGGTCACCCCGGAGCCGGGACCGCCATAGACAGACGCGAGCGAGGGGTACTTCTTCGACGGATCGAAATTCGAAGGAAAGGAAATCATCCCGTACAGGGTGGTCTTGCCATCCGCTGCCAGATACGTGAACTGCTCGCTCTTCTTGAAGCCGCTCTGCGTGAACTTCGTCATGTCGCTCGCAGTCAGGGCCTTGAGCATCTTGCCGCTGCCGTCGAGCAGCTGCGATGCCGGCGGATCGTTGTGCGTCTGAAACACGTCGACGATGAACCTGCTGTCGGCCGACAGCGAAACCGTATGAGTGAACTTCGGATCGGTCAGGCGGACGTCGCCCTTCCCATCGAGTCCAACCCGGTGCAGCTGCACTTTCATCCAGTTGTCGCCGGAGCGCGCGGTGTAGTAGACGACACCGGCGGCCTCGTCCACCTTGCTGACGCCCACAACCTCGAACGCGGTGTGCTGCGTCAACGGCGTGATCAGTTTGCCGGCCATGTCGTAAAGATAGAGGTTTCTCCAGCCGTTGCGCTCGGACGTCCAGATGAAACGGCGATTGTCCTTGAGGTACTGCATCGGTGGCGAATTCACCACCCAGCCCGTGGGCCACGCCTCCGAGAGAATGACGCGGCATTCACCCGACGACGGCGAGCAGCCGGCAAACTCCAGTTTGTTCTGGCGCCGGTTCGTGCGGTTCACCAGCAGCTCGCTGCCATCGTGCGCCCAGGTCACCTTGTAGACGTAGTGCCCGACGTTGTCATTGGTGAAGACGCCGGTCTCCGGAATATCGGTGAAGGGACGGCCGTCGCGCACGTCCACCTTGGTCGGCTTTCCCGTCTTGACGTCGTAAATGAAAATATCCGCGACGGGGTTTGGCGCGCCGGCCTTCGGATACGCCTCCACGTCGAGCGAACTCTGGATGTCCGTCTGCGACATCTGCAGGTAGAAGTCCTTCACCTTGCTTTCATCAAAACGATAAAACGCGACCTTGCTGGAATCAGGCGACCACCAGATCGCGGACGTCTGATCCAGTTCCTCGCCATAGACCCAGCTGGCCGTCCCATACTTGATCCGCTTCTCTTCACTGCCGTCAGTGGTCAGCGCTTTCTCGCCGGTACCGTCGGCGTTGGCAATCCAGATGTTGCGGTCCTTGTAGAACGCACGCATCGCGCCATTCGGCGATCCCACACACGACGCCTGCCGGCCACGATCGACCTGCGCGGGGGGGCATCCGCCCAGCCCAGGCGCACCGCCACGGCCGCCACGCCCACCGCCGGCCGGAGGCCCGCCCGCACGCCCCCCACGTCCGGCGCCGGCGGGCGCCGGCCCTTCATCCACCGCCGCCATCGTCGTCACATCAAATCGATAACGATTGCCGGCAAACGTGTACGAGAACGACTTGCCGTCTTCGGCCCACGTTGGCGTGATGGCGCCCGATACAAACGCGCCGCCGGACAGCAGCGGCTGCATCTTGCGGTACTGGTCCACGCCCGGCATCCTGGACAGTCGGTCCTGAGCCTGGAAGCTCGCGGTTCCAACGACGAGCCCGATCAGCACCAGTGTGGCAACCTTCAGCGAAACGTCAGCGGACGAAACTTTCATCGGTGTCTCCTGCAACTCGTAGGTCCGGAGCGAAGTTTACCGTATGCGATTTAGTATTGGTTCGTGGCTATTCCGACATCGCGAATTCGCCCAGTCAACGACCTGCCTGCGCGGCCCGACCGCGCTTACGTCCTCTATTGGATGACGGCGTATCGCCGGTTGACGTCGAACTTCGCGCTGCAGCACGCGGCTGACCAGGCCCGTGCCTGGCACAAACCGCTCGTGATCCTCGAAGCCGTTCGGTGCGATTACCCCTGGGCCAGTGACCGCCTGCATCAGTTTGTGATTGAGGGCATGGCGGGCCACGCCAGGGCGCTCATGGGATCGCCGGTGAAATACATCCCCTATGTCGAGCCTGAACGAGCCGCGGGCCATGGATTGCTGGCGAGGCTGGCAGCCGAGGCGTGCCTGGTCGTGACTGACGATTACCCTGCGTTCTTCCTCCCTCGCATGGTAGCGGCTGCGGGTCTTCGACTCGAGGCGCGCCTCGAAGCGATTGACTCGAACGGCATCCTTCCGATGCGCGCGACTGACAAAGTCTTCCTGACGGCGTACTCGTTTCGGTCGTACATGCAGGGGGCGCTTCGCGCTCAACTCTCGCCATGGCCGTCGGCGATCACTTTTGACGACCTGCCGGCCTGCCCTCCCCTTGCTGCCGAAGTGGAACAGCGCTGGCCGGCGACCGCAGCCGCCGTGCTCACTGAACCGCGGGGACTGCTGGCCACGTTGCCGATTGATCACTCGGTTCCGGCGGCTGAAGCGCGTGGAGGAGCCACTGCGGCTCGAGCCGTGCTGCGTCGCTTTGTAAATCAACGCCTCGCCCGCTATGTCGAAGACCACTCCGATCCAGACGCGGATGGCACAAGCGGCCTCTCGCCGTACCTGCATTTCGGCCACATCTCTTCCCACGAAGTGTTCGATGCCGTGATGAACGCGGAAGGCTGGACCAGCCGGCGGCTCGGCACAGGCAAGCGCGGTCAGCGCGAAGGATGGTGGGGCCTGTCGGCGAACGCCGAGTCCTTCCTCGATCAACTGATCACGTGGCGTGAGGTCGGATTCAACATGTGCGCGCTACGCCCCGATGACTACGACCGCTATTCATCGCTGCCGGCGTGGGCTCGTGCCACCCTCGACCGCCACGCGACTGACCCGCGCACCCATTGCTACACGCGCGAGCAATTCATGAATGCCTCGACGCATGACCCGGTGTGGAATGCGGCCCAGATGGAACTGGCGGCAACTGGAACATGCCACAACTACATGCGCATGCTGTGGGGGAAGAAGATCCTCGAGTGGACCCGCTCTCCCGAAGAAGCCCTCGAGACGATGATCGACGTGATGAATCGCTATGCGCTCGACGGCCGCGATCCCAACTCCTACTCCGGCTACTGCTGGACGCTTGGGCGCTACGACCGGCCGTGGGGACCGGAGCGGCCGATCTTCGGCAGCATCCGCTACATGAGCTCGGCCAACACCGTGAAGAAGCTGCGGATGAAACAGTATCTGGCGCGCTGGAGCCGGCGCCCCTGAAGGGACGCCCTACGGTCGGGCGCCGCAGTACGTAGGGCGTCCCTTCAGGGGCGC
>JBKJJZ010000570.1:0-2692 GCA_046597705.1 Vicinamibacterales bacterium | reverse complement strand
CCACTCGGTGTACTGCTCGCCCTCGGCAATCGGCTTCGGTGTGAAGGTGCTCAGGCTGAGCTTCGATTCATTCGCGAGCCCGTGCAGGCCGCGCAGCACGACTTCCCCATTCTTCTCGTCGGACAACACGGCAGTGGTCTGAAGCAGCGCGGCCTCGAGCGAGGCGATTTCCCTTTTCACTGCCGGCAACCGTTTGGCGATCGCCTCGGCGCGTTGTACGTCCCCCTGCAGCTTGACCAACAGTTCGCGGCGCACCTTGACCTCGGCACGCTCGGGTTCAATGAGCACCTTCCAGGCGGCGCCCATGACACCCACCGACAGAATCAGGCAAACCACGGCCTGCGCGCGAGGGGAGTACTGATGGAAACTCTTCGCCATGGCTAGTGCCCCCCCGCTGCGCCCGTGGGCGGCGCCGGCGCTGCCGCAGCGGTGCCAGCCGGCGCCAGCGACGGTGTCCCTACCTCCCCGCGAATCACAAAACGCTTGACGATGGAGTCCCCCATTGTTTCGGTTGTCGTGGTCACGATATCGACGGGCCGGACGAAACGGCCGGAAACCTGAAGCCGATCCAGGAAATCCGTGACGGCTGACACTGAAATGGCGCGTCCTTCGAGCTGCACGATCGCCCCGCTCTGCTTGAGCTCAGTCAGCCACAAGCCCTCTGGCAGTGAGCGGCTGATGGTGTCGAGCAGCAGCACGGGCGCGCGCTGCGTGGCGCGCAGCCGGTCGATCAAGCCGAGACGTTCGCGGAGATCTTTTTCCCGGGCCGTCGCCTTTTCCATGAGTTGCGCCGCTACCTTCAAGCGCGTGAGGGTGACTTCGGCCGCGGCTATCTCGGCGTTCACGGCCTTGTGGTCGCGCGAAACCGACCACCACCAGAGGCCCGCTCCCGCCGCGGTCACCATCAGCATCGCGAGTCCGACGAGTGCGGCGCGCTGTTCCTGCGGCACCACGAGCCATCGGCGCCAGGCCTTCGGCGGGGCTTCGGTTCCGGGTGAAAGCAGATTGACGCGAATCATCGGTCGCCTTCCCGGCGCATGGCCAGGCCGACCGCCACCGCGTACGCAGGCCCGTCGAGTTCAGCACCGACGGCCCTTGAAGGCCTGGTGACCAGCTTGAACGGATCCAGCCACTCGACGGCCGTATTGAACTCCTGATCGAGCAGCTCGCTGAGACCATCCACCTGGCAGGCGCCGCCGGACAGGACGATGCGGCTCAGCGGTACCGCTTTGGTGGTCGACCAGTAGAAATCAAGCGTCTTGCGGATCTCCAGGATGAGCTGCAAGTGCACTTCGCGAAGCACGCTGGCGACGCCGTTCTCGTCGCTGTTCTTCTGGCCGTGCAGCACGCGACGGATACCCGCCGCATCGAATCCGAGCTCGCGTTCCATGGCGTCGGCGTATGCGGTACCGCCCATATTGAGGTCGCGCGTGAAGACGGGCTGCCCGTTCTCCAGCGCGCACACAATGGTGGTGCCTCGTCCGATATGCACCAGCACCGAGAGAGGGTCGGCCCGATTCGGATAATTCATGGAGTAGGCATTGGCCAGCGCGAATGCCTCGACATCAAGCACCGCCGGACGACGCCCGGTGGCGTTCACGACCGCGACGCGCTCATTGACGCGGTCGCGGCGGGCGGCCACGAGCAACACATCGAGCGCCTCGACGGACGTGGACTTGGAGCCACCCAGCACCTGATAGTCCAGCTGGACGTCGGCAATGGCGAACGGTATGTATTGTTCGGCCTCCCAGGGAATGGCCTCTGCCAGCTCTTCGGCGCGCATGGGCGGAAGCGCGAGCCGCTTCACAATCACCGCCTGTCCGGAGAGCGCCGTGGCGATGTGGGCGCGGCGGAGCCCAAGGGTATCAAGGAGCGCAGCGGCGGTCTCGCTCACCTGCTCCTGGGTCACGCGCTCCCCAAGGGGCATTGGAAGTTCACCCGCCGCAAGGAGGGACCACCCGCGGCGATTGGCGCGCAATGCGACGGCTTTTACCGCATGCGTCCCTAGATCGAGCCCAACGACCGGCGGTCTGAACGCATCTGCGAGTCCCATTAATGTCATGGCACAGGCAAGCCTGATGCCAAGTAGGGCCGACGGCCTCGGACCAATCAATGCGGCAAATGGATTGGGCGCGTGGTTTACACTTTGACACTGGGTCCGGTCGTTTTTTGTGCTTGACCATCAGATTTGTAATGAACCCTCCGTAAATCGAGGACTCCTTGATGGGCGCGAAAAGAAGGCCGGTTTGATTGACAATTCCGCAGCGGCTGGCTATTCTTTTGGTTTGCCGTCCTTGGGATCCGGCTGAAAGGGAAGCATGGGCACGTTTACGCCATCCGCCAATAAAGTAGACCGGCTGTGGCATGTCATCGACGCTGACGGTCTTGTCCTGGGGCGCATTGCGACTCAGGCGGCACGTCTGCTCCAAGGTAAGCACAAGGCGGAATGGACGCCGTTCCTCGATCGTGGCGATCACGTGATCGTGGTGAATGCCTCGAAGGTCAGGCTGACGGGGAACAAGGAAGAACAGAAACTCTACCGCTATCACAGCGGCTACGAGGGTGGATTGCGCGAGGAGCGGGCGAAGATCGTCCGCCAGAAGGACTCACGACGGATCGTAGAGGAGGCCGTGCGCGGCATGCTCCCGAAGACGAAGCTGGGTTCGGCGATGTACGGCAAGTTGAAGGTGTA
>JBKJJZ010000269.1:0-5076 GCA_046597705.1 Vicinamibacterales bacterium | reverse complement strand
AATCGATAGGAGTATTGCGTTCGTGGACTTGACTGCGCCGCTTCGGGACGCCGCTCGCGCAGGCGATCTCCCCTACGCCCGCGATGATGCGCATTGGTCCGCCTTGGGCCACCAGATCGCCGCCGAGGCCGTACTTTCGGCGATGTCGAATCACGCCGGGACACGATAGGGCCGGCGATGTCCACCACCTTTCACGAAAACTACACGGCTGCTGAGGTCCCGCCACCCTCCGAGCGTTCCACCGGACTCGTGTTTGCGGGCGTCGCGGCCATCCTCGCCGTGCTGTGGCGCAAAGACGCGACGGCGCCGTGGGCGGCGATGGGCGTCGCTGTCATATTGGTGTCGGTCAGCCTGGTCGCACCCGCGCTGCTCAAACCCTTGAATGTGTTCTGGTTCCGGGTGGGACTCGTGATGCACCGGGTGGTGAACCCCCTCGTGATGGGAGTGGTCTTCGTGTTGGTGTTTGTGCCCGCAGGCGCCATCATGCGATTGTGGAAAGACCCGCTCAAGCTCAAGCGTTCCGCGCGACTGGCATCCACTCACTGGGTCGATCGAAAAGGGAAGGGAACTGATGAAGCGTCGATGTCCAACCAATTCTGAGCCGCTGGAAGAGCGCGTCCCGGTCTGATGATCTCCTTTGTGAGAGAACTGTTCGCATACATGGGCGCGCGCAAGAAATGGTGGCTGTTGCCCATCTTGCTCGTCCTCCTCGTCCTGGGTGCGCTGCTGATCTTCGCGCAGGGTTCGGCGGTAGCACCGTTCATCTACACCATCTTCTGAACCCCCAGCGGAACACCCTTCATGCGACTGATCGGCATTTCCGCGTTCTATCACGACTCTGCCGCGGCTCTCATCGAGGATGGCCGCATTGTGGCGGCCGCTCAGGAGGAACGCTTTACCCGCAAGCGCCACGATGCCGCGTTTCCAGACCAGGCCCTCCGCTATTGCCTGCAGGCAGGACAGGTGGATCTCGATCAGGTCGATCATGTCGCCTTCTTCGAAAAGCCGTTCGTCAAGTTCGAGCGGCTCCTGGAAACGTACCTCGCGAATGCCCCGCAGGGATTCCAGTCGTTTCGCATGGCCATGCCGCTGTGGATCAAAGACAAGCTATTTCAAAAGTCTGGCCTCGAGAAAGCGTTGAAGGCTTATGCGCCCAGCGGAACCGTGGACGGCAAACTGCTCTTCGCAGAGCACCACCAGAGCCATGCCGCCTCCGCCTTTTTCCCATCGCCATTTGAGGAGGCGGTCATCCTCACCTTGGACGGCGTCGGCGAGTGGGCAACCACATCAGTCGCGATCGGTAAAGGCCACACGCTGGAAACCGTGCGTGAGATCCTCTGGCCTCACAGCGTTGGCCTCCTGTACTCCGCCTTCACGTACTACGCCGGCTTCAGGGTGAACTCGGGCGAATACAAACTCATGGGTCTGGCGCCTTATGGCCGGCCCACCTACGCCGATCGAATCCTGAAGCACGTGGTGGACCTCAAGGACGATGGCTCGTTCTGGCTCGACCAGAGCTATTTCAACTACGCGACCGGTTTGACGATGACGTCGCGGAAGTTGCATGACCTGTTTGGCGGGCCGCCCAGAGACCCCGATGCGCCACTCACGCAGCACCATATGGACCTGGCGGCATCCGTGCAGGAGGTGACCGAACAGATCATGCGTCGCATCGCGCGGCACCTGGCGTCCACCTACCGCATGGATAACCTGTGCCTGGCCGGCGGCGTCGCGCTCAACTGCGTGGCAAACGGCAAGGTCTTGCGGGACGGCGCGTTCAAGCACATATGGGTGCAACCGGCCGCAGGCGACGCCGGCGGCGCCGTGGGTGCGGCCCTGGCCGCCTACCATCAGCATTGCGGCCAGCCGCGAACAGTGACACGCGGGCTTGACGGCATGCAGGGCGCGTACCTCGGCCCCGCTTATTCGAACGAAGAGATTGAAGCGAGGCTCACGGCGGTGGGCGGCAGGTTCACGACCGTGGCCAGCGAGGCCGACCTCCTGGAGGTCACGTGCGAGGCGATTGAGGCTGGTTGTGCAGTCGGATGGTTTCAAGGCCGCATGGAGTTCGGGCCGAGGGCGCTGGGAGGACGTTCGATCCTTGCCGATCCTCGCAATTCTTCGATGCAGAAGACGCTCAATCTCAGGATTAAACAGCGGGAAAGCTTCCGGCCCTTTGCGCCCGCCGTCCTCGCGGAAACTGCAGCGGACTATTTTGAACTCGATCGCCCCAGCCCTTACATGTTGCTGGTCGCCGACGTCAGGAAGGAACGGCGCCTGGCGGCGGGAGAGGGGATCGCGCTAACCGGCATCGATCAAATCAATGTGCTGCGTTCCGACATCCCAGCCGTGACGCATGTGGACTACTCGGCGCGCGTCCAAACCGTGCATGCTGAAACCAATCCGCGCTTTCATGCGCTGCTGACGGCCTTCAACCGGCGCACCGGATGTTCGGTCCTCGTCAACACCAGCTTCAACGTAAGAGGCGAGCCGATCGTGTGCACGCCTGAGGATGCCTTCCGTTGTTTCATGGGCACCCAGCTCGAGGTTCTCGTGATCGGCAACTGTGTACTCAGAAAAGCCGACCAGGATCCGGCGTTACAGCGCGAGCGCCAGTTCAGCCCCGACTAGAGAGCTGCCGGCCGTCGACTAGCGATCGTCCGTGCCGGTTGGACGAAGCACGCGAAGGCCGTGGCTTGGCCGCTTTCCGGCGCGCGTGGCTATCGGCAGCGGGTCCTCGATGTCAACGTTCAGGTGACGCTCCTGCAGCCACGCCATGAGGATGGCCGGCATGCGCGTCGCGCGCCGGTTGGGGTCACCTTCGTAGCGGGACACATGACCGCGGTGCGGCAGGTCGGGCGGATCCGGCTGCGCCAGCAGTTTGACGAATGCGTCGAGACGGACTGGGTCGATAATCTGCACCATTTACATTCCCTCGCAAGTGTCGAACCAACTGCACGTGATGTTCGCAGAGGGTGGTCCAGAAGTCTGTGCAATACCAAACAATCGCACGTCCTGCCCGATCCGGGCGCCTCGACAGGCCCTAATTGGGCGTGTCGCCCTCTGCCACCAAGTCCATGATCTTCTTTACGTACCGCTGCGTCTCCTCAAACGGCGGAATGCCCTGGTAGCGTTCCACGTTTCCCGGCCCGGCGTTGTAGCTGGCGAGCGCCAACGCCATGTCACCCTTCTGGGTGCCCAGAAGCGCGCTCAGGTAGTGCGCCCCGGCCATGATGTTTTGCCGTGGGTCGAATGCGTTGGACACGCCCAGTTGGCTCGAGAGCGCGGGCATGAGCTGCATCAGGCCCTGGGCTCCGGCGCTGGAGACCGCGAGCGGATCAAACTCGGACTCCGTCATGATCACCGCCCGGATCAGGGCCGCCGGCAACCCATAACGCTTGGCGGCCTCGTTGATGAGCCCGTCGTAGGCGGACTCTGCCGGCAGTTGAAATGTCTCGAGAGTGGTGACGATGCCTCTGGGCTCAGTCACCCTGCGTGTGACAGCCGCCGGCTCCATCGAGGCCGTCGCAACTGGCGCCTTCGCCGCGTTGGGGGCGACGAACGCCGCTCCGGCCAGCAGCAGCGAGCGGATGCGCCGCCTGCGGCGTTGACGCCGCAACCGCAGCTCCGCCTTGTGCGAGTGTGGGTGGTGCGGCTTGGCCCGGTCGCGTCGCCTCATTCCCTGATCGTGGCCCACGCCGGAGGCGCAGGATGACCCGGATTGCACAGGCGTGGAATTAGTCGGCGCGAAGGGCGCGGGTCGGGTCTACGCGCGAGGCGCGCCAGGCAGGGATCGTGCCGACGAGAAGTCCCGTCGCGAGTACGGCAACCGACGCCAGGATGAGCGTGCGCGGATCGCGAGCCGAGAGGCCGTAGAGTAATGCACCGGCGGCCTTACCGGCGGGCAGAACCAGGGCGACGCCCGCAAGCACCCCGGCTGCGACCAGAGTCAGAGTCTCGCGCAGAACCATGCGGCGGACCTGTCCCGGCGATGCACCAAGGGCGAGCCGCACGCCGATCTCGTTTGTTCTCCGGGCCACGGAGTAGGCGATCGTGCCGTAGAGGCCGAGCACGGCCACCATCACGCCGATGAGGCCGAACACCACGGCCAGTCGCGAAATCATGCGCTCGGTGGCCACGGTCCGTTCGGTCAATTCGGCAAGCGTCACGATCTCGCGAACCGCAAGTGAGGGGGCGGCTTTCTGCACCGCCGTTTCGAGAGGCTTGCGAATCGTCTCGGGATTCACATCCACGCGCACATAGAGATTGCGCGCGAATTCGCCGGCATGCTGCAGGAGCGGGAAGTAGGCGAGGGGCGGCACTTCGACGCGCAACCCGTTGGCACGGGTGTCCGCCACGACGCCAATCACTTCATATGTCATCGGCTCGCCGTGGCCGAAGTGCCGGCCGATTGGACTGGTCCCGCCAAAGTAACGGTTCGCCAGGGATGCGTTGATGATCGCCACGAGCTTGCCTTTGGCATCGTCGTGCGCATCGAAGTCGCGCCCTTCGATGAGTCGCATCCCCATCGTGGAGAGATACTGCGGGCCCACGATGTCCTGGTGGAAGGACGGCTCCTCGTCCTTGGCGGGTTCGTACTGTTCCACTGTCAGGTTGCTGATGCGGGCCGAACCCGTTGCGGGCCCGGTCACGCCCAACGTTGCAGACCGCACCCCGGCCACCTGCCCGGCCTGCTCAATGAGCCGCGCATACAGCGCCGGGAGCTGTGCCGGCTCGAATCCTGCCAGGCGGGTGTCGAATCGCACGTCGAGCACGGCCTCACGTTCGAACCCCGGGTCGATGTGCACCAGGTTCCGAAACGTCTGCTGGAACAGCGCGGCCCCGACCACCAGCAGCAGCGACAGCGCGACCTGCACACCGACAAGGGTGCGCACCAAGGGGAAACGAAACCGTCCTGCTCCAATGCCGCCGACCACCCGGCCTCCGCTCTTGAGGGCGTCCCCAACCTCCGGGCGCGAGAGTCGCAGTGCCGGAATCATCCCGAAGCCCAGTCCCGTGCTGATGGTAAGCGCGGCGCCAAAACCAAGAATTCTCCAGTCGATCGGCAAGGTCACC
>JBKJJZ010000161.1:0-9021 GCA_046597705.1 Vicinamibacterales bacterium | reverse complement strand
CGAAATTTCGCCGGACGTCGCGTCGAGGCTGCCGAGCGGAGCGGTCGTGCCGCCAGAGGCCGGCACCGATCGCAGCGGTCCGTTGATACCGCCCAGCAGAATGATGTCTGAACGCCCCCAATCGGCAGTCGTCACCACCAGGTCGCCGACCGGAGCAATGGTGCGCACCGACGACGAAGAGAAGTCGTAGCGCTTGAGCACGCCGTCGGCGACAAACGCGATGGACGCGCTGTCAGGCGACCAGAATGGCACCGTGCCGCCTTCGGTGCCCGGCAACGGCACTGGATCTGTGGCATCGAGTCGGCGCAGGTGCAAACGTCGGTCGCCGGACTCCCACGTCGACTGCATGACGATGGCGTGGCCGTCTGGCGCAACGGCCAGGTTGATCGTAAGGGCCGTCGACGACACATCGATGGGAATCTTGAATCGGGAGACCGGGGCGGACGTCGGTGCCGGGCGCATCCACCACACTGCACCGGCGGCGATGAGAGCAAGAGCGGCCAGGCCCCAGGCGAGGCGTTCTCGGAGGGAACTGGACCCAACGGCGGTACGGCCGGTGACGACAGGGATCGACCCCGATGCCGCGGAAGCAGACGCCGATCCCGACAGCGACTCGAGCGCAAACGCGACGTCGCGCGCTGACTGGAAGCGCTCGGCGGGAATCTTCTCGAGACAGTGCCGAATGATGCGATCAAGCGAAGGAGGAAGATCAGCGCGCAGGGCCTGCAATTCCAGCGGGTCTTCTTTCAGAATCGCCGTCATCGTGTCGGCTGGCGTATCGCGCTGGAACGCGCGCGTGCCGGTGACCATCTCGTACAGCACCGCGCCGAAGGCAAAGAGGTCCGCGCGGCCGTCGACCTGGCGCCCGCGGATCTGTTCCGGCGCCATGTAACCCATCGTGCCCATGACCTGGCCCGGATCCGTGAGGGCGGCAACGGTTTCCGTGGCTCCGGAGCCGGCGCCTTCGCTTGTGGCGCGCGCCAATCCAAAGTCGAGAATCTTCACGTGGCCGTCGGCCAGCATGAAGATGTTGTCCGGCTTCAGATCACGGTGGACCAGGCCCTTGTCGTGCGCGGCCGCCAGACCCTTCGCGATCTGGACACCGCATTCAATGACTTTCCGCACCGGCATCGCGCCGGTCGTCAGCCGCTCGCGCAGCGTCTCGCCTTCGAGCAGTTCCATGACGACGAAGGCTTGCCCGTCGTGGATGCCGGTATCGAAGACCGCGACAATGTGCGGGTGAGAGAGCGCGGCCACGGTCTGGGCTTCGCGGTCGAACCGCGCGCGACGTTCTTCGTCCATCGCCACCGAGGGCGGCAGCACTTTTATCGCGACGTCACGCCCGAGTCTGGTGTCGCGTGCGCGATACACCTCGCCCATTCCGCCTCTGCCCAGCTCGGCGATGATCTGATATGGCCCTATTGTTGTTCCAATCATCGCCAGACCCTCACCTGGGCTAAGACGAGACTTCGCCGTAGCTGGCGGCCGTAGGCCGCCGCCGGCGCAGGCGGGCCGCCGGCACCAATGGCCGCGACAACTTCATATGGACCCAGGCGGGTTCCGGTGGCGAGAGACACCGACGGATGATAGCCGAATCAGCCAGGCACGGACGGGCCGCGATTCCCTTCGCGTCCGCACAGCATGCTGAGGCGATTGAAGTGTGGTGACGCTACGTAGACCACGGCCATCGTGCGCAGCACGGGCAGAACGCGTCTTCGTTTCATCACGTTGGATTGTCTTCGCGTATCATCCCGCCATGCGCCGGATCCTACAACTCTGCTTTCTGTTTACTGTTTCGGCCAACATCGCGCTCTCTGCCGACACGTACCCCCGACAGCCGATCGATGTTGATCACTACCGGTTCGCGCTGACGCTGACCGATACCACCGACCGGCTTGAGGGCGAAGCGACCGTGCGCCTACGCCTGCTCGCCGCCGGAGTGACGACGGTCACATTGGATTTTGCCGGCCCGACCCCGGCGCGCAAGGGCCGGGGCATGACGGTCCAGGGCGTCAGCGCCGCCGGCGCCGCGCTGGTCTTCAGCCACGTTGCGGATCGGCTGGTCATCACGCTCCCGGCGTCGTCGCGCGACGGACAGCTGATCGCGCTCGTGATTCGTTATGCCGGCATTCCTGCCGACGGGCTCCAGATCAAACCCAACAAACACGGCGACCGCACGTTCTTCAGCGACAACTGGCCTGACAAGGCTCGACAGTGGCTGCCGACCATCGACCACATTTCCGACAAAGCCACCATGGAGATGGTGGTGACCGCCCCGGCGCACTACCAGGTGATTTCGAATGGGCGACGCGTCGAGGAAACAGACCTGCCTGACGCCACACGACGGACCGTGTGGCACGAAGGCGTGCCGATCGCACCCTGGCTCTACGCGCTTGGTGTCGCGCGGTTCGCCGTGCAGCACGTCGACAGTTACAACGGAGTGCCGATCGAGACGTGGGTGTTCGCGCAGGATCGCGACGCCGGGTTCCACGATTTCAGTGGCCCCACCCGTCAGGCGCTTGCGTTCTACAGCGAGTGGGTGGGCCCGTACTCGTACGAGAAGCTCGCCAACGTGCAGTCCAACTCCGTCAGCGGCGGCATGGAAGCGGCTTCGGCGATCTTCTACGCGTCGGGCAGCGCGGTCGGCGACCGCAACGTGCGATGGCGGAATGTGATCATTCACGAGATTGCGCATCAGTGGTTCGGCAACGCCGTCACCGAACGGGATTGGGACCATGTGTGGCTGAGCGAGGGGTTTGCCACGTATTTCACGCAGCTCTTCATCGAGCAGGCCTACGGGCGCGACGAGTTTACCGAAAACATGCGACGGTCCCGGCAGACCGTCATGGACTTCTACATGAAGACTCCGGACTACCGCATCGTGCACGAGAACCTCGACGACATGTCGCTCGTGTCGAACGGCATGACGTATCAGAAGGGCGCCTGGGTGCTGCACATGTTGCGTGGGCGGATTGGCGACGACCGATTCCGGCGCGGGATCCGCGAGTACTACCGGCGCTACCAGAACGCCAGCGCAACGACGGGTGAGTTCCGCGAGGTCATGGAGCAGGCGTCTGGCCACGACCTGTCGGACTTTTTCCAGCAGTGGCTCTACCGGGGTGGCGTACCACGCCTCGCGGCAAGCTGGACCTGGGACGCGGCGGCCCGCGCCGTGACCATCGACCTTCGCCAGGAGCAGGCAGGGCCGACGTTCATGCTGACGGTCGAGGTTGGCCTCGGGCCGTCGCGCGTCGAGCGGATCGAGATGACCACTGCGTCGGCGCGAGCGACCTTCGCGGTCGATCAGGAGCCGGCGACGGTCGTGTTCGATCCCGGAGTACGCCTGCTGGCGGCCGTCACTTCGGCCCGGCGGACGCGGCCGTAAAGGAGCGGTTGCAGGCCGACCCCCAGGTGAGTCTTGCAATCCTGGGAGCCGGCCACCGAGGGCCAATGATCCGTGTGCGACGGATCACGAACCGTTGATACGGTCGCTTACTTGGGAAGAATAACGGTGTCGATGACGTGAATGACGCCGTTGGACGCCACGACGTCGGTCGTTACGACCTTCGCGCCGTTGATCATGACGGTGCTGCCCTTGACCATGATCTTGACCGACTGACCGTTGACCGTCTTGGCTTCCTTGCCATTCATCGTGACCACCTTCGATGCCATCACCGTGCCGGGCACTACGTGGTAGGTCAGGATCGCCACCAGCTTGGCCTTGTTTTCCGGCTTGAGCAGATCCTCAACCGTGCCTGCCGGCAGCTTCGCAAACGCCGCATCGGTCGGGGCGAACACCGTGAATGGGCCCTTGCCCTTGAGGGTTTCCACCAGGCCCGCGGCCTGCAGTGCTGCCGCCAGCGTCTTGAACGAACCGGCCGCCACGGCCGTGTCGACGATGTCCTTGGGGCCCTGGGCCCTCACGCTCGAACTGGCCACAAGCGCCACTACCGCAATCGCCGCCACGGAAAACCGAATGAACTGTGCCTTCATGACTTCTATCTCCTCAAGTTGCTGAATCGTTGTCGAATCCGGATTGGCCCGACTTGTGAGGTGCAACTTGTTTATCGTAAGTTAAAGACGTTTAATCAATAGTAAATAGATTCATAAAGAACAAATCTGATTGATTCTCAAGACAACTCAGAGGTGTTCTGTAACCACAGAGAAAACGAGGTGAAATCCATGCTGTCTGCGACGTTGACCGAGGGGCTGGAGCGCTACGAAATCGGGCCCAAACTCAGGGCGATGCGGCTCAAGAAGAAGTTGGGGCTGGTTCAACTGGGCAAACACACCGGACTGTCTTCCGCACTGCTCTCAAAGATCGAGCGGGGCCGGTTGTTTCCTACCCTGCCCACGCTGCTCAGAATCTCGCTCGTGTTTGGTGTGGGACTTGAGCACTTTTTCGCCGAAGCGAGGGAAAAACCGGTGATGGCGGTGGTTCGCAAGGCGGATCGCATTCGGCTGCCCGAGAAACCCTCGGGCCAGCGCAGCGCCTACGCTTTTGAATGCCTGGACTACCCGGCGCCTGAGCGAAAGCTGAATGGCTATTTTGTTGAGTTTGAGCCAGCCGGCCAACAGCCCTTTGAACCCCATCAACACGCCGATGCGGAGCTGCTATACGTGCTCCGCGGCAAACTGATCGTCAACTACAACGGTGAAGACCACCTCCTGAACGAAGGTGATTCGATGTACTTCGACGCTGGTCGCCCGCACAGTTATACGCGTCATGGCGCCATGCCGTGTTCGGCCGTGGTCGTCACGACGCCTTGACGCCCCCGGCACCGGTGCGTCACAAGATTGTCTGGATGCTCAGGAGCCACCTGGAATAACCTTCCCACAGTGATGATGGCCGACGGCAGGCTGCAGACAGGCCCGCAGTTTACCTGCTCCGAGGTGCGGGGTGGCAACGGCGTCACCCACATTGCGGTCGAGTTGCCGGGTCTGCGCGGCGTCCTGTATTCCCGTCCGTGTTCGGGCGCCTCCGGCGGAGATATTCACTATCTGTCCGTGTGCGGATCGGGGCTGATGTCGCGCATCTGCCTGGCTGACGTCGCCGGACACGGCGAAATCGTCGCGACCATCGGCCGGGAGATTCACGACCACCTTCGCCGAAGTGTCGATGTCGTGGATGAGCGCAAGGTCCTGACACGGTTCGGTGCGCGTCTCGATGCGCAACACATCAGCGCCATGACGACCGCCGTCCTGGCCACGTACTACCCACCTCGAAAACGTCTGACGGTCTGTTATGCCGGACACCCGCGAGGCTGGCTCTGTCGCCAGAAGACCGGCCGGTGGGAGACGCTGGAAACCAGGACGACACCGCCCACGCACCGGCCCTCGTTTGTGGACATTCCTCTGGGTGTCGGACTCTGCGCGGTATTCAACCGACACGCGTTTGCCGTCTCACCCGGGGACCGCATCCTGCTCATCACCGATGGCGTGCTTGAAACCATGTCACCCGAGGACGAACAGTTCGATCGACACGGCATCGAGCGCCTGCTGCAGGCTCATTCAGGCGCGTGCGAGGACCTGGCCGACCGACTGCTGACGACCCTGCACGCGCATGCGGAGGCGGACAGCCTGGCGCACGATGACGTGACCTTTTTCCTGGGTGAGGTGGTTGACGGACCACCGGGTCCGGCGCTCTGGCACGTGGTGAAGAACCGCCTGTTCTCACGCTAAGGCGAAGAACCAGCGGGGGTGGACGTCCGGACTGCCGCGCCGTCGGTCAGGTCCCTGAGCACCTGAAACGGCCCGGCGACGATGATGGCGCCCTCGTTGACCCCGGCTAGTTCAATCGTCAGACCGCCGATGATGCCAGTCGTGACTGGAGTGAACACGGCCCGACCCCTATCGACGACGAATACGCCGCTCTTGCCACCGCGCTGTAAGCGTCGCCTGGATCAGCGGTCAGCCGCCGGATGGAACGCGGGTGAAGTGCATTGCCATTAGCGGGCTGGCCTTACCGCGCAACGGAAAGGCCAGCGTCGTGGTTCAGTACGAGCTGGCGCTCTAGAATTCCTGGTTAAGGATCGACGGGTCCGGCGGCGCAGCCGCGGGACGTGTTGTGCGAACAACGTATCCAGGGCCTCGCGCTCCCTGGCCCGGGGGCGAGCCAGCAGGTACGCGGTCTCGTCGACCGGTTGCGGTGAATCACGAAAACAGTGCGGAAACAGGGCAGTGTCGCCTAATGCCGTGATTCGCACATTGCCCCGCGCTAGGTCCGGGTCCATGCTCGGGCCTCACTGCTGTTTCCGGCTCGGCGACCTGTGAGCAGACTGCCGAATTGAGCTTGACGGACTCTCGTTGATGAAGGGTGATGATGAAGAAACTGGCGCTTGGAATGATGCTGGGTGTTCTGTTGTTGGTCTCTGCTGCATGGGTGGAGGCGTGGGTACAAGCGGGACCGATCGTGGCCTGGGGGGACAATACATATGGCCAAACGAGCATTCCTGCGGGATTGAACGGGGTTATTGCCATTGCGGCAGGAGGTGCGCACGCTGTCGCCTTGAAGAACGACGGCACTGTGGTGGCGTGGGGCGCCAACGGCTACGACTGGGGTCAAACAAACATTCCAGCGGGATTGAGCGGTGTCATTGCCGTTGCGGCGGGCGGTGCGCATACTGTCGCCTTGAAGAGCGATGGCACAGTGATCGCCTGGGGCGCTGGAACGACGAACACTGGCTGTTTCATGGATTGTGGCCAGTCAATCGTTCCTGAAGGCTTGAGCGGCGTGACGGCCATTTCGGCGGGTCGTGTTCACACCGTTGCGCTGAAGAGCGATGGGACGGTGGTGGCGTGGGGCGCCAACGGCTACGACCTAGGGCAAACCAGTGTTCCAGCAGACTTGAGCGGCGTGATAGCCATCTCGGCGGGTTCCTACCATAACCTGGCCTTGAAGAACGACGGCACTGTGGTGGCGTGGGGATGGAACGGCTATGGTCAAACGGACGTTCCTGCCGGATTGAACGGTGTTACTGCTCTTGCGGCGGGTTTTCGATTTTCCATGGCGTTGAAGAGCGATGGCACAGTAGAGGGATGGGGAGGGGAGGGTCAAGCGAGCATTCCTGTTGGCCTAACCGGCGTGACGGCCATCTCGGCGAATGCTTATGACACCCAGGCGTTAAAGAGCGACGGCACGGTAGTGTCCTGGGGAGCAAACTACCTGGGTGAAGGAATCACTCCTGAGGGTTTGAGCAGCGTGACCGCGATTGCCGGGGGGGCTGGTTTCACGGTGGC
Organism: Vicinamibacterales bacterium; assembly: GCA_046597705.1. Classification (GTDB taxonomy): domain Bacteria; phylum Acidobacteriota; class Vicinamibacteria; order Vicinamibacterales; family SCN-69-37; genus SYFT01. The sequence goes on along the minus strand of JBKJJZ010000161.1, from coordinate 1,782 downwards.
GTTGGTCGGCCGCAGCGCTTCGCAAGTGGTGACAGACCTGGCGGCGTTGGCCGCGATCGACAACTTCCAGCAGGGCGCCAGCCTGTTGCAGAACGTGCTCAACAGCATCACCGCTGGCAACACCAGCTCGGCGTGCGCGCAACTGTCAGCGTTCATCAACCAGGTCCAGGCCCAGAGCGGGAAGAAGCTGACCGCGGCTCAGGCGGCTGCGCTCATCAGCGCCGCGACGACGGCCAGGGCGGTGATCGGCTGCCTGTAGCGTCTTCAGTCGCGGCAGTTCACTGACGCCGAGGCGCTCTTGTAGCGACGGTCCGCCAGCCGTGCGCCCGGTCCCAGACCTGGATGGTTGGCGGGCCGTCGCGCTCGGGACACTGCTCGCGCGTGTGGCGCAGCTTCCCTTCCAACTCCAGAACACGGTGGCGGTCCCAGTACAGGCTGCCGTAGACAGCGCTCTTCAACTCCAGAGCCGGAGAGAACTCGTAGATCGCATCAATCAGCGCGCCTATGTTGTTCGTCCGATCGATCTCGGATGTATGCACCACGACATTGCCGGCAGACGACTCGACCAACGCCCTGTTAAAGGCCGAACCGGTCACGCGATTCAATTCGGACCTCGGCAGCACGACGTATGCGAGCGGCGCCCCGGCTCCGCAGTTACGGCACCGAAAGGTGGCTGCGTCTTCCGGCGATGTCCCGTCGAGGGCATCGGCATCGAGCAGCGCCACCATCCCGCCATTCCGCGCCTGATTGAAACCTGAGATCAACAGTCGTGATGGCGACAACCAGCGCAATGACTCGACCCAGCCACTGTTGACGAATGAGGCCTGGCGTTGCCAGCGTTCGTCGAGCACCGTCACCACACTCGGCCACCAACTGAAGTGATGCGCGGCAACCGCGATGCGTGTCGCGCCCCCTGAGGTCTCGGCTTGAGCGGCGGTCATGGCCCACGGCGCACCAAAGGGACGCAGGTCACCAAACAGCCATTCATCAGTGAAAGAAAACGCGCGTCGCAATTGCCCATCCAGAGAAAACTGTCGCAGGACACCCTCGCGCGGTTGGTGACTACGACGATCCAATCCGTGCGAGGTCATCACCAGCACTGACGGGTCGGCACCGCCAATCACATCCGCCTGCATGCGAGGTCCCCTGAGAACCACCAGTTCATCGGACGGAAAATCCCAACGCCAGCGGGCCGTGCCATCGAGAGCTGTGGCCACGACACCGGACTCCGTGACATCGACCGTGGGCGGTTCAGCGGGAGCTGAACCCGGCCGCACGCGCCATGCGACGATAGCCAGCGCGGCAATGAGCACAACAGTCACCCATCGGCGCTTCGACGACCTGCGAGCCGGCGGCAACGGACCAGTCGGTTGCTCGATCGACGGTGATCGGAATGCCACCGGGTCCGCGTCTGTTTTGTCATCCTTGTCTCCGCCCCTGAGCATCCAGGCGTCGATCTCGCTCCTGAGCGCAAAGACCGAGTACCCTCGCCCTCCGGGCATGCGCCGGACCGGCAGACCGAGTAGCTCCCACCGTTGCAGCGTCCGGATGTCGCGACCCAGATAGTCCGAAATCGCTTTCCACGAGTCGAGCCGGTCAGGCTGTTCGGTCATGAAGGGTGAGGGCGTTCAGTCTACCCGCAATGCGCCAGGATTCGCGTGTGAGTGGAGAGCGCTTATTTTGCGCGCATACCGAAGCGGACTCTCCTCGGGCCCGGTGAGGCCCTACTCGGCGTCCCAGAGCTTGCTCACGATGCACCAGCGGTCGCCGATCTTGAGCAGG
>JBKJJZ010000528.1:0-5292 GCA_046597705.1 Vicinamibacterales bacterium | reverse complement strand
GGATGATGAAGAACTTCGTGGCATCGAGCGGCTGTCCCGGCCCGAAGAGCTGGCCGGCGAAGTTTCGAGACAGGAACTGTGACCCGGTGCCGCCGGTGCCATGCCCAATCCATACGGCGTTGGTTACTCGTCCATTGGCATCCTTCAGCGGAGCGCCTAGCGTGCGGTAATGCAGCCGTACTTCCGGCAGCGTTTCGCCCGATTTGAACTGATAGTTGCGGACGACGAAGTCGCCTTCGGTCACGGGTGGGCCAGCCGGCTGGGGCGGGGTCTGGGCCGACAGGGCAGTGACGATGGTGACCGCGGCGGCTGCAAGGAGAAGTCTGAGTGAGGCCATCACCGCGTCATTGTCCCATCAATGAGGCGGCCCTGAAGGGACACCCTACGTAATTCCGGGGCCTGTCAACCGATTCCAAAGTCGCCTTGTATACCTGATAACAAGGTTGCGTAGGGCGTTGCTCCAGCGGCGCCACATTGAAAAGGAGTCTGCCGTGTTTGGATCTCGCCCTCAAGGGACTGGTCATCAGCCTCCTGGGCCTGCTCATGCCTCCCGTGTTGCTGATCGGCTTGTTCCCCTTGTTCTACGGCGTGAGGAAGATTGCCTACGCATCGATGGGGCTCGGGTTGGTGGACGACGCCCGCAGGTGAATGAGACCGACGCGGTCACCGTGCAAGCCGCGGTGGCCGCGCCGACGAGGTGGTGCAGGATGCGTTCGTTCGCGCGTTCAAGCACCTCGACGCCTACGATTCCCGTCGTCCCTTCTATCCGTGGATCTCGACGATTGCCGTGAGGCTGGCGCAGAACCTACTGGTCAAGCGGTCGCGAGTGCACTCGCGGGAAGGCGCGGAACTTGATCCCGATCATGACGCCCTGGCCGGCGGCACCGACCCGTTGGCCGGTCTCATCGCGGACGAACGTGATCGCCGGCTCTGGCAGTCTGTGGCCGCGCTTCCTTCCGGCGAGCGGACGGCCGTCATTCTCTACTACCGCCAGGACATGAGCGTTGAACAGATCGCCTCCGCGATCGGCGTGTCGGGCGGCACGATCAAGACGCTTCTGTTTCGCGGCCGGCAGAAGCTGCGCCGCGCGCTCGGTGATCTTTTACCTGGAAAGGACTTGTGATGACGGACGATCTCGCTCCCGTACTCTCGAAGCTTCCCGAACCGATGCCGGCGTCCACGCTGACTGCCACGGTGATGGCTCGCATCGAGCGCGAGGCCGAGCGGAGCGCGGAGGCCAAGGTCACGGTGCAGGTCCGCCGCCCGCGTGAAGTACGCACATGGCTGTGGACCTTCGCCGGCGTCGCCCTCGTGCTGGCGGCGTTCGCCAACGGTTGGCTTTCCACGGGCTCTCTACCCGACTTCACTTCGCCCCGGGTCGGCCGCGGCGGTCAGAGTCTGATACCGGTGCAGGGACCGGCGACTGCACTTCTTGGAGTTGGTCTTCTGGTGTATCTCGCTGGTCTGTTCGCGCCGTTGCTGAGTGACCAGTCAAGGCGATGAGTCGCACTTACTCAGCGCGCAGGGTCGTCACCGGATCGACGCGCGCCACTCTTCGTGCCGGCACCGCTGCCGCAACGAACGCCGCGGCGGCGAGCACCGCGACGGCGGAACCCAGCACGATGGGATCAGACGGCGCCACCTGGAACAGCAGGCTGGCGATGAGTCGTTGTCCTGCCAACGCTGCAACGAGTCCGGCCAGGAGTCCGGCTCCGGCGAACGTGAGTCCATGTCGGAGGAGCAGGCCGGTGACATGCACGTGGTTCGCTCCAAGCGCGATCCGGATGCCGAACTCGCGCCATCGCTCTCCAATCCACAACATCATCGTGCCGTAGATGCTCAGGGCCGCCAGTAGACAGGCGACCGTGGCAAACACCGCGACCATCACAAGATAGAAACGCGGCCGCGCCAGCACGCGAGACATCCGTGCATCGAGGGTGGCGATGTCCGTGAGGGTGGCACTATGCGTCGGATCAGCTAGCGACAGCGATGCCCTGATCGATGCCGTCAGCGCCGCCGCATCGATAGCGCTTTTGGCGACGATGAAGACCGGCGTGTTGAGGCCCTGCCGAAACGTGACGTAGATCTCGGGCCTGACGTCGGCAGTCAGGTCGTTGTAACGCATGGCGGGCACGACGCCCACCACCTGCACCGTGACGGGCCCTTTCATGTACTGGTAAGTCACATGGCGGCCAATCGGGTTGGCATCCGGCCAGAGGTGGGTGGCCAGCATGTCGTTGATGATGGCGACGGGCACGCCCGCCGGCGTGTCAGTGGCGGCAAAGTCACGCCCGGCAATGACTTGCGAGCCCATGGTGTCGAAATACCCTTCACTGGTGAGCTGAAGCACCGCGGCCGTCTTTCTAGTTGGATCGTCCGAGGGCCACAGGTCCGTGCCGCCTCGAACGTCGCTCAGGGGTAGCCGCGCGACCACTGCGGCAGAATCAACACCGGGTTGCGCGCGCAGGTGCTCGAGGAACGCACCGTTGAACCGGCGATTAGGTTCATCACCAGCCCAGTCACGCGTGATCGGCACGGCGATTTTTGCGGTCAGGACCTGATCAGGTCGGAAGCCGGAGTCTACCGCCGACAGGTGCCGATAACTGGTCACGAGCAGCCCCGCCGCCGAGGCCAGGACCAATGCCAACGCGAACTCCACCGCGATCAGCGCGCCGAACCAACGGCGGCCTGCGCCGGATGTGGCCGTGCGTTGCGCGCCGCGCTGCAGCGGACTGGTGTGCGAGCCTCGCGTCAGCAGCAGGGCTGGACCCAGCGCCACCAGCACCGTGGTCAGGATACCGGCGCCGATGGTGAAGGCGGCGGTGCGAACGCCGATCGTGATGTCGGCCACACGCGGTATCTGGTTTGCGCTGAGGGCCACGAGCCCATTGCGCAGAAGCGACGCAATCACCAGCGCGATGGCGGCTCCGGACAGCGACAACAGCAGTCCTTCGATCAACATCTGCCGAATCAGTCGTCCCCGGCCGGCGCCCAGCGCTGACTGCACCGCCAGATCGCGCAGCTTCATGCGTCCGTGCGCCAGCACCAGCGCCGCCGCGTTTGAGCACGCCACCAGGAGGAGACACGCCACACCCAGGAACACGATCTGGAGGGGCCGCCGCACCTGGCCGACCACTTCGTCCCTCAACGACGTGGCCTTCGGAAGCCAGGTGGCGCCGGTGGAATCGCTTGCCGTGGAGCGGCGTTTCCATTCAGCAAGGCGGCTGTTGACCGCGTCAACGGTCGCCCCAGGCGTCAGTCGCCCGATGGCTTCGAGAATGCGGAGTTGCCGCATGTCCCGGATCCTCGACATCGACGGCGGGAGCGTCGTCCAGAATTCCGATCCGGCGGGGAACGCGAATCCCGCCGGCATCACACCGGTCACTTCATAGGTGACGCCCTCAAGCGTCACGTGCCGGCCAATGACCGAGCCGTCGCCATTGAAGTGCCGCCTCCAGAGTGCATCGCCCAGCACAAGCTTCCGTTCCGGATCGAGCACCGGATCTCCAGGTTGCTGGGTGTGTCCCACGGACGGTCTCACGCCAAGCGTGGAGAAAAACTCCGGCGACACGGTGGCGCCATTGAGGCGCTCGGCCAGATCGCCATGTTGAAACAGCAGATTCTGCGGGGTGTGAATCGCCACCGACCCAAGTTCAGGGAATGCCCGCCAGTCTTCGACCGCCGGAAATGCAGCTCCCGCCAGGTTGCGCTCCACCTGACGCTCGGTCATCACCACCAGTTGCTGGTCATTGGGAAACGGCAGCGGCCGCAGCAGCACCGCATCGGCCACCGTGAACATCGCGATGGTGGCGCCCAGCCCCAGGGCCAGCGTGGCCACGGTCATCCCGGCGAAGAGACGTCGATGGGCGAGTGTGCGCCACGCGTGAAGGACATCGGAACGTAAACCAGTCATGCGGACTCCTCCGGAAGATCGGTGGGTGGGAGCGGGAAAGCGTTCGCGGATGCCCATGAGCACCAGGTTTGCCGTGAGGTTGAGGCGGGCCAGGACGTGTGGGCGCCGCCGCCAGTCTGCTTCGAACGTTTGTGCAAGCGCGCGGCCATGGCGTTCCCGAAAGGCCGTCGGATAACACCGGATCAGACAGCGAGTCACGCGGGGCAGCATGATCAGGGGCGCTTTCGATCCAGCAACTGCGCGGCGCGCGCGTGTTTCACCTGTCGCTCCAGTCGCGCGGATTCGGCTTGTGCTACTTCGCGGCCCAGTCTGGTTAGGTGGTAGTACCGCCGCCGCTCATCGTCGAGTTCCGGATCCGGCCGTTCGTCGAGTTCCTCTACCAGCCCGCCGTCCAGGAGTCGTGCCATCGCGCGGTAGAGGGAGCCGGGCAGCAGGGGTTCGCCCGTCCGATCGCGCACGTCAGAGAGGATCGAGTAGCCATGGCGGTCCTCGGCGGCAAGGGACACGAGGATTTCGAACACTACGGACGTGAGTGGGAGGAACGAATCGGGGCGGATTGGTGTCTTCATAGATTCCATCAGCATCTATTCTGACGGAATGTATGTCAACCGGGTTGGGTGGCAGGCGGCACCTCAGTCGGCATGACGCCGAACAAGTGCCAGAGATAAAAACAGGCCCTGAAAATTGGTCGGGGCGACTGGATTCGAACCAGCGACCCCCTGCGCCCAAGGCAGGTGCGCTACCAGGCTGCGCTACGCCCCGACCGAACAGTCAGTGTACCCCGTTCGGAGGCAGGTATGCACCTGCGCTCAAAAAGCCCTACTTGCGGCCCGTTGCCCACCGCGCTGGCGGACCGCGATGCGGCCGATCACTGGGGCAACTCCACGTGAATTCGACACCCGGCGGCGCCCGGGTTCGGCGAAATCGATATGGCTCCGCCATGGCGGCTCACGATCGTCCGCGCGATTGACAGGCCCAGGCCACTGCCTTCGGCTGTGCCTCTCGCATTGGCCCCGCGGAAGAAGCGATCAAACACCCGCGCACGGTCCGCTGGCTCAATACCAATCCCCTGATCGGTGACATCGATCATCACCGTTCGGCGATCACCCGATGCCCCGGCCCTTAACTCCACATCGACCACGCCACCGGGGTTCGAGTACTTGATCGCGTTGTCGAGCAGAATCGTCACCAGCCGGCGCAGCGACGGCGCATGCCCCATGACTTCGATTGAACCAGCGTCCCTGAACTGAAGGGCCACCTCACGAGCGCGCGCCATCGAGACGCTGTCTCTGACGGCGTCACGTACGATAGCCGTCACATCAGACGGCTCGTTCGCGGCCGGCTCCACCCCGGCGTCCTCGCGCGCCAGCAGCAACAGG
>JBKJJZ010000506.1:0-6253 GCA_046597705.1 Vicinamibacterales bacterium | reverse complement strand
GACGAGCACGTAGAAGAATCCAAAAAACAGCAGGCAGGACGCTGCTCCAGGCAACCAGACCTTTTTGACATGTAAGTCCATGTGAGATGCCCTCGATCTAGAGGAACACGCGACAATTGGCGTGGCTAAAGCCAAGCCCTGCAGGTGCCCTACCTTTCGGACCAAACGTCCTCCACAGGCAGGCCGTACGGCCGGTATACGATCGCTACCGAATCCGTGTGCCTGGCGCGGGGGGTTGTTCGAACGCGATCAGTGTCGGCTTGCCGCCGTCGGGGCTCGCGGCCAGGATCATGCCGTTCGACTCGATACCCATCAGCTTCGCCGGCTTCAGGTTCGCAACGATGGCGACGGTGCGCCCGACCAGAGCGTCGGCTTCGTATGCCTCTGCGATGCCGGCCACGAGCGTGCGCTGTTCAGTGCCGAGGTCAATCGTCAGCTTCACCAGCTTCTTGGAATTCGGCACCTTCTCTGCGGTCAGCACCTTCGCGACGCGCAGATCGATCTTCATGAAGTCGTCGATGGAAATGCGCGACTCCAGTGGCCACAACGAGGTCTGCGGTTCGAGGTTCGAGGTCTGCGGTTCGAGGTTCGAGGTCCGAGGTTCGAGGTTCCCGGGCTCAGCTCCTGTTCCGTCTGCCTGCGATACTGCCGGTGACGCCGAACCTGATTTGATCTCTTCTGACACAACGGTCTCCTTTGCTTCCAAACGCGGCCACAACGCAGGTCCAGACACGACGACACGCTCGCCGCTCTCCCGCCACTGGCCGTCCTTGCTCCATACAGGTGCCGATACGGTCTGCGCGCCATCCACGTGATCTCCGAGACGACGACGGATCTCGGCGCAGGCGCCGGGCATGACCGGCGACAACATGACAGCGGCAATGCGCAACGCCTCGGTGGCGTTCCAGAGAACGCCATCCAATGCATCACTCGTGCCTTCCTTCGCCAACTTCCACGGCGCTTCGGTGGCGATGTATTCATTGATCCGGTCAACGAACTGAAACACCACGGCGCACGCTTCATCAAGCGCGAGTGCGTCGAACGACGCCTTCCATCGTGCCGATGTCTCGAGAGCGGCGGCTCCAAGTGCGGGCGCAATCGGCATCGCCTTCAGGCGCCCCTGCCGATACCGATCGGCCATCGCCGTCACACGGCTGACCAGATTGCCCAGGTTGTTGGCAAGGTCGGCGTTGTACTTTTCCTCAAACCGATCCCAGGAAAAATCGCCGTCGTTGCCGAAGACAATTTCCTTGGTCAGGAACAGGCGCAACGGATCCGGACCAAATCTTTCCACTGCGTCGAGCGGGTCGACAACGGTGCCGAGAGACTTGCTCATCTTCTCGCCCTTGAACAGCACCCATCCATGACCGAACACCTGCGTCGGCAACGGCAGGCCCGCGCTGAGCAACATCGCGGGCCACACCACGCAGTGAAAGCGCGTGATGTCCTTCCCCACCAGATGGATCAACTGACGGTCCGGCTCGCCCGTCTGGCGCCACCACCTGTCGAACAATGCATCGTCGGTGCCGTACCCGACGGCCGCCGCGTAGTTGATGAGCGCTACGTACCAGACGTACACCACGCTCTGCGGCGAGAACGGCAGCGGAATCCCCCACGCCTGCCCAGCCCTGCTGACCGAGATGTCTTCGAGGCCGCCTTCGATGAGCCGCAGCATCTCGTTGCGGCGCGAGTCTGGCGCCACGAATGACGGATTCGCCGCATAGTGTTCCAGCAGGGCGTCCCGGTACTTGGACAGTTTGAAAAAGAAGTTCTTCTCGGAGATCCAGTCCGGCTTGGTGCGATGGACGGGACACAGCCCCTCAATCAGGCTCTTCTCGGGCTTGAACTCCTCGCAGGAGACGCAGTACCACCCTTCGTAGAGTCCCTCATAGACATCGCCGTTATCGAACGCAGTCTGCACCATCGCCTGCACGGCCGCTTTGTGACGCGGCTCGGTGGTGCGAATGAAGTCATCGAACGAAATGTTCAGTCGCGTCCAGACCGTGCGGAATTCACCGGCCATCCGGTCGCAATACTCGAGCGGCTCCATCCCGGATTCTTTCGCGCGCTTGAACACGTTCTGCGAATGTTCGTCATTCCCCATCACAAACCGGACGTCATCTCCAGCCAGCCGGTGGTACCGCGCGATGACGTCGGCGGCAATCTTTTCGTACGCCGTGCCCAGATGGGGCCGGTTGTTGACGTAGTCAATAGCGGTTGTCAGGTAGAAGCGGGACATTAATTCAGTGTGGGGCGCTCAGGGAAACCCCTATTGTAGCTGGTGCCCGCGTCAAATCATCCCGTGCTCACGGAATGACCAGTACCCGCCGTCCGCCAGCACGATGTGATCAACCAGGACCACGCCAATGATGGCGCCCGCCTTGGCCAGCCGTTGCGTGAGCTGATGGTCGTTCGGGCTGGGCGTCGGGTCTCCCGACGGGTGGTTGTGAAACACGATGACGCCGGCTGCGCCGCCGGCCACAGCCGCCCGGAATACCTCGCGCGGGTGGGCAATCGACGAATCGAGCGACCCTTCCGAAATGATGTGCGCCCGCAGGAGGCGGTGCTTCGTGTCAACCAGCAACGCGCCGAATCGTTCCACTGGGTGCGCGCCATAGCGAGGCAGCAGATGGACCGCCGTTTCCTTGGCCGTTCTGAACTGGGGCCGTTCAGCCGAACGGCGCGTCAGCGTGCGGCGCCCGAGTTCAATTCCCGCCAACACCCGCGACGCCTGCGCGGCACCGATGCCCGGCAAGCGGCAAAACTCGTCCCGGGTCATCCGCATCAGGCCATGCGGCCCCGACGCGGCATCGAGCAATGTATGGGCCAGCTGTTGCGCCGACCGGCGTGCGGCCCCATGTCCCAGCACCATCGCCAGCAGTTCCACGTCGGACATCGCCGCCAGGCCCAGCCGCGCCAATCTCTCCCTCGGGCCATCACGCCCACTCGATGTATCCATGCCGGCAGACCCTGCAAGATCCGGGCGCAGCAGCAAAGGCCGGTATTACGGCGCGGGCCGGAAGAGCGATGGCAATAACTTCAACCTCCGCGCGCTCCGTGATGGCGTTATCTGACGACCCAGCCAAACCCGAGCACGGCCGCCACGATGACGAAGTACCCGACAATGTCGAGCACGATGCCGTACCGCATCATCGTGCCAATCGGGATGTATCCGCTGCTGTAGACAATGGCGTTCGGTGGCGTGGAGATGGGCATCATGAAACCCATGCTGGCGCCCAGGGTAGCGCCCAGCGCGGGTTCCAGGGGCGAGACACCGGCGGCTGCGGCCACGGCAATTGCGGTCGGCACCACAACGGTGGCCGCGGCGGTATTCGACGCGGCTTCGGACATGAGAATCGCGACCAGCGTGAACACCATCGTCAGGCCTGCACTGCCGGCGCCCGGCACGAAGCTCACGACCCATCGGCCGAAGCTGTCCGCCAGACCGGTGGAGTCAGCCAGCCCACCCATCGCCAGTCCGCCGCCGAAGAGCAGGATGATGCCCCAATCGATGTTGGATGCCTCCTCCCACGTGAGAGTGAATCTGCGCGACCGCCAATTGATCGGGAGCAGAAAGAGAAGGAGCGCGCCAATCATGGCGGCAATGGACTCCGGAAACAGCGTCGTGATTTTCACGGTCAGCCAGTGGGTCTGACCCAGCACGAGCGCCAGTAACCCGGGAAGCGTCCAGAGAAGGACCGTTGCCCCAAACGCCAGGAGCACGTTGCGTTCACCCGCGCCGGCGGGCCCAAGCTTGCGCAGTTCCTCCTTCACCGAGGCGGTCGCGGCGTCGCTAAGCCGCATGTGCCGCGCCGCGGGATACAACATCCAGGCCGCCAGCGTTCCCATCATGACGATCACAACCGGTAGACCAAGCGCCATCCATCCCGCGAACGAGATATCGATGTTCGCGTTTTTGAGAAGCAGCGCCTTGCCGATGAGGTTGGGCGGCGTCCCGACAGGTGTCGCCATCCCGCCGATGGAGGCTGCAAATGACGTCACCAGCATCATCGTCATCGCAAAACGCTGGAATGACTTGTCGCCGGATCGGCCTCGGCCAAGCTCCGCCAACACCGCCATCCCCAGTGGGAACATCATCGCGGTCGTCGCGGTGTTGCTCATCCACGCAGAGAGGCCCGCAGCCAGGGCGGCATAGACGATGAGCAGGCGAAATGCGCTTGCACCAATCCAGGGCGACGCCAACGCGGAAAACGCCATTCGCCGGTCGAGCTGGTGGACGAACATCGCCTCGGCCAGAATGAAGCTGCCGATGAACAGAAAGATGATGGGATCGGCGAACGACGCAAACGCTGTCCTCGCATTCGCGATGCCCAGCAGCACGGCCAGGGTGGGGCCAAGCATCGCCGTCACGGGCAGAGGCATGGCCTCGGTCATCCACAGCAGGATCATCAAAGCCAGGATCGCGCTGAGCTTGTGCGCGTTGGCCGTGAGGCCAGGCGCGGGGATGAACAGAATTGCCAGGAAGAGCAACGGTCCGACGATCAGGCCGAAGGTGCGACGCTGTCGATTGAACAACTCTTCGGCTGGGGAAAACGTCTCGCCTGACTCCGACGCGCTGTGAAAGCGCCTCATCGAGCTCCCCACACTTCAGCGCGGCCGATGATCGATGCGCATCCGGTCAACTGGATCCCATCGTCAGTCCACTCGACGCGCTGTGTGCCTCCGGGCGACACCACGTCGGACTCACGCGCTGCCCCGCCGAACGCGGCTGACGCGACGGCGGCCGCGCAGGCGCCTGTACCGGATGCCTCGGTCGGACCCACACCGCGTTCCCAAATCAGAATCCGGATGCGATCCGGCTCCTCCACGGTGGCCAGTTCGACGTTGGTCCCCTCTGGAAAGAACGGATGCACGGCCAGACGCGCGGCCACTGAGTGCAGGCGCTCGAGCGACACGTGATCGGCCGGCCCCAGCACCACGCACTGTGGATTGCCTACGCGCAGCACCACGGCATTGACCGTTTCTCCAGCGACCTCAATCTCTTCCTGCCGCAGGTGTTCCGGATGTCCCATGGCGGCGCGACAGGTGAACGTCAGGCCGTCGGCGGCGAGAATGTCTACCCGCTTCGGACCGGCCTCGGTCTCGAGCACCACGTGTCCGCCTTCGTCGAGTCCGCGCGTGTGCGCGAGCCACGACGCCACGCAGCGGATGCCATTGCCGGAGATCTCGGACCGGCTGCCATCCGCATTGAGGAGCCGGGTGCGGGCCCCGGCGGCAGTCTCCTCCACCACCATCAGGCCGTCCGCGCCGATGCCGTGATGCCGGTGGCAGAGCCGTCGCGCCAGCGCAGGCAAGTCAGGTGATCTCGCGGCGTCTGCCGAGGACAGGAGCAGAAAATCATTCCCGTAGGCATGTGCCTTGATGACTTCCATGGGACTACACTGCGGCCTTTCGGCAGAAGGCGAGCAAATGCCAGCCCAGGGGGCGCACCCAGGACCGCGGCAGTGCATTGAACGTCCCCACGAAGAACGTATTGAACGCCAGCCCCTTCCAGCCCTTGTGCAATCGCGACTTCACCGGGAAGCGTTCGAACACGAGATTCACGGACTGGAACGGACCGAGCAGTTCGCGAAATTCGCCGGCCGAATAACGCTTCAGGACCGGCGCGTCTTCATGTTCGAGAGGCGTCTTCATCACTTTGGACAGCGCGTGGAGCCAGGAGATTCGGTTGTAGCCCTGGAAGATGGCCAACCCGCCTGGACGCAGCACGCGATGAATTTCGGTGACCATGCGGCTGTCGTCGCCGGTGTACTGCACCACGCCATGCGCAAACACCAAGTCGAATGAGGCGTCCGCGTAAGGCAGGTGTTCGCCGTCGGCCACATCGAGGCGAGCTGACAGCCCCTGCTGCTCCAGATTCTGCCGGGCCAGCGTGATCGCGCTTGAAGCGATATCCACACCGGTCACTCGCGCGCCTGCCCGGGAAAACCGGACAACCTCCACACCCGCCCCACACCCGACATCGAGCACGTCTTTCCCCTTCCACTCGTCAAAGTGGATGAGTTCAAGCAGGTGATGCAGTTTTTCGAAATGGTACTGGTCGAGGTCCGTGAAAAATCCGGCGGTGCCCGGCGGGTGCTCGGAAATCTCAAGATCGTGAATATGGGTGTTCCAATACTCGCGGACGCGTTCGTTCATGCGCGACTTACTATATGGCAGGTATGACTCGCATGAACGAACGCGTCCGCGAGTATTGGAACACCCATATTCACGATCTTGAGATTTCCGAGCA
>JBKJJZ010000412.1:0-3731 GCA_046597705.1 Vicinamibacterales bacterium | reverse complement strand
TCGGGAATCTTTTCCGGTCCAGCGCCCACGGAAGAGATTCCCGACGTCATTTCCGGGTCGACGGGAGCCTCGCGATGAACATGAACGACTTCACGGCCATCGTCCCGGTCCTGATGGTGACGCTGGCCGCGTGCACCACCATGATTGCTGAGGCGTTCAGGGCGCAGCACGACCTGGCGGCCGGCCGTTGGTTCGGAATTTATGGCGTGATTGGGCTCGGCGGCGCCATCGCCGCATCGGTGAACCAGTGGAACCAGAGCCTGGTGGGGTTCGGCGTCATCAGCGTCGATAACTTCACGGTGTTTTTCAACATCATGCTCTGTGCGATCGGCATCCTCACGATCATCCTGTCGCACGGCAACGCTGATCGCGATCGACTGCCGCTGGGCGAGTACTACACGCTCATGCTGTTCGCCATCGTCGGCATGATGCTGATGGCATCGACGACCGACCTCCTGGTGATTTTCATCGCCCTGGAAATCATGTCGCTAGGCGTCTACGTGATGACCGCGCTTAAGCGCTCCAGCGCGGCAGGCGCCGAAGGCGCATTCAAGTACTTCGTACTTGGCGCGTTCTCGAGCGCGTTTTTCATCTATGGCATAGCGATGGCCTATGCCGTGACCGGGACGACGCGCCTGGACGAAATCGGGATGCGGATCGCTTCGTCGGCGCTCGACCCAGGCATCCTGACCATCGTAGCGATGGTGTTGCTGCTGGTCGGCTTTGCGTTCAAGGTGGGTGCGGTGCCGTTCCACATGTGGACGCCCGATGCGTATCAGGGCGCACCCACGCTTGTGACCGGCTTCATGTCCACCGGCGTGAAAGCCGCGGCCTTTGCCGCTTTCATCCGCGTATTCCTCTCCACCTTCGAGCCGATGCGTCTTGACTGGGTGCCGATTATCACCGTCATCGCCGCACTGACGATGATTCTGGGGACCGTCGTCGGCGTCGCGCAGACCAGCGTGAAACGCATGCTGGCGTATTCCAGTATCGCGCACGCCGGTTATCTGCTGGTGGGACTGGTGGCCGCCTCGTCAGCGGGGAAGGCCGCCATGCTGTTCTACCTGGTCGCCTACGCTGTGACCAACCTCGGAGCCTTCGGGGTGCTGGCGGCCCTGGCGACTCCGGATCGCCAACATGACGACATCCGCGATTTTGGTGGACTGTGGCGCGAGCGCCCCGGCCTTGCCGCGTTGCTGACGCTGTTCCTGCTCTCGCTGGGTGGCTTTCCTCCAACCGTGGGCTTCATCGGCAAGTGGTACATCTTCAACGCCGCGATGCAGGTGGGGACCACGAGCATGTATACCCTGGCCATCATCGGCGTGCTCACCAGCGTGGTGTCGGTGTTTTTCTATCTCCGCGTAGTCGTGATGATGTACATGAGCGACGAGCACGCGCCTGAAAACAGGCCGGCGGTTTCCGGCATGACGACATTCGGCTTGCTCCTCGCGCTGGCGGGCATCATCTATCTCGGCATCCTGCCCGGCCGCCTGCTTTCAATCGCCGCTGATTCCGTCGCGTCGATATTCTAGAGCAGCCGCGCCAATTCACGGCGCCCTGAAGGGACGCCCTACGTATCGAGCCGCACCGGCAGCGCTGCGCGAAGACAGCCGATCAACTTTTCGTCGTCGCCAGCTTCCACCGTCCGGAGGTCGAGGAGCAGCGCGTCGTGGTGAATGCGCGCAACAACGGGTGGTGAGCCAGCCCGAAGCGCTGCTTCGATCTGCGTGACGGTACCGGATCCCGATCGGATCGAGATGAGCTTTGTCGGCAGGGAAGATTCAGGTGCGCTGCCGCCGCCGATGGTTGAGTCGCCGTCAATGACCTCGAAAACGAGCTCGGCGGCGACGCTTTCTGTCATCGCCTCCCAGCTCATTCTAGTCACCACCGCCTCAGCGCGCCGGTTGATGGAGTCCACCGACTCGAGCAGCATCCGCACCACTGGAATCCCGGTCCGGGCAGGTTCTCGTTGCCACAGGGCGAGCGTCGCCTCCAGCGCGGCGTACGTCTGCTTGTCCGCGCGCACGGCTCTCATCAGGGGGTGTCGCCGGACCTGTTCCACCAGGTCGCGGCGGCCCACGACGATGCCGGCCTGGGGACCACCCAGCAGCTTGTCGCCGCTGAATGCCACGAGGTCGATGCCGGCGTTCATGCCGTCGCGCACCGAAGGTTCGTCGCGCAGGGCTTCGGGCCAACCGCCGGCGTGTGAAAGGCCCAGCCAGCCGCTGCCGAGGTCCTCGAACAGTGGCAGCTTGAACTGATGCGCCAGCGCTGCGAGTGCTCCAGGGGCGGGGCGCTCGGTGAAGCCGGACATGCGAAAGTTCGAAGGATGCACGCGCAGCACGAGGGCCGTGCGGCCGGTCATCGCTGCGGCATAATCACTGAGCCGCGTTCGATTCGTGGTGCCCACTTCGCGAAGGATCGCGCCCGACTGCGCCATGATGTCCGGCACACGGAAGCCTCCGCCGATCTCGACCAGTTCGCCGCGCGAGACGAGGACCTCGCGGCCGGACGCGAGCGCGGCGAGCACCAGCCATGTGGCCGCGGCATTGTTGTTGGTCACAAGCGCGGCTTCCGCGCCCGTGAGCACGCAGAGCAGTCTTTCCGCGTGCACGTGACGATGGCCGCGTTCGCCCGACTGAAGGTCGTACTCAAGGTTCGAGTAGCCTCCCGCCACGTCTGCGGCGCGCGAGGCGGCGGAGGCGGGCAGTGGCGCGCGGCCGAGGTTCGTGTGGAGGATCACGCCCGTCGCGTTGATGACCGGCCGCAGGGAGGCCACGGCGGCCTCATCGAGCAACCGAAGACTCTCGTCTACGATCCACTTCTGCACATCGAAGTCCGCAGCGGTTCCAGATTTCAGGCGGGAACGCCAACTCTGCGCGGCTTCGCGAATGGCGTCCACGACGGTCGCGTGCCCGTCGTGAGCTAGGCGCGACGAGAGGGCTGGAACCTGCAGCAGGGCATCAATCGAGGGAATCTGACGGACGGTCATCTGTGGGTTGGTTGCGAGGGTCGGACGGCTCAGGATAGCATCAGCTTCCGCCGTGTCGAAGCCATCAGAACGCGTGTTGCCCGATCACCCGACGCACCAGCCCCTCGAACGGTTCTGGCCGTACGCGGATCTGTCCGAGCAACCGACTGAAGAGGAACTGGCGGCGATACATCCAGAGCTGCATCGCGCGTTGTTCGGCACGAGCCCGAAGCCGTTCTCCATCACGCTGACGTTCCCTGAATTCGGAGGCGAGGGTTTCCCGCGTGCGCTCGCTCTTGCGCGCGCGTCAGACGAGTTTCAGGAACTGCCGATCGACGGCCGCATGCGCTATCGCGCGAGGTTTTTTCCGGGAGAAGCACCGCTCAAAGTGCGCGATCTCTATGAACTGATTGCGGACGTGCAGCACACCGAGGTGTTGATCGACGACCGGCCGCTGCCGTACGCCCGCGAACTCTGGCTGCCGCTCATCTGGTGCCTGATTAAGTGATGCGTGGGGGAGGGGGGGACGCGGCGGAAACACGAAAGGGCCGGAACGCGATGTCCCGGCCCCCGGTGTCTGGTCTAGCTTGGCTTGGTGACGTTGCCGGCCTGGGGTCCCTTCGGACCATCCACGATCTCGAATTCGACCTCCTGGCCTTCCTCGAGGGTCCGGAACCCGGCGCCCTGAATCGCGGAGAAGTGCACGAATACGTCGTTGCCCCCCTCGCGCTCGACGAAGCCATAACCTTTAGCGTTGTTG
>JBKJJZ010000374.1:0-4979 GCA_046597705.1 Vicinamibacterales bacterium | reverse complement strand
TGGCCGCGCCGTCCATGAAACTGCGCGGCGGCGGTGCCATCGTCGTCTCCACCTCGTCGGCGGTGAAGGAACCGATTCCGAACCTCGCCTTGTCGAACGTTGTGCGCTCGTCGGTGGCGGCGCTGTCGAAGACGCTCGCGAACGAATTGGCTGCGGACGGCATTCGTGTGAATCACCTGCTGCCGGGGCGCATCGATACAGACCGCATCCGCGAGCTCGATTCCATTCGCGCGACAGCCACGGGCGCTTCGGCCGATGAGGTGAAGGCGATGTTTTCGAAGGCGATTCCCCTGGGCCGCTACGGCACGCCGGCAGAGTATGCGGGTGCCGCGGTGTTCCTGTTCTCAGACGCGGCCCGCTACATCACGGGCGCGTCGCTCCAGGTCGACGGCGGCGCCGTCAAGGCGGTGCAGTGACACCCAGTCAGGAGCAGCCACGATCAGAGCGATACGATTTAGGAATGAGGATTGAGCGATTGAGGATCGGGATTTGACGGATTGCTGATAGTGGATTGATGATGGGAATTGTCTGATGGTGAAATGGTGGCATTGGTCGATCGCTGATGGTGCGATGGCACCAGTACGATCCGGAAATCGGCCATGCCACCCGGCCGTCGGCCTACGGCGCAATCCCCGCAATCCCGCAATCGCCCTATTCCACAGTCTCGCGATCTCACCATCGCGCCATGCCGCGATTCCAATCAGAAATCAGCAATCAGCAGTCCGTCAAATCCCGATCCTCAATCACTCAATCCTCAATCCTCAATTGCTGGAGCGTCGCTGATGGTCACGCTAGCCGGCGTTGTCGCCGTGGCCGCAGGCGGCGCTGCCGGCGCCGTCCTGAGATACCTGGTCACGGGCGTTGTGCAGCGCGCCGTGTCGCCCGGGTTCCCCTACGGCACCCTGACGGTGAATGTGGTGGGGAGCCTGGTGGTGGGGTTTGCTGCCGGGGTCTTTGCGGCTCGCGGTGAGACGCGAGACCATCTGCTGCAGCTGTTCCTGATTGTGGGAGTGTGTGGCGGGTTCACGACGTTCTCGGCCTTTTCCGCCGACACCTATCACCTGGTCCAGCGCGGAGACATGGCCTCGGCGGCCCTGAACGTCACCCTTCAGGTGGCCGGTTCCCTGGCTGCGGTTTTCGCCGGTTTCTGGCTCTCCCGACAACTCTGACGCGTCAATGGGGCAGTGGCCATTGCCCTCATTGCTCAATTGGCCCATTGGCGAGTTGTGGTGCGGAAGAGAGGATTGGGCGGGAGTCGTCTTCGACCGTACCGGCTCATCGCTTTTCATGCGTATTCATTGGACTTTTGTCTTGTGCGCGAACTCGTCATCCCGTTTGGTACGGCCTCATATCGGGAAGTTCGTTAGCTATCTGTTAGCTGTTAGTCGGGGAGGCAGCCTATTTCCGCAGCGACTTGTTCGACCAACGACGGCAATTGATGGACACATGGGAAGCGTCTGTGACGGCTGCGGCAGCAGACGTCGTGACGCTGCGAGCATCAGCAAAGTCATGTTGGTGAACCGCGGCGGGCTTGGCGTGCGAAGTCCGATGGATCGGTTGTGAGTTCTGGTGGATAGCGGTAGAACGGCCGCAGCCATACAAGGCGGGTGGTTCCGAGTTGCAGCTACAAGTTCCAATGCTGCAATGCTTTGCTGAGATTCCTGGTTTGGATCGTCCGTGGACGATTGCGGCTGCCCTGCAGCCAATCCACGGGCTCTGCAGCTAACCACCCGTTGGGGGGTTGTGCCGAGTGCGGCTATCATGCGTCGGGTCAACGATTTGAGAAGATTCGGCGTCGAGCGGGATCCATGTATGGCTGCGGGGACTCGTTTTGCGGTCTACTCCAAGAGTAGTTATGCCGACCCAATACAGAGCCGACTTGACATCCCAAAGATGACATGTGCACACTGAGGCATGTGGGAGCTGTTGGAGCACCGCCGGATGGACCGGCAGCTGGCCAAGACCCCACGCGAAGTGCTGAAGCGCTACGAGAAATGGAAAGACATCGCGCGGTTGTCTGGGCCGCCGGGCATTCGACTGATCGCTGGCTTCCATGACGAGGCCTTGGCCGGGAAGTGGAAGGGGTCTCGGTCATCCCGCTTGGGCGACCAGTGGCGCGTCATCTACCGCGTTGCGCCCGAACATCTGACGTATTACATCGAATCGGTGACGCCCCATGACTACCGGAGGCCGTGACATGAAGAACTATCGTGCGGCGCGCAGGCGCGTGACTGTCTCGGTCGGCGAGTCGGTCCGAATCATTCGCGAGTTGCAGGGGCTGAGCCAGAATGAACTCGCTCAGCGCACGGGCATCTCCCAGGCGACCATTTCTGCCATCGAGAACGATCGGGTGAAGCTGGGCGTGGAACGCGCCAAAATGCTCGCGCAAGCACTCAAGTGCCATCCCGGCGTCCTCGTCTTTCCCGGCTGGGTGGTGCCCACTGAAGCAGCGGCATAACATCCAAATGGAGCCGACGCCCTTGGCCCGCTCTCGCGTGCCCGCGGCCGCGGCTCATTTGGACCGTTAGGCTGACGAAGAGGAGCTTGGTACCCGGAGGAGAACCAACGATGGCGAGGAAGAGCAGTCGTTTGGCTGCGGCCTACGGGCTCCTCCTAGTTGTAGTGGCCCCGGTCGCTGGCCAACAGAGGGTCAGAGTGTTCGTAGGTGAGATCAAAGGCCCCGACACGTTCATCAGCGAACGATTCAAGTTCCTTTTCATGGAGGAGTTGTCGAAGGTGAAGTCCGTCGATGTCGTGACGAGGAAGGATCAAGCAGACCTAGTGCTTGAGGGAATTGGACGTCTGGATACCCTGCAGCAATCTGCCGTGTCTGGGGCCGCCAGTCAAACGGGCGCTGTCGTGTCCGGCAGGGCCGGCGACAACCCGAACGCACTCTTGTCTGTCACCCTGTCCGATCAAAAGACCGAGAAGGTGCTTTTTGTAGGCAACAAGAGCAAGACATCGGGAGGCTGGGGCGGTAAAGGTGCTACCCAAGAAGCTGTGGTTGAACTAGTCAAAGACATGAAGAAGACGCTGAAGTGGAAGTGAAGGCTGGGCAAACGGGATCCGGCATTGAGCGTCGAGGATACGATGGAGAGATTGCCGACGAGGGCTGAATTTGACTGAGACGAGCCCACTTCCGAGCGAAGAATTCCTTGACGAACTGAGGAAGTACGCCGTGCGGCTAGCTCAGCCGGTCTTTTTCGGGGAATCTCCGAACAACACATACAGCGCAGCGTTGGCCAACGGTTCTGGATGCTTCGTCCTGCTTCAGGACCGGCTTGTTGGCGTGACCTGCCAGCATGTCTTGAATGGATTCCGTGAGCGGCGCCGCCTCGTTCCGGCGGTCTTTCAGTTTGGACCCATTCGACTCGATCCCGACCAGCACCTCTTGAGCGAGAGTCCTTCGTCGGATTTGGCGACTTTCGATCTGACTGAGTATCTTGATCGCGAGCACAATGGCGTGCCCCGTGCGCTTTGTATAGAGCCGAGGCACTGGCCACCCAGCGAGGTCGGTGCCGCCGACGTTCTCACGTTGGCCGGATTTCCTGGAATCTGGCGAAGCCAGGTCGACATGAACCATCTGAGGTTTTATTCCTTTAGCCACGGTGCTACTGGCGTGGAGGCGATCGGCGAGTGGCATTGATCCGATCGCGTGGACGGTTTAACTACGCTACCTGAGTCATCTCCGCGTGCCGCTTTTCGAAGGTGGCCGGACTGATCCGACCGACGGTCGAATGTCGTCGTCGTTGGTTATAGAACACTTCGATGTAGTCGAACAACTCCATCTTGGCGTCGCCGAAGCTGGCAAACTGATCCGCCAGCTCACTCTTGACCGTCGAGAAGAAGCTCTCCATGACGGCATTGTCGTAACAATTGCCCCGACGGCTCATGCTGCAGATCACGCCGCGGGCCGCCAAGCGGTCCCGATAGTCTTCGCTGGCGTACGGCGATCCCTGATCCGAGTGATGCAGCAGGCCCGCGGCGGGCCCTCGGCGTTTAATCGCCATGTCCAAGGCCTTGAGGGTCAAGTGCCGGTCGTTCGAGGGGCTCACCGCCCATCCCACGACGTATCGCGAGAACAGATCCACAATGGCGGCCAGGTAGATCTTGCTGCTGGTGCCAATCACAAACTCCGTGGTGTCGCCGACCCATCGTTGATTCGGAGCTGCGGCCGTAAACGCTCTGGCCAGGACGTTGTCGGCGATCGGCTGGTCATGGTCGCTCAGCGTCGTGTGCTTGTAGCGTCGGCGCACCCGCGCTTTCAGCCCCTCCTCCTGCATGAGCCGCACGATGCGCTTGCGGCTCACACGCTCCTGCCACTCGATCAGATCGTCGTGGACACGGGGGCTGCCGTAATTGCGCCGACTCTCCCCGAACGATTTGTGCACGAGCACTTTGAGCCGGCGATCCTCGCGCGCATGCACAGATTCGGGTCGTGCGCGCCACGCGTAGTAGCCGCTCGGCCGGACGCCCAGATTGCGGCAGAGCGTCGTGATCGGAAAGTGGGCCTTCTCCGCCGCGATCCACGCGAACTTCATGCGTGGTGCTTCACGAAGAAGGCCGAGGCTTTTACGAGGATGTCGCGGTCCTGCCGGAGTTGCCGATTCTCCTTGCGGAGCCGCACGAACTCCTCGCGCTCGGCGGTGGTCAGGCCGCTCTTGCCTTTGGTGCGATCGGCGCGGGCCTGCTCCACCCAAAGACGGAGCGCCGACCCGGTCAAGTCCAAGTCGCGCGCCACGGCGCCGACCGTCCGACCGTCCTCGAGGACCAACCGGACCGCGTCCGCTTTGTACTCATCCGTGAACTGCCGGCGCGGACGCCGGCCTGTGCTTGCTGCCATTGTGGACATCGTATCTGCCTTTCAGAAAGTGTCCACGCGATCGGATCAATGCCATATGAGCTTGATCCGATCCCGTGGACATAGACCGCCGGAAAAGCGTACGTCGTGATCGCCCGCTCGAGTGTAGAGACGTGTG
>JBKJJZ010000357.1:0-13965 GCA_046597705.1 Vicinamibacterales bacterium | reverse complement strand
GGGCGCCGTGGGGCACTTCAGGGGCGCCGTGGGGCACGTAGGGCGTCCCTTCAGGGGCGCCGTGGGAGGGCATATGAGACGAATACACGCAGTGAACTTCGTGATCGCCGTCGGCGTCATCGGGCTCTTCAGCGCGCTGGCCTTGCGCGTGCCTCCCCTGCTGGCATCTTCATCGGACCAAGGGGCCGCCAAAGCGGCTGTGACGTTTACCAGAGACGTGGCGCCCATCCTCCAGGAAAAGTGCCAGGTCTGCCATCAGCCGAACTCCATCGCCCCGATGCCGCTCCTGACCTATTCCGACGCGAAGTCGTTCGCCGACGACATCAAGGAGAAAGTTTCCGCGCGCTTGATGCCGCCGTGGCACATCGACAAGACGATGGGCATCAAGGAATACAAGAATGACCGCGGTCTGACGGACGCGCAGGTCGCAACGATTGTGCGATGGGTGGACTCCGGCGCGCCGATGGGCGATCCGAAGGACATGCCGCCCAACAAGGTGTTTCCGGATCCCACGGGGTGGCAGCTCGCGAAGGATTACGGCGCGCCGGATCTGGTGATCAAATCGCCCCCCTACACGCTGGCCCCGCGGACGCAGGACAAGTGGTTCCGTCCTTCCACTGACACAGGCGTGATCGAACCGCGCTGGGTGCGTGCCATCGAGATCAAGCCGTCGTATCCCGACGGCCGCCGAATCATCCACCACGTGCTGACTACACTCGTCCAAGGCGAGGAAGGCATCACGGGACTGGCGCACGAAGCGCACGATGTGCAGCGCTCTCCGGGGCTGTTCATGGAGTGGGCTGTGGGCAAGGTTGGCGAGGTGTTTGCCCCTGATGCGGGCAAGCTGATGCTGCCGGGCTCCAGCATCCGCTGGGAAATCCACATGTTTGCGGTCGGGCAGGAGATCAAGGACAACCAGGTGGAACTTGGCGTGTACTTCTATCCGAAGGACTTCGTGCCGAAGAACCGCACCGTGCTCCGGATGTTCGATGTGAGCCGCGGATCGGAGCTCGACATTCCTCCGAACCAGAAAGCCATGACGCAGAACTTTTACGTCATGCAGGCGCCCGCGCGGCTCGAAAACTTCCAGCCGCATATGCACATGCGCGGCAAGTCGCTGTCGGTGGAAGCCATCTATCCCGACGGCCGCAAGGAAGTGCTCAGTGCGGTCAATAATTTTCAGTGGAACTGGCACGTGAACTACATCTACGCCGACAACACGGCGCCGCTGCTGCCGAAAGGCACGACGCTCATCTTCACGGCGTGGCATGACAACACGGCGAACAATCCCAACAACCCGGACCCGCGGCAGTGGGTGGGATGGGGCGACCGCACGGTGGATGAAATGGCCCACGTCTGGGTGGATGTGACGTATCTCGACCAGGCGGACTTCGATCGGCAGGTGGCTGCGCGAAAAGCCTCAGCTAAGAAGTGACCTGGGGAACTGGGGAACTGGGGAACTGGGGAACTGGGGAACTGGGGAACTACGAGCCTGAGGTTTTTATGTTCAGGCTCTTCCGCTCACCAGTGGCGATGGTCACCGGCAACGACTGCAACGCCAGCGCCCCGAGCGTGCTCGCCTCCTGTAGATCGCGCGCCACCAGATCCGTCGTCACAGCGATTCGATAGTCGCCCGCGGGCAGGCCGCGGAATACGTACCGGCCTTTTCCATCAGGGCGCGTGCTGACGATGCGCCGGGATCCCTGCATCCAGTACTCCCGATTGGCCGGCATCGCGATCACGAAGTAGTCCGTCTCGGGCGCGCCCGATGCCGTCGTCAGCGTTCCGGACAACTCCGACACGAGGCTGGTAAAGGTGACCGCAACATCGGAGATGCCACCGGCAGAGACGTCGAATGCCCGATCCGTCACATCGCGTCCGTCGGCCGTGACCGAACGGACGGTCCAACCCGGTCCGGCCGGTGGCAGCCCTCCAGGGGCCGAGGCTCGTACCATGTACTGGCCTGGAACCACACCGCCAATTGACACAATCCCGGCGGCATCCACGGTCGCGCTCAACCGGTTGCTCTCGGTTGGTCCCACGCCAACGAGCCCCAGGGTGACCTTTGTTAGATCGGGTGGCACTGGCAGGTCCGCGCCTTCGAAGACAACACGTCCGGCTGCTGTGGCCGCCGGCTGCAGGGTCAGGGTCACCAGTGTGGACTGGCCGGCGACAAGCGACACGTCGGCCGTGGCCCACATCACCGCTCCCGAGCCCGCCGCGCGCGTCTTTGCGATCACGGTGTAGAGTCCCGGACTCAAACTGTTGAATTTGAACTTGCCTTCGGTGTGACCGGGACCTGTTTGCGTGTTGTTCAGTGCTTTCACGGGACTCCGCCGAGTCAGACTCAGTTGCACGTCGATTGGCACTCCGCGAGGATCGACGAGCGTGCCTTCGATGCGCGACGTCGGCTGGAATTGCATTCGGAGATCGACGCCAGTGCGTTCCTCACCTGCCTTGAGCGTGAATGTGTCCGCCGACAGAGGGTCCAGCACGCCTGGCGCAAACACAGGAGCATAGTTGTACCTGGTCGGTTCAGGAGCCGGCGGACCCGGCGGTGCCGTTGCGGCAGGCCGCGGGGATTGAGTCGACGGTGAGAAGGCCGCCCGCAGTTCTGCAGGAGTGGGCGTGCGCACATCGAAGAATTGTGCACCGAAGTACCACGAGGTGCCGAAGGTGTAGGTGCCCGGCGCCAGACCGTACACCCGATAGGCGCCGCGATCATCAGTTACAAATGTCACCGGTTCCGGGCCCGCGTAGTCCAGTGTCCGTTCGCCGCTGAGCGAGGTGCGTACTTCCCACGCCATTACCGGCACGCCCGGCATCGGTGCGCCGTCCTCGTCGTACACCGTTCCGGTCATCGCGGCGCCTCGCGCCAGCACCAACGCGATGTCGGCGACGTGCTCTCCCTCCTGCAGGAAAACGCCGGGCCCTGGCCGATACGGCCGCTTTGCGCCATACGACACCTGCGGGTAGCCGGCCTTGCTTGCGGTCACCGAAAATCGGCCGCTCGGCAGATCGGTGAGAGCAAACCGCCCCTGCTCATCCGTGATCGTCATCCGGTCGAGACGCATGTCTCCACTGATCGCCACGGTGGCGCGCCGCACCGGTTCGCCAGCCGGGTCCTTGACGGTGCCACTGATCTGGCCTTGACCGCGCGGCACAGGCACGGGTTTCGCGACATCGCGCACCTGCGCAGGAGCGGTGACGTCAAGCGCCAGCAACACACATACGACGAGCAGTGAGAAGCGAGTCACTGGATCCTCCTCAGGCGGAGCGACAGGGCAGGTGGTGCATCGCCCTGCATCCGGAACCTATCGGCAAGGCCGGCCAACTTCGCGAGTGTTGCAGGGTTCTGCCAGTCACTCGACTCCGCGTCGCGAATGGCGACGACAAAGTACTCGCCATCAGGCGGCGCTGGCAGCGAGAACGTTCCGTCCTCGGCCACTCTGGCGCTCGTCACGCGGCGGCTGATACGCCCGAAGTCGACCCACCCCTCCTGCTCCACCGGGAACATCAACACCACTTCCTCGCTTCCCTTCGACCCGGACTCGGCCTGCACCGTGCCCTTAACGGTTCTCACGCGATTGATGAACGTGATGACCACGCTTTCGATGTCGGTCGCAAGGTCGACCGCAGTCGCCGAGATATCACGGCCCTGGTATGTGGCGCGCAACAGACTCCATCCACGAGGCGGAGTCACCTGTAACAGATACTTTCCCGGCCACACGCCTGGTGTGGTGAAAGGCCCTTCACCAGCCAGCGGAGCCGGGTAGATCGCGTTGTCTTCGCGCCCGTTCGCAGCCACGACCGAGACGTTCGCCGTTTTCCATGCGTCCGGCGCCGGCGGTGGTCCGGTTCCTTCGAGCACCACTCGACCACGCACTCGAATGCCCTCGCTGAGCGTCAGCGACAGGTTCCTCACGTGTCGATCCCCCACCGACACTGACTGAGTCGCATGCAGCAGAGGCTCCGTCACCGGCGGTGGAACACCGTCTGGCCAGCGGCCAAACATCGCGATATAAGGGATGGCGCCGGTGCCCCCGGCAACGCCAATCTCCAGGCCCTGGGGCACTGGAACGCGGACGACTCGTGCGATGTATTGCCCCGGGGGCACGCCGTACAACGTGAACGCGCCATCTGCATCAGTCACGGCGGTACTGACATCGACCAGAGGCGTGTCGCCCGTGTCGGCTGGCAGCAGGTGCACCGCGTGCCACGCCGCCGGACCTTCGGGACCGTTCAACACCCCTGACACTTGAACCGTCAGAACCATTCGCACATCAATGTTGATGTTCGTCTGGGGTTCGCCGGAGATCGCACGGACGATCGTCGCCGTGCTTTGTGTGAGCGCTGAAGGATGGTAGGTGGTGGGATACGCTGGCCAGAGGCCCTCGGTCGCCGGCACTCCTGAGAGGCCGGACAGCGAATCAACCAGAGACTTTCCTCCTGCCGCCACGCCCGTCGCTCGATCAAATACGATCGGCGCGGCGCCGGTGGCCGTCATCGTCTGATGGAAAATGCGCGCGGCGGTGTTCGTCGCACGAATCGCTCCGGCAAATCCTGGAGGCTCGGAGAGGACGCTGGCAAGGACCGCGATTACATAGTCACCAGGGACCAAATCGGAAAAACGATAGGCGCCCTGATCATCCGTCTTCTGCCGCGCCAGCGTCTGGGGACGCTGTGGCGTGTGCATCTGGCGGCGGCCCGCGACGTGGACGAGTTGCACGGCCCGCACTTCGACGCCCACAAGTGGATCGCCGTTGTCGGCCGTGACCACGCCCGCGACGACGGCCGTTCGCCACATGGCAATCATGAGGTTGTTGCGATGCTGGCTCTGCGCCAACTCCACGGCCAGTCCGCTTCCGCCGGTCCGTCGCCGCCCCACCGCACCGGGTAGCCATCCGGCCTTCGTTGACTCAACCCAGTACTTTCCCGCGGGCACGTCTGTGAACACGAAGCGGCCTTCGGCATCCGTACGCACGGGAACGGGTTGTCCGCCTGTGCCAGGTGGAGGAGGCGGCACGGGGGTATCGGCGCGAAGAGTGACGACCGCACCAGAGACCGAGCCCCCGGCTGCATCAACCACGCGGCCGGCAAGCAGCCCGTTGGCGCGAGGCGCCTGCGGCGGTGCGACCGCTTGAGCGAACAACGCCGCAGCCGGGACGACACCACAAATCAACCACGCGGCCGTTCTGCGAAACATGAAGCCCTCCCGTCCGATGTGGCTACTTGGACACCGCCGGCCCGGCAAACGTTTCGCGCCTCAAAAACACAATCGCCGACGTGAACACCGTCTCGTCAATTTTCACCAGCATGTGCGGGCGCTGGTGCAGGTGCGTCCGCAGATTGACGACCGGCGTATCGTAGCGGCGGGCCACGAATTCGTCGAGCGGTTCAACCAGCGTCAGGCCAGGCACGTCGATCAACCGCTTGAGCACGGCCGGCTGGAACGCCTCTTCGTAGTCCGGTCCCGAGACGATGTATTCGGTGGCCAGAACCAGCACGCCGCCGGGCTTGAGCACGCGGGCCATCTCCACCATCGACGCGCGCGCACCTTCGTAGCCGCCGAAGTGCTCGATCGATGACAGTGAGTAGACGACGTCGAACTCGGCGTCCGGAAAGTCGAGCGTGCGGCCATCCATCTGCAGGAAGGCCAGCCGATCCTTGCGATACGGGAACGGCGCGAACTCCTCGGGGTGCTCGATGACGCCCGCGTCACCCTCGCGCCCGGCGCTTGACTGCCATCGGCCCTCATACAGGTCGGTTGCAACCACCCTTCCGACATGGTTCGCGAGCCAATACAACACGCACTCGTGTCCGGCGCCGACACTCAGTACCGACGTCGTCTCATCAAGCTTCCCCAGGCGCTTCAGTCCGAAGATCAGCTGCGTCCACTCGTAGCTCTTTCGATGCATCGCCAGTTTGTGGTGCGGCACCAGAAGCGACTTCAGCATCCGGATCCAGTTGGGGTTATCCCACTTGGCGGGGTTCGCCAGCTCGCACAACTGCACGTCTCGCGGTACATAGCCGGCGCCCTGCGTCGCGAGAATGGGCTTGTAGCGCTCCTCAAACTCCCCAGAGGTGATCAAGGTTCGCACGACCATGCGCCGGGCCTCTCCGGCCGCCAGTACGGCGATGTAGTTGGCAAGGCCCGCGTCATCAGCCTCGCGGCCCAGCAGGAACCTGTAGGCGAGTCGTGCGAAGTGGTCGGCGGAACCAAGAGCGCGAAGGCCGCTCTCGTGGGCGATCGGATCACCGGGAATTCCGATGTCATCGCGCCAGAAGGTCACGATGAGGTGGAATTCCGGCGAGTCCAGAAGGTGCTGGAGCACGAGAGTCTCGCCGCCCGTGGCGTGATGAGTGCGGAAAGTGGCGCGCTCGCCATCATCAGGCGAGCGGCCGAGAACAACCCAGAAGGCTTCGGTCAGAAAGGAATCGGTCGTGGATTGAGCAGGCGGCTGAACGGTGGCGCGGCGTCGAAACACGACGCTGAGCATAACGCAGGGGTGGCTTCATCAGCGCCAATTGGCGCCCCTGAAGGGACGCCCTACGTGCTGAACGCAGGTCCCCAGTTCCGCCAGTTCCGCCAGTTCCGCCAGTTCCGCCAGTTCCGCCAGTTCCGTCAGTTCCGTCAGTTCCGTCAGTTCCGTCAGTTCCGCCAGTTCCGTCAGCCCTTCAGCCACGGATCGACAAGCGCCTTGGGTATCGCCATGGACGCCGCAGTTTCAAGCGCTTCATTAATCCTGCCGAGGCCGAAGGTCTGCGCACCGATCAGATGCCAGGGGATCTCGGTGTGATAGCGCTCGAGAGCGCGTAGCGCCCGGAGGAAGTGACCCACTTCGCTACCCCAGCATCCGCGAATGTCGAGATGCTTTCGATTGATGTGTTCGTGGGCGTTGATCACGCTGTCGCCGGTGTTCGTGTAGTGGCCGGCGATGACGTACGCACCGCCGTTACGCGCCATCAACAGTCCCTCTTCGAACGCCCGAGGCGATCCCGCCGCTTCGATCACAACATCGGCGCCCACGCCTCCGGTCAGCGACAGCACCATGGCCAGCCGCTCCTCGGGTGACGTCGTGTCGATGTTCATCACGTCGTCCGCACCCATCTGCCTGGACAAGTCCAGTCGGCTTTGCGGTGCACCGATCACGATCACCCGGCCGGCCCCGGCCTTTCGCGAAAGTGCAGCCGCACTCATCCCCACCGCGCCTGCCCCCTGAACCACGACGGCATCGCCCAGCACAATTCTGGAACGCTCGATGATGTGGACCGCGGTCAACAGACCACAGCCGCCGCCGATGTACGACTCGAATGACACGCCCTCGGGCAGGCGGGCCACTACCACGCCGGGCTCCAGATACACCTTCTGCGCCCATCCGCCAAACAGGCCTTCAGTGGCGGAGTCGGTGATGCCATATACGCGACGCGACGGACACCGCGTAGGGGTGCGATGCGCCGTGCACGCCAGGCAGCGTCCGCATGTCCGATGCACGTCGAAGAAGGCGACACGATCGCCCTCGCGCAGCTGCTGTCCCTCGACGTCCGTGAGGCCTCCTCTGATGCGGTCCAGCGTCCCCGTCGTCACGTGGCCGGGGATGATTGGATAGGGCACGCCGGATAAACGACCGTGCCACAGGTGGACATCAGTGCCGCATACCTCCGACAGTGCCGTCCGCAGCAACGCCCCTCCGGGGGGCAAGTCCGGTTCGGAGAACTCCCGGATCTCCACCGGCACCAGCGGTGCGGTCATCACAGCAGCAAGAACAGTCTCTGGCATCCAACTACGATATCCTCGCTGCAACCGGAGAGCTACAATCGACCCATGCCCGTCTCCCTTACAACACGCGAGCGCGCCACATTGAAATCGCGTGCACACTCCCTGGAACCGGTGGTGCAAGTCGGTCAGGCCGGATTGTCCGATGCGCTCCTCTCGGAGATCGGTCGGGCCTTGACCGCCCACGAACTCATCAAGGTCAGGGTCCTTGACGACGACCGCGAGTCACGCGTGGCTATCGGCGATGCGATTTGTGAACGCACCAATGCCGCGGCCGTGCAACGCGTCGGCAAAGTCCTCGTGCTCTGGCGCCCGAAACCCAAAGACGCGGAGTAGAGATCCTGATGACGATGCCCGCCACCATGGCGGAGGCTGGGGCGGCGATGCGCGCCGGTCGAATTTCAGCCACCGACCTTTTTGATCTCAGCCTGACGGCGATCGCTTCCCACAACGCCGGGACTCACGCATTCATTTGTGTTGAAGGCGACACCGCACGCGCATCCGCCCGGCTACTCGATGACGAGCGGACGGCGGGTGGCGACCGTGGCCCTTTGCATGGGATACCGATCTCCTTGAAGGACCTGATCGATGTCGCCGGAGTTCCGACCACCGCGGCGTCGAAGGTGCTGACCGATCGCATCGCGCGGTCCGACGCACCGATCACACAACGGCTGCGTGCGGCCGGCGCGGTGATCATCGGAAAGACCAACCTTCATGAGTTCGCGCTTGGTACCACCAGTGAAGACTCAGCCTATGGCCCGGTTCTTCATCCAGCGGATCTGACGCGATCGGCCGGCGGTTCCAGCAGCGGCTCAGCCGTCGCTGTCGCCACCGGCATGGGTCTCGCCTCTGTGGGCACGGACACAGGCGGATCGATTCGCATCCCCGCCGCTGTCTGCGGCGTCGTCGGCCTCAAGCCATCGAAAGGAGAAGTGCCGCTGACCGGCGTCATTCCCCTCAGCAAGACGTTCGATCATGCGGGCCCGCTGGCGCGCTCAGTGCAGGATGCGGCGTGGCTCTGGTCGATCCTGGCGGACCGGCCACTTCACACAGTGAACCACGTGGCGTTGAGTGGTTTGCGGCTCGGAATTCTCGGAGGATATTTCGCGAGTCCGATGGAAGTCCAGGTCGCCGGTGCCTTCGAGCGCGCGTGTGATCGACTGCGGTCTTCCGGGGTGATCACGACGAACGTGGAGTTCGATCCGGCCTCGCGAATATCAGCGACCTACGTGAACGTGGTGCTGCCAGAAGGCGCCGCCTGGCATGATCAGTGGCTCGACACGCGTGCGGCCGACTATTCGCCGGCCGTGCATGCTCGTTTCATGAGTGGCCGTGACATTCCGGCCGTGGCATATCTTCGAGCACGGCAGGAATGTGAGTTGATGCGCCAGTCCGTGGACGCCCTACTCTCTTCGGTAGATGCGTTGATCCTGCCGACGCTTCCCATCGTGGCTCCCATCAGTGGGCAGGCGAGCATCACCGTTGGCGCTATCGACGTTCCCGTGCGTGCAGCGATGCTGAAGCACACTCAACTCTTCAACATGACCGGACATCCCGCCATTACGCTGCCTGTTGAAACCGGAGGACTTCCGGTCGGCCTGCAACTGATTGGACGGTTTGACGCGACAGCGCGGCTGCTCGATATCGCCGCCGCGTGTGAGAGTGCATTATGCCGGTGAACACAGTGAGCTCCGCTGAAGCGCACACCGCACAGCAGGGCGGCGCTGCTTACATTGACGTACGCTCGAGCGCCGAATTTGCCGCGGGACGGCCCGCCGGCGCCATCAATGTGCCGTTGCTGGACAACGACGAAGACACGGGCCTTGTGATGCCGAATACCGACTTCGTGCGCGTGATGCGCGCCAACTTCCCCGCCGACGCGCCGTTACTCATCGGGTGCCAGAGCGGTGGTCGCTCGAGTCGAGCCGCGCAAATCCTGGAAGCCTTCGGGTTCACTCATCTGACGAATGTGCGAGGCGGATATGACAGCTGGGCGCCATCGGGCCTGCCTGTTGAAACGGCCACGGCGCCGCTACGCCGGTACGAAGACCTCCTTGCCATCGCTAACGCCTGCGACGAGTGACGCAATCACAACCAAACGTGCGGCGCCCCTAGAGGGACGCCCTACGTACGGATTTACAGATACTTGAACAGGCCTTTGAGCGCTTCGGCGATCACGGATCCGATCGCCTGCATCGCGGGGCCGACATCGCCCTCGGACATCTTCGACACGGCGTCAGCCACTGTCACCGGCGCGGTAAACAACAACCACACCGTCGCCGCTGCCATCGTCGCAGCTGCCAGCCCGATAATGGCCACCAGGCTTACGCTCCATCGGCCAATTGACATCGGTAGTCAGTCTACCAGCACTATCTTTCCAAACTGCGCGCCGGCTTCGAGACGTCGCTGGGCCGCGGCAGCCTCGTGCAACGGGAACGTCGAATCGATGACGGGCGCGTAAAGTCCGTTGAAGAACCCTTCGGACGCGTTCAGTAGTTCGGCCTTCGATCCCATGTAGGAGCCGGCAAACGTCAACTGGCGCGCGAACAGGTGCCGTAAGTCGAGAGTTGCCTCGAAACCGGTCGTTGCGCCGCAAGTTACAAGCCTTCCGCCTCTAGCCAGACTGCGCACACTACCATTCCAGGTGGCCGCTCCAACGTGTTCAATCACGATGTCCGCACCCCGGCCGCCGGTGAGCACCTTCACGCGCTTCGCCACATCTTCCCGCGTCGAATCGATGACCTCATCTGCTCCAACTATGACCGCTTGCGCACACTTGTCCTCGCCCCTTGCTGTCGCGATCACTCGCGCGCGGTGGGCCTTGGCAATTTGCACGGCTGCCTGGCCAACGCCACTGCCGGCCGCCACGACAAGCACGACATCGCGGGGCGCCAGGTCAGCCTTGGCAAACAACATGTGCCAGGCCGTGAGGAACGTCAGCGGAAATGCGGCCGCCTTCACGAAGTCGACGTGGTCGGGCAGCGGAATGATATTGGCGGACGGCACGGCGACGCGCTCGGCGTAACCACCCTCCGACTGATAACCGAGCACGTCATACCTGGCGCACATGTAATCCTGCGCGGAGAGACAACGCCCACAGGTTCCGCAACTGAGCCCAGGCTGGAGCATGACGCGCTGCCCAACACTGAGGTCGCGAACGTCCGCTCCAACTTCGTCGATGACCCCGGCAACGTCGGCGCCGGAAATATGCGGGAACGGGATCGTGACGCGCTCGAGACCGACACGCTGAAACAAGTCGAGGCGATTCAGTGCGCACGCGGCCACGCGCACCACCACGTGACCGGGGCGAGCCACCGGATCGGGCGCGTCTTCGTACTGCAGCACCTCCGGCCCGCCGTGAGTGTGAAACCGAATAGCTTTCATCAGAACTCGATCGTCGTATCCTCGATGGGCCGCCCGAGCGACTCCAGTTTGTCGCGCCAGCCCGAGGCATCGCCCACCACCACCACGATGGAATCTTGGGGACGAACATGCTCGCGCGCGGCGGCAGAGACGGCCGCGGGCGTGACGGCCTCTATCTCCGGCACGAAGCGGTCGAAGGTCTCGGCCGGCAGGTCGAACGTGGCGAGCCGCGCGGCCGCGAGTGCAAGTTGAGTGGACGTCTCGAACTGCCGGACGTAGCCGCGTGTGATCGATGACTTGGCGCGTTCCAGTTCTTCTGCGCCTGCAGGACGGCTGCCGCCAACCGCCTCGAACTCCGCGAGAATCTCGGACACCACCAGTGGCGTGGCGTCGCCCTGCACATTCGTGTCGCAGGAGAACGTGCCCGACCGCACGCGAAAATCAAACGAGGTGCGCGCGCCATAGGTCAGTCCGCGGGCCTCGCGAAGGTTCAGGTTGATGCGGCTGGAAAACTGGCCGCCCAGAAGCGCATTGAGCGTCAGGACCGCGTGATAGTTGTCGATGCGGCGCGAAGGGCCGATGTGGCCGACGCGCACTTCGGTTTGGGGCGCGCCCGGCCGGTCGAGCACCAGCACGCGCGCGGGGCCCGATGACGGAGGCGGCGGAATCTGGGGCAGACCCGAGACGCCAGATGCGGGGGCCGTCTGCCGCCACGCACCCAACTGACGCCCGGCTGCGCGAATCACATCGTCGTGATTCGTGTCGCCCGCGATGATGAGCGTGGCGCCGTCGGGTCGCATGGCCCCGGCATGGAACGCGCGCACGTCATCGATCGACACCTGTGCCAACGCCGCGGATGTGCCCAGCGTGCCGTGACCGTAGGGATGATTTCCGAATGTGGCTCCGAGGAACGCCCGATCGGCCACCGCCGATGCGGAGCTTCGAAGCTGCCGGAGCCGGTTGACTCGAAGCTCGCGCACACGCGCGAGATCGCCTTCCTGTAATCGGGGCCGCATGATGACGTCTCCGAGCAGCGCCAGCGCCGGCTCCATGAATCGCGACAGCGTAGAGAGGCTGAACGTCGTGACGTCGGATGAGACGTCAATCGCCAGTTCCGTGCCCAGGCTGGCAAGCGCCTCGGCCAGCGCAATGGCGTCATGCCGCTCGGTGCCTTCATCGAGCAGGTCGGCCATCACACCGGCCATCCCCGGGTACGCAGCGGGGTCGTGCGCCGATCCGGCCGGCACCAGGAGGACAATCGTGACGACGGGAACCGTGTCGTGCCGGATTGACCAGACTCGCATCTGGTTCGACAGCGTGTCCCGCACGATCGGGGGAAATGCAATTCGCGCCGGCGCGCCGGCGTCGGGCATCACAAAGCGCTGTGAATCCGTCACGTCGTCACCACGGCGTCTTCCGATCCTGCCAGGGCCCACTGGCGCTGGCCCTGCGGCACCACGGAGAGCAGCACCGCCCGGTTCGCGGTCAGATACTGCGCGGCCACTCGACGCACGTCGGCGGTAGTGACCTTCAGGTATCGATCGAGGTCCTGCGAAAAATACGACGGCGAGCCCGTGTAGACGTTGTAGGCATTCAGCTGATCCGCCTTGCCGCCAAACCCGCCAAGCGTTTGAAGCCGGAAGAGGAACGACGCCTCCGCCTGCACCCTGGCGCGATCGAGTTCCGCTTCCGTCGGCCCTTCATTCGTGAGCCGGCCCAGCTCGTCCATGATGGCTACGCGCAGTTCCTCGAGCGTGACATCCGGCGCGGCGGTGGCCACCACCTGGAAGAGGCTTCCCATTTCCCGCGACCCCTGGCCCGCGCCAAGGCCTGCCGCTCGACGCTTGTCGTGCATGAGCGTGCGATACAAACGCGACGTTCGGCCGTTAGCCACCAGATCCGCAGTCACATCCAACGCCGCATCGTCCTGGGCGAAGAGCTCCGGGCTGGGAAACATCAAATAGAGGCGTGGCAGTTCCACGCGGTCCTCCAGAATCAGCCGACGGCTTTGTGAAGCGACGGGCAACACTGGCAACCGCGAGGCCGCGGGTCCGGCAGGAATCTCACCGAACAGCCCCTCAATGGTCGCCAGCACTTCATCGGTCTGCACGTCGCCAGCCACGGTCAACGACGCGTTGGCGGGATGGTAATACCGCTCGAAGAATGCGCGTGCGTCATCAACGGTTGCGGCCCGAAGATCCGAAGGATATCCAATCGTGGGCCAGTGATACGGATGATCGGCTGGATAGATCGCCTCCGAGAGCGCGAACCCGGCAAGGCCGTACGGCCGGTTGTCGTAACTCTGGCGACGCTCGTTGAGCACGACCTCGCGCTCGGTCTCGAAGCGCTCGGCGGTCAGCGCGGGCACGAGCCAGCCCATCCGATCGGCCTCCATCCACAGCGCGAGCTTGGTCGCGTCAGTGGGAACCACGGACCAATAGTTCGTTCGATCGGCGCTCGTGGAGCCGTTGAGTGAACCGCCGGCTTCCTGCAGCGGTTCGAAGAACCCGCGCGGCTGATGCTGCGCGCCCTTGAACATGAGGTGTTCGAACAAGTGCGCCAGTCCGCTTCGCCCAGGCGCCTCGTGAGCGGAACCAACGTGATACCAGATGTTCACGGCCACGATCGGAAGATGGTGGTCTTCATGCACCACGACCTGCAGACCGTTCGCGAGTGAGTGCTTGGTGAAGGGAATCAATTGACTGGCGTCAGTGGAATGGCTTTACGAGCGTACGAAGCAATGGACACCTGCTGGGCCACGCGCGCCGCAGCACTCGACAACGCGACGGCCGCCGGTGACTCAGGAGCTGAGAGCACGATCGGTG
>JBKJJZ010000288.1:0-11215 GCA_046597705.1 Vicinamibacterales bacterium | reverse complement strand
CCGCCTGGCGGCGTTGCTCCTCCGTCGAATACACTCGGTATTCACCGTCGTCGCGCCTGGCCAGCCGGGCGCCGCGCTCGAAATATTTGTCAACGAATCTCTGACTCGGGACACTAGTGGCCAATCTCTGGAGCGGACGATTCGACAGCGCGCCAAACGCGGAAGTCTTCGCATTCGGCAAATCACTGTCTGTTGATAAACGCCTGATTGACGATGACATCACGGGCAGTCGCGCCTGGGCGCAGGCCCTGGCTCACGCCGGCGTCCTCAGCACGACAGACGCCGATGCAATCGTGACAGGCCTGGACGCCCTGCGCGCAGCCGTCCACGCCGATCCGGGCCTGCTGGATCGGGCAGACGATGAGGATGTGCATGCGTTCGTTGAACGCGAGCTGGTGGCGCGCATCGGCGACGCAGGGAAGCGCCTGCATACGGGCCGCTCCCGAAACGAGCAGGTGTCGGTGGATTTCAGGCTCTACCTGCGGCGTCGTATCCCGGCGTTGCAGCGAGCGGTGGTCTCGGTCGTAGAGGCCCTGGTGGCGCAGGCCGAACTGGCCGGCGCTGCCACGATGCCGTCGTACACGCACCTGCGACGTGCACAGCCCGTGCTCGTGGCTCACGTGTGGTTGTCGCACGCGGCGGCACTGAGGCGGGACTGGGATCGACTGGAGACCGCCCGCCACGAGGCTGACCTGATGCCTCTGGGCTCGGGTGCGATTGCGGGAACGAGCTATGCCGTCGACACCGCCTTCCTCGCCACGACGCTGGGATTTACTCGCGTCACGCTCAACAGCATTGATACGTCGGGCGACCGTGACTTCGTGGCGAGTTTCCTCTACGCCTGCGCGATGTGCATGACGCGACTGAGCCGGCTGTCAGAAGACATCATCCTGTTTACCAGCGAGGAGTTTGGTTTCTTCGAGTTGGCCGATGAGCTTGCCACGGGCTCGAGCCTGATGCCGCAGAAAAAGAACCCGGACCCGATGGAGTTGGTGAGGGGCAAGGCCGGCCGCGCGATCGGCGTGCTCTCCGGCTGGCTGGCCACGATGAAGGGGCTGCCGCTCGGGTACAACAAGGATCTGCAGGAGGACAAGGCGCTCGCGTTTTCCGCGGAAGATGATCTGGCGGGATGTCTGATGACCTGTGCGGCCGTGGTGCGAACCCTGACTCCGCGCGTGGCCGTGATGCGACAGGCGGCGTCTGGCTTGCTCCTGGCCACCGAAGTCGCTGATTATCTGGTGGGCCGAGGCATGCCATTCCGCACGGCGCATGAAGTATCCGGAAAAATCGTTCGTGACCTGTACGAGAGTGGACGCGATTTCTCACATCTGAGTCTTGAGGACTGGCAGCGCCACGATGCGCTCTTTGACGACAGGGTCTTCGCCGCGATTACACCTGAGGCGGCGGTCGCTGCGCGCGTCACGCCTCAGTCGACCGGCCCTTCCGCTGTTGCCGCCGCGTTAGCCGAAACGAAAACGTGGATCAATTCACACATGAAGGCGTGAAAGACGGATCCGCTATCTCACTTTCCACGTCTGCAGAATCTTCATGTAGTTCCCGCGCTCGAACGCCTCGGGATCGGGGCAGCGGAGCAGGCTCATGCTGCCTTGTGCCTGTTCCAGTGACTCATACTCGCGTTCCTCGAGCCAATGTGACAACTCCCGTCTCACTTTGGCCAGATGGACGGGTCCGTGGCTCAACAGCGCGGCCACCATCTGCACTCCGTGCGCGCCAGCCATCACGGCCTTGACCACATCGATCGCGGTGTGAATGCCGCCCGTGGCGGAAAGCGATGCCTTCACGCGTCCCGAGAGAATCGCGAGCCATCGCAAGCGCAGGAGCAATTCACTTGAGTCCGACAGATGCAGTCGCGGCACCGCGTCCAGCGCGTCGGGGTCGATGTCGGGCTGGTAGAACCGGTTGAAGAGCACCAGTCCCCCTGCGCCCGCGCGATCCAGTTGCTGCGCCATGTTCGCAAATGACGAGAAAAATGGCGAAAGCTTGACCGCCACGGGAATGCTTAATTGTTTTCCCACCGCCCGCACGACCTCGAGCAGGCGTGCCTCGAGCGACGCGCCGTTTACTTCGGGGTCCGTTGCGACGTGATACAGGTTCAACTCCAGCGCGTCGGCGCCCGCGTCCTGGATGAGCCGGGCATAGTCGATCCACCCTTCAGGCGATGTCCCATTGAGCGAGCCGATGACGGGGACCGTCACTGCCTCGCTCACGCGACGAACGTGCTCCAAGTACCGCTCGGGACCCATGGCGTACTCGGAAGACAGCGGGAAGTACGACATCGCTTCTGCGTGCGACTCCTCGTGGGCCAGCATATGCTGCACCGTGCCATCAGCTTCAGCGGTGATCTGTTCCTCAAACAGTGAGGGCAGCACGATGGCGGCGCTGCCCGCATCTTCGAGCCGGCGGACCGTGTCGAGGTCGGCCGAGAGTGGTGAAGCGCCGGCCATCAGCGGATGTGGCAGCCGGAAGCCCAGATAGCTCGTTGAGAGGTCCATCATGACGATGACTCCTTTTTGCCGGCCATTTGTTCGTAGAGCGCGTGGCGTTCCAGGACGTGCGCCTGCGCACCCGCGAGCAGCTCCTTGAACCGCTCCGGATGCGTTTGCTCCACCACGCGGAATCGAGACTCGTTCCGCATGTACTTTCCCACGTCGCCGCGCGGTGTCCCCGACTCGAGTTGCATGGCAGGCTGGCCGCTGGCCGCGCGCCTTGGATCGAACCGGAACAGCGGCCAGTATCCGGTCTCGACCGCCAGTTTTTGCTGGTCGAGACTGTGCGCCATGTCATAACCGTGCGCGATGCACGAGCTGTAGGCGATGATGAGCGAGGGGCCCGGATAACTCTCCGCTTCCTGGAAGGCCTTCACGGTTTGCGCATCCTTCGCGCCAAACGCCACGCGCGCGACATAGACCGATCCATAGGCCATCGCCATCAGCGCCAGATCTTTCTTGTTCGTGGCCTTCCCAGACGCGGCGAACTTGGCGGATGCCCCCATTGGCGTGGATTTGGACTGCTGGCCGCCGGTGTTCGAATACACCTCGGTATCGAGCACGAGGATGTTGACGTTCTTGCCAGTCGCGATCACGTGGTCCAGGCCGCCGTACCCGATGTCGTAGGCCCATCCATCGCCACCGACAATCCACACACTCTTCTTCGTCAGCGAATCCGCCAGCACCAACAGCCGTCTGGCCTGGGCCGCCGTGTCGGTTCCGGCACTTCCGTCATTGACGACGGCGCCGAGGGCTTCTTTGAGCGTTACCACCCTGGTCCGCTGTTCCTGCAGTCCCCCGTCGGTCGATTGATCCGCGTCGAGCAGTGCGGCACCGAGGTCTTCGGCAATGGCTCCCCGGCTGCGCAGTGCCGCCAGCAACCGCCGTGCTTCGTCGGTCTGAGCCTCCACAGCCAGGCGCATACCCAGGCCAAATTCCGCGTTGTCCTCGAACAGCGAGTTCGACCAGCTTGGCCCTCGGCCCTCACGGTTTGTTGTATACGGGGTCGTGGGAAGGTTGCCGCCGTAAATCGATGAACAGCCGGTGGCATTTGCCACCATGAGATGGTCGCCGAAGAGTTGTGTCAGCAGCTTGATGTAGGGCGTTTCGCCGCAGCCGGCGCATGCGCCCGAATACTCGAAGAGCGGCTCCAGGAACTGCGTGCTCTTGATGTCGGTCTTCACGGTTCGCCGATCGACTTCCGGCAGATCGAGGAAGAACGCGTAGTTCTCACGCTCCGCCTCGCGCAGCGGCCGCTGCGGGTGCAGGTCCAGCGCCTTGTGTTTGGGGTTTGCCTTGTCCTTGGCCGGGCACACCATCACACACAGCGAGCAACCGGTGCAGTCTTCCGGCGCCACCTGAATGATGTAGTCCATACCCGCGTACTCAGCTCCCTTGTAGGGAACGGACTTGAACGTCGGCGGTCGACCGGTCAACGCCCCAGGCGCGGCCACTTTCGCCCGAATCGCTGCGTGCGGACACACCAGCGCGCACTTGTTGCACTGGATGCAGATGGCCTCGTCCCACACCGGAATCTCGGTCGCAATCGATCGCTTCTCCCACTTGGCCGTTGCGACCGGCCACGTGCCGTCCACCGGAAAGGCGCTGACCGGGAGCCGGTCTCCATGGTTGGACAACATCATCGCGGTCACGCGCTGGACGAAGTCCGGCGCCGCGGCCGGCACGATGGGCGCCGGGCGCCGATCCGACGTCACGCCGGCAGGCACCGTCACAGCGTGCAGGTGCGCAAGCGCGGCGTCCACGGCCGCGAAGTTCGATTGCACGACGGAGTCGCCCCGCTTGCCGTACGTCTTGCGAACGGCGTCCTTGATATGGGTGATCGCTTCGTCGCGCGGCAACACGCCCGAGATCGCGAAGAAGCAGACCTGCATGATGGTGTTGATGCGGTTGCCCATGCCGGCCTCTCGCGCCACCGTGTAGCCATCGATCACATACAGCCGAATCCGCTTGTCGATGATGGCCTGCTGCGAATCGGCTGACAGGTGGTCCCAGACTGTGGCAGGGTCGTATGGCGCATTGAGCAACAGGACCGCGCCAGTGGCGGCATGCCCGATCACGTCGTACCTGTCGAGGAAATCGAACTGATGGCAGGCGACAAATCCAGCCTGACGAATCAGGTACGGCGCGCGAATGGGCCTGGGCCCGAACCGCAGATGGGAAATCGTCACGGCGCCCGACTTCTTCGAGTCGTACACGAAGAACCCCTGCGCGAAGTTCGGGGTGTCCTCGCCGATGATCTTGATCGAATTCTTGTTCGCGCCCACGGTGCCGTCGGCGCCGAGGCCGAAAAACACGGCTCGAACGACATCGTCTTCCTCAATCGAATACTCGTCATCCACCGCCAGTGACAGATGGGTCACGTCGTCATTGATCCCGACCGTGAAGTGCGCCTTCGGCCGCGATGCCGCCAGCTCTTCGAACACCGCCTTGGCCATTGCCGGAGTGAATTCCTTCGAGGCAAGGCCATAACGGCCGCCCAGCACCTTCGGATGGAGGCCGCCGTCTTCATTGAGGGCCACGACGACGTCCATGAACAACGGGTCGCCAATAGCGCCGGGTTCCTTGGTGCGGTCCATCACCGCGAGAGCTTTGACGGTGCCCGGCAGGACGGCCATGAACGCTTCGACGGCGAACGGCCGGTAAAG
This sequence comes from Vicinamibacterales bacterium, assembly GCA_046597705.1. Taxonomy (GTDB): domain Bacteria; phylum Acidobacteriota; class Vicinamibacteria; order Vicinamibacterales; family SCN-69-37; genus SYFT01. The sequence continues at coordinate 6,042 of JBKJJZ010000288.1, read as the reverse complement.
CCGGACCTTCAGAACGCCGACGCGCTCACCGGCCGCCACCATGCAGTCCACGAGAGTCTCGACGGTCTCGGCGCCGGAGCCCATGATGACGATCACGCGTTCGGCCTCGGGATGGCCCACGTAGTCGAACAGCCGGTACTGGCGGCCGGTCAGCCGCTCGAACTGGTCCATGGCCTGCTGGACTTGAGAGGGACACGCGTTGTGAAAGATATTGGCGGCCTCCCGGGCCTGGAAGAACACGTCTGGGTTCTGCGCGGTGCCACGCAACACCGGCCGGTCCGGGGACAATGCGCGCTGGCGATGTGCCGCAATCAATTCTTCGGGCAACATGCTCCGCAAGTCGTCATCGGTGAGTTCTTCGATTCGCGCAATCTCATGGGACGTCCGGAACCCGTCGAAGAAATGGATGAACGGAATGCGCGACGCGAGCGTGGCGGCCTGGGCGATGCACGCCATGTCGTGGGCCTCCTGCACGGTGTTCGAGGCGAGCATGGCAATCCCGGTCTGACGGCATGCCATCACATCGGAGTGATCGCCGAAAATTGACAGGGCGTGCGTGGCCACCGTTCGCGCGGTGACGTGCATCGTGAAGGGCGTGAGTTCCCCGACAATCTTGTAGAGGTTGGGAATCATCAGGAGCAGGCCCTGGCTCGCAGTGAACGTGGTGGCCAGCGCACCGGCCTGGAGCGCGCCGTGAACCGCGCCTGCGGCGCCTCCCTCCGACTGCATTTCCATGACGCTCGGTACCTGCCCCCAGATATTGGTGACGCCCTTCGACGACCACTCGTCAGCCAGTTCGCCCATCGTGGACGACGGCGTGATCGGGTAGATAGCAATAACTTCGTTGGTGCGATGCGCTACGGAGGCGGCGGCCTCGTTCCCGTCAACAGTGATCCACCGGCGAGCCATATGCTGGACTCCATCCGGAGGGCGGGCGGGGCGCCTGATCGCAGGTGAGTATGAAATGACACCCGCGTGGCCGCTCTCAAGTCAGACGAGGCGGGAGCCTCGTCAGCGATCACTGACAGCTTACCTTAATGGGGAACTGGCGGCTTGCCCGTCGAGGCTCCGGAGGAGCGAGGGTGGGAAAATGGAATAATCGCTCCCAGATGCTGCCCGACGGCTTTGAGCGCCTCGACCCAAGGATCATTCACGTCCGGCAGATCGTTGGACTCGTGACGTCGGGAGTGGTTGCGAGCGGCGCACTTCTCGCTCTGGCGGCGGTCGCCGTCGCCGTCAGACCCACGTGGTCGCTCGTCGGACAGGGTGCAATCGGTTGGCTTGTGGCCACGGCGCTTCTGACGTGGTGGCTCTGGACGTGGCCCGCGAAGGCGTACGAATTTGCGTCATACCGGCTCGATGGTGACGGCCTGGAGATCAGGCGCGGTGTCATCTGGCGCACCATCATCAACGTGCCGCGCACTCGCGTGCAGCACACCGACGTCTCACAGGGGCCTGTCGAACGCAGTCACGGTCTCAGCACGCTTGTCGTTCACACCGCGGGCACCGATCACGCCCAGGTGGCCTTGCCGGGACTGAGCCGGGAAACCGCGATCGCCCTGCGAGATCACCTCCTGCCTCGTGATGGCCGCGATGCCGTCTGACCGCCGTTTCCACCCCCTGACGATCGTGTTTGCGCTCGGCGGCGAGCTGCGGAACTTCCTGCTGCCCGCGGTGTTTGCCACGATGACCGCCAGTCAGGGCAATCAGGCGCAACGCTTCCTGCTCGTCTTCCTGGTTCCCGGAGCGATCATGGCGGTCGCGCGATACTTTTTCTCGACCTACCGGTACGACGCCACCGAGCTGGTGGTCCGCACCGGGGTCATCTTCAAGAACGAACGGCACATTCCGTTTGCCCGCATCCAGAGCGTGGACGCCGTCCAGAATGTGCTGCACCGGCTGTGGGGCGTCGTGGACGTCAAGGTGCAGACCGCTACCACCGGCGAGGCGGAAGCCACGTTGAGCGTATTGCCGTTCGAGGCGCTCGATGAGATGCGCCAGCGCGTCTTCGAAGGTCGAACAGTTGCGGCAGCCGCAGCGACGCCGGCAGCCGACGACTCCGTCTCGCCCTCACCCAGCGAAGCCCCGCTGTCGGTCACCCAGACGGTGCTGCGCCTGTCATGGCGCGACCGCGCGCTGGCCGGACTGCTCGACAATCGTGGCTGGGTCGTGATCGGCGCCGCGTTTGGTTTGGCGATGGAGTCGGGCGTCCTGGACCGTTTCGAGGAACTGGAAGCCGCCTCATGGCCCGCCTACGCATCCATCCTGGTGGGCCTGTTCGTCATCGCGCCCGTCCTGTCGATGTGCTGGGCGCTCATTCGGCTGCACGATTTTCATCTCACTCTTCGCGCCGGTGATTTGCGTAGCGAGTTCGGTGCGCTGACCCATGTCACGGCGACGATTCCGCTTCGACGCGTGCAGGCCGTCAAGATTCATCAGGGTCCAGGTCACCTGTGGACCGGGCGTGCCTCGGTGCGCGTGGATACGGCCGGCGGCAGCGCCACCGGTCGCGCGTCGTCTGAACGGGAATGGGTGGCGCCAATCATCACGGTTGCTGACCTTGCCGCGTTCGTCCGCACCGTACTTCCCGAGGCGGATCTGAACACGTTGGTGTGGATGAACGTGGATCACCGCGCCTATCGCCGCAGGCGGGCAGTCGCACTCGTGACTGCCGCCGTGATAGGCGCTCTCTCGGTGCCGTGGCTAAGCCCCCCCTGGACGTTGGGTGTGACCGTTGCACTCGCTGTGCTGGGGATGATTCACGGACATAAGTATGTGGCCTCGCTCGGCTGGGCGAGGACGGACCGCGTCATCGCCTTCAAGAGCGGATGGCTGGGCCGGTCCGTCATTGTCGCCCCTCTCGCCAAGATCCAGGCCGTCGAACTGGATGAGTCTCCGTTCGACAGGCGCCATCACATGGCCTCGTTATCCGTCGATACCGCAGGTGGCGGGTCGAACAGCATCAACATCCCGTATCTGTCGCGCCCGGTCGCCGAAGAAGCGCGAATCACCCTGGCTCATGAAGCCGCCGCCACGGTCTTCCGCTGGTAGCTGCGATCTTTCGCGGTAGGATCGATCATGCTTTCACGCATCCTGATCGTGGCGATACTTGCGGGGCTAGTGCCTCAGACCCCGGCTCTGACCGCTGACGAACGCGCCCTGGTGGCGGCGATTGACGCGAGTACTGATCGGGCCCTCGCGCTTCTCGAGCAGGTGGTCAACATCAACAGCGGCACGATGAATCTCGCAGGGGTGCGCGAGGTCGGCGCCGTCTTCAAGACGGAGCTGGACGCGCTCGGCTTCACGACTGAATGGGTGGACGGCACGCCGTTCGAGCGCGCAGGCCACCTCGTAGCTGAGCATCGCGGCACCGGGCCTCGCATTCTGCTCATCGGCCACCTCGACACCGTGTTTGAACGCGACAGTCCCTTCCAGAAATTCGAGCGCATCAGCCCTGCCGCTGCCAAAGGGCCGGGGATCACTGACATGAAGGGCGGCAACGTTGTCATGCTCCAGGCGTTGAAGGCGTTGCAGACGGCCGGCCTGCTGAAGACGATGAACGTCATCGTCGTAATGACCGGTGACGAGGAATCTGCCGGCCGGCCGTTGACAACTTCGCGCGCCGCGCTCGTCAAGGCCGCCCAGGGCGCCGACGTGGCCATCGGGTTCGAGGACGGTGATGGCAATCCCGCGACGGCGGTCATCGCGCGTCGCGGCACATCGAACTGGGAGTTGCGCGTCACCGGAAAGCCCGCGCATTCCTCGCAGATTTTCAACGCCGAGAACGGCTACGGCGCCGTGTTCGAGGCCGCGCGCATACTGAACGCTTTCCGCGAGAAGCTCGCCGGACAACCGCACCTGACCTTCAACCCCGGCGTGATTGTTGGTGGCACCTCGGTGGAATTTGATGCGCCAGCGTCGCGGGGGACCGGTTTCGGCAAAAGCAATGTGATCGCCGAACACACCGTGGTGGTCGGTGATTTGCGCGCGTTGTCATTGGAGCAGTTCGCCGCGGCGAAGAAGGCCATGCAGGAAATCGTGGCCGGCTCGCTGGCACGCACGAGCGCGACGCTGACGTTCGATGATGGTTACCCCCCGTTGGCGCCGACGCCCGGCAACGAACGGCTGCTGACGCTCTACAACCGCGCAAGCATCGATGTGGGCGCGGGCGAAGTGATTGCCGTTGATCCTGACAAGGCCGGAGCGGCGGACGTCTCCTTCATCGCCGGCCAGGCGCGGATGATCCTGGATGGCGTGGGCCTGATGGGCAGCGGCGGCCACACAGTCAACGAGACAGCGGATCTGCGGACGCTGCCGTCGATGTCGAAGCGGATGGCGGTGCTGCTCGCGCGCATCCATCGGGACGGAGCAAAGTAGGTGCCGAGGCTCTATGACATTGGAGTGACGCGAATCGACGGCACGGCCGATGTGATGGGCGCGTTTCGCGGCAAGACTCTGCTGGTCGTGAATGTCGCCAGTGAGTGCGGCTATACACCGCAGTACGCGGGCCTGGAAACGCTCTATCAGGAGTTCAAGGATCGCGGCCTGGTCGTCCTCGGATTCCCTTGCGACGAGTTCGGCCGCCAGGAGCCCGGTGACAATTCCCAGATCCAGGACTTCTGTACGGCGACATTCGGTGTCACATTCCCGATGTTCGCGAAGATTGGGATCAAGGGCGCCAACGGCCATCCGCTATTCAAGTGGCTGGCCAGCGAACAACCCGGCATCCTCGGAACCGAAGCCATCAAGTGGAACTTCACCAAGTTCCTCGTCAATGACAAGGGTGACGTAGTCAAGCGATACGGCTCCATCGATACGCCCGAGCAGATCCGCAAGGACGTGGCCGCGCTGCTTCGATGACGCTCCTGCTCATTCATCATGCGGAGGCCGTCGGCCCGTTGGGGGATCCCCAGCGCCCGCTGACAGAGGCCGGTCATTTGCACGCCGCGCGCATGGCAGAAGTGGCGCGTGACCGGGGGGCAACGCCGGCACGCATCTGGCACAGCGGGAAACTTCGCAGCCGTGAGACCGGCCACGCCTTCTTGAGCGTCTGCGCGCCGTTTGCAAAATTTCAGATGGTCAGGGGCCTTGGTCCCGATGACGACCCCGGCATCGTCCATGCCGCGGTCCAGCGCGAATCCCAGGATCTGGCGCTCGTCGGCCATTGGCCGTCGCTGCCGGCCCTGCTTCAGCGGCTTTCACCCGCAAGTGCGCCGATGCCTCTGCACGGCGTGGTGGCGTTGGACACCTCAGACCATGGTCTGAACTGGTCCGAAATCTGGCGCTCGGGGATGGGCTCATAGCGACCTGGAGAAGTGCGCAAAAGTGCACAGCCGCGTTTCAAAAAGGCCGCTAGCGTTGAGCGGTGGTAGCGGGCGCAATGACTGCGTCAATACCACCAGTCGTTCAAAAGGGGGCGCGGATGTCAGTAGCCAAAGTCACGGAAATCAGTTCGACGTCGTCGAAGAGCTTCGAAGACGCCATTCAGCAGGGGTTGGCCAGGGCGAACCAGTCACTTCGTAACGTGCGCAGCCTGTGGATCAAGGAACAGCAGGTCCGCGTCGAAGATGGCAAGGCGGTCGAGTATCAGGTAAATATGGCGATCACGTTCGTGCTCGACGACGTGCAGAACGTGAATAACGGTTAACGGTAAGGAAAGAAGGAACCCATGGGACTACGAGACACCTACGCGTACGCCATTCAGCAGAGCAAGGGAAAGTTTCACGGCAGCGCCGAGGAGCGCGACGGCAAGCTCCATTTCAAGGGCACCGTGGCCACCGAGGCTGAAAAGAACGAAATCTGGAGCGCCATCAAGACCATTCCAACCTGGCAGAAGGATATCGACGCGGACATCCAGGTGACGGGCGGGCCGGCCGCGGCAGCCGCCAAGGCCAGCACCTATACGGTGCAGGCTGGCGACACGCTGAGCAAGATTGCCAAGGAACACCTGGGCAGCGCCGGTGCTTACATGAAGATCTTTGACGCGAACAAGGACCAGCTGACCGATCCCGACAAGATCAAGCCAGGTCAGGTGCTGAAGAT
>JBKJJZ010000273.1:0-7064 GCA_046597705.1 Vicinamibacterales bacterium | reverse complement strand
GTGTGGCCTGGAGCGTGATCAACGGTTGAGCTGACCCAGCATTCAACACGTTGAAGAACCTCGAGCCAATGCCTTCATTGCGCGCCGCCGAGTCGGAAACGCTCCACGCGATCGTGTGCATGCCGTTGCCGAGAGTGGAGGTGTCGAAGGTGTAGGCGCCTATCGCGGCGCTTGCCATATCCAGATTGCGGAACAGCGTCGGGTTATTTGTCCTGGTCGTCAGCACCGGCTGCGGCGTCGGATTGCCGAAGATGTTTGCCACATCGTCATTGCAGAACACGCCGCCCGGCACCGGATTGCCCACGTTGCCGCGGCACTGGTTATACGCCACGAGCGCAACGGGCAACGAATCAATGAACACCGTCATCGTCGATCCATTCACCGGAATCAGGATGTCTCCGGGATCACCGCTCGTCGTGTTGCTGTCCGGCGTCAAGGCCCAACCAAAATTATTGAAGATACCGGCGATCGTCTCGCCCTGCGCCGGTGTGTCGATTGCACCAAAAGGTTTCGCGATCGAGTCGTTGGACATGGAGATCGACGTGGGCGTGACGAAGTCCGGACTCTGCGGATCCGATGACCGACCCAGAAGGGTCTGATTGCCCTCGACGTCCGTCGCCACGGCGTAGAGCGTCAACGGCCCCTGGCCGCCATACGGCTGCGAATTCGATACGTGCGGCAACATGGGGGTCAACAGCAGGTAGCCCCAACCTGCACGAGTGGCTTGGGGATAGGTCGGAAAGGCGGCCTCCACATCCGGGCGCGCTTCAGCCAGAAACGCCGCATCGCCGATGTAAACCACATTGTTGCCGAGCACCACCTGACAATTCGCCTGCGGCTCCGATGGCAGGCAGTTCCGGAAGATCTGCACGCTGCTAACCCCGATGTCATCGAGCGCCCAGCCGGTCACGCCGATCGCGCCTTGCACGCCAGACGCGTTTTGCACGGGCGTATCGACTTGCCCGAATGAGGGACCTAGGTTTGCACCATTCGTTTGATCGATGGTCAAGTCAACGGCTATGGTCTTTGGAGTGTTCCTCGTTCCCGGCGCAGTCACGGTGATCGTCGCCGACGCAATTGTGGCGGCGCCCAACGTGTTCCCGGGGTCACTGATGCTGACGGTGAATAAGCCGGCGCCGGTTCCACTCGTCACCGACAATTGCACCCACGGTTGGTTCACCGACACCGACCACCACGGCGCGCCTCCAGTGAATGTCAGCGCCACCGACTGCGGCGCGGTCACGCTGGTAATCGCGCCTGCTGCACCATTTTTTGTGGCCGCAAACCGCAACGTTGGAGGAGTGGCAGCTGCGGCAGGAGTAGAGAAAACCCACGCGGCTCCGGCACCGCTGTTGTCGTACGACCCGCCGATGACTGCATAGTTGCCGTCGCGGGAGAGCGCAGCTCCAAACCCTTGGCGGGCAAGTCCGATTGCGCCTGCCCCAATCAACTTGGAACCCCGCTGAGTCCAGACGCCGCTGTTCCTCACCCAGACCCATGTGGCGCCCACACCCGAGTTATCCAGCCACCCACCGACGAGCGCGGTATTGCCGTCACCGGACACGGACACGGCCAATCCTTGTAAAGACCCTCCCCCGCCGATAGCATCCGACCCGACCCGCTTCGTCCCTTCCTCACTCCAGGCCCCGGCGCTTCTTGTCCAGACCCACATCGCGCCAAAGTCGTTGAAACCTGGGCCATCCAAAGGGCCTCCGACCACTGCGCTGTTGCCGTCGCTGGACAGGGACACTGAATAGCCTTGCCCGGCAACTCCACTGGCATTCGATCCGACGAGCTTGCCGCCCTGCTGGGACCAGACTCCGGCGGTTCGCGTCCAGACCCACACCGCCCCGGCGGCGCTATTGTCAAGATACCCGCCGAAAATGACCGTGTTTCCATCCGCGGAAAGGGCGACCGCCCCGCCTTGGCGCGCATTTCCAACTGCGCCGTTGCCAACGAGCTTGGCACCCTGCTGTGTCCAAGCTGCTCCAGTGCGAGTCCAGACCCACACGGCGCCGGCGGCACTGTTGTCCCCGGGACCGCCCACTGCAGCCGTGTTGCCGTCGGCAGACAGGGCCACGGAAATGCCCTGCTCGGCATTACCCACAGCGCCTGTTCCAACAAGTGGCGGGCCTTGTTGTGTCCACACTCCTCCGGTTCGTGTCCAGACCCACGCCGCACCAAAGGTCCCGCCGTACATATAAGCGCCAACGATGGCGGTATTGCCATCGGCCGATAGGGCGACGGAGTAGCCTTGGCCGGCCGTTCCACCCGAGCTGGTCCCAACAAGCTTCTGTCCCTGCTGACTCCAAGCCGAACCACTCCTGACCCACACCCACGCGGCGCCGATGTTCCCGTTATCTGAGGATCCACCGACGATTGCGGTTGTGCCATCGGCGGAAAGAGCCACTCCAGAGCCCTGTTGGGCGGCGCCCACCGCACCCGAGCCAACCAGCTTCACTGCGCCTTGCGCGAATGGCGACCTGATGAAGAACCACACGGCGCCCGCGCCGCTGCTGTCCAGGTACCCACCTAAGACGAACGCATTGCCGTCGGCAGCCATGGAAACCGAAATCCCCTGAAGCGCGCTTCCGACGGCGTTCGACCCAACGACCTTGGGTCCTCGCTGAGACCAAATACCGGCCGACCGAGCCCACACCCAGGCGCCACCGATGAAGCCGTTGTCGTACGCGCCGCCGATGACAGCCGAGTTCCCATCGGCCGACAGCGAAACGGACACGCCTTGCTGGGAGGTTCCCGTGGTGTCGTTCGCTATCAGCTTGGAGCCCTGCTGCGTCCAAGTACCGGCCGACCGGCCCCAGACCCAGGCTCCTCCCACACCGCCATTGTCGGCATACGTCCCGACCATCGCCGTGTTTCCATCGGCCGACAATGAAACCGATGTCCCGATCTGCGCGTTCCCTACCGCGTCGCTCCCGACGAGTTGACTTCCCTGCTGCGTCCACCCCCCGCCGGTTCTGACCCAGACCCACGCTGCTGTTTTTGGCAAGCCTTGGCCAACCGACCCTCCAACAAGCGCCGTGTTGCCATCGATTGACAAAGACACCGACCATCCCTGGAATCTGCCACCCACGGCGGCGAGCTTCGGACCCTGCTGGGTCCAAACTCCTGCCGTGCGGGTCCAAATCCAACCGGCACCCACCTGGCTGTTGTCGCTGCTACCGCCAACGATCGCGGTATTGCCATCCGCGGACAACGCCACGGAAAGACCTTGGCCCGCATTTCCCACGGCATCGGAGCCCACCAGCTTCGGGCCTTCCTGGACCCAAACACCGGCAATCTTTGTGAACACCCACATGGCGCCTTTATTTCCATCGTCAGCAACACCGCCAACCAAGACAGTGTTGCCGTCCCCAGACATGGCCACTGAGGTTCCTTGTTGTGCACTTCCGACGGCGCCGGTACCGACCAGCTTTGATCCCTGCTGACTCCAGACAGAAGACCCCCCAGTGCGTGCCGCAATCCAGGCGGCGCCGACCCCGCTGTTATCGTTCGGCCCGCCGTAGACCGCTGTCTGGCCATCTGCAGAGATAGCGACCGCCTGACCGCGAACCGCTGCGCCTACTGCCCCGCTGCCAACATGTTTCGGTCCGTCCTGTGAGAATTGCGCGAGTGCAGGTGTCGCGGTAAGTGCGACGGCCATCACCGGTAACAGCCCAGCGAGGCACGCGAGCCATTTGGTTTTGCCAGAACCTGAAGTCATCAGAGAGCGCCTCCGGATGCGAAACTAGCTAGGGGACTGAGCGGCGCAACGTCCCTGGTTCGCACTGTTTCAAGAGGATCGCGGCCAGTGGCCATCCTCCAGGTGCCGACTCCAAGCGCTACACAGATGAGTAATTCGGCGCGAGTCTAGTCCCCTTGGGCCCGGAGGTCAACAACTGGTTGCCGTCATGTCAACTGGTTGCCGTCACAACTGGTTGCCGTCATCGCGATCACGGGTCACTTCGCAACCAAGGTTACCGCCACCTTGATTCGCTCGTTGCCGCGCACGAAGACCAACTGATACGAGCCGACGTACCCGGCTGGTGGCATCCAGGCAAACACGGACCCCGCGAGAGTCGCGCCTACGGGCAGCGGATGGAGCCTGTCATTCGCGACGAGATAACCGGCATCCACCGGCGCACCGAGCCAGAGTTCCAGGCGCCCCAATTCCTTGAGACGCACGGCGAACGTGCCATCGTCATTCGCGGCCATCGGCTTCCAAGGCTCCGCCAGGTCAAACCCCATCCGCTGCCACGCGCGCTCGCCCACCGGAGCGGCAGCACCGAGCCGGTTCGAGTCCGCGAGCAACTGCGCCGATTGAGACTGAGCGGACATCACTACAGATGACGACGCCCCATTCGACACAATGAAGAAGCGAGACCCGATGCCTTCGTTTCGACCAGCGGAGTCGGTCACGCTCCACGCAATCGTGTGGAGCCCGTTGCTCAGGGTCGCGGTGTCGAACGTGAACGCGCCGATGGCGGCGCGCGCCGCGTCCAGATTCCGGAACAGCGTTGGATTGGTCACGCGTGGCGTCAGTACCGGCTGTGGTAGCGGATTCCCGAAGATGTTCGCGACATCGTCGTTGCAGAACACGCCCACGGGCACGGGGTTGCCCACGTTCCCTCGACACTGGTTGTAGGCGACCAGCGCCACCGGCAACCCATCAATGAATACCGTCATCGTCGAGCCATTCGTTGGGATGAGAATGTCACCAGGGTCACCGCCCGTCGCGTTGCTGTCTGGCGTCAGCGCCCATCCGAAGTTGTTGAACACGCCACTGATCGTCTGCCCCTGCGTCGGCGTGTCGATGGCGCCGAAGGGTTTCGCGATGCTGTCGTTGGCCATAGTGATGGACGTGGGGGTCGCATAGCTTGGGCTCGCCGGATCCGACGAGCGCCCGAGCAGTGTCTGATTACCATCGGCATCCGTTGCCACCGCATACAGCGTCAACGGTCCCTGGCCTCCATACGGCTGCGCATTCGGCACGTGCGGCAACATCGGCGTCAGCATTAGGTAGCCCCAGCCGGCCCGAGCATTGTTGGCGTAGGTCGGGAAGGCCGTAGCCACATCCGGCCGCGCTCCGGCTAGGAACACCGCGGCGCCCACATACACCGCACTGTTGCCAAGGATCGTCTGGCAGTTCTGCGGCTCGAACGGCAGGCAGTTTCGGAAGATCTCGACCTTCGTGACGCCGACATCATCGAGTGCCCATCCGGTGACGCCGATCGCGCCCTGCACGCCGACGGCATTTTGCGACGGTGTGTCCACCTGTCCGAACGCAGGCGCTGGTGTTCCGGTCGTGAAGCTCCAGAATGCTGTGGATGCATTTTCAGCATAGGTGGTACCGTCGCCATTGATCGCACGAACGTGCCAGTAGTGCGTAGTGCTCGCCACCAAGCCGGCTAGTCCGACGCTGGTCGCCTGGCCCACCGATATCCAACTTCCGCCGCACGCGTTGTCATTGCTCGTGTCGTAGCAATACTCGTAAGTGGTGGCGCCTGCACTGGCACTCCAAGTCAGGACCGGACTCGACGGCTGATTTGTCGCACCGTCGCCTGGACTGGTGTGACTGAATGATCCCGGCGGCACGAGACAAGGGGTCGTCGTGAACATTGCGTCACCGCCTTGCGTCGTGCCCGCGTTATTGGTCGCTGACGCGCGGAAGTGATAGGTCGTACCACACGTCAAGCCGCTGAGGCCGCCGCCACCGATGACGACGGAAACCAGACCGGCCCCCAGGACCTGGGTCGGCGTGGCCGTCCCATACGCTAGTGTCGTCCCGTACTCGAAACTCGCACTGGTCTCCGCTCCATTTGGGTTGGCCACACCGTTGAGGCTGGCTGTCGTAGCCGACACGCCACTTGCAACCCCGGTAACGACAGTCGGGGCCGCGAACACACTCAATGGTGAGCTGTTCGAAAGTCCGCCGCCTGGCGACGGGTTCTCAACAGTAATGGCACATGAACCGATGGGACACAGCGCGGTTCCTGAGATCGTCGCTTGCAGTCGGCCGCCGTTGATGAACGTCGTCGTCACCACTTGGCCTGCCACACGCACGACCGAGACACCGGCAAAGAAGCCCGCACCGTTAACAGCGAGCGAAACGGCTTGCGCAACCAGCGCCGTACCCGGTGAGATTCCGGTGATTTGAGGGGGTGGACCCGTGATGACGCCCGGGTTCTGTGGATCTGAACCAACGCGATACTCGCCGCCGTCGGAAACGCCATCACCGTCCGTGTCAGCGTCGAGTGGGTCTGTTCCAATCTCGGCTTCAAACCAGTCTCTCAGCCCGTCGTCATCAGTATCAGCACGTGTCGGATCCGTGCCTAGCGCGACCTCTTCCTCATCCAAAAGTCCATCGCCGTCTTGATCGTTGTTAGTCACGATGGCTGAGAACGCACTCTCCTCATTACCCACCAAGGCGCTTACAGCAAACTGGACCGGGGGAATACTTGACGTCGCACTCCAAGGATCCCCCGTCGCCAACCAGCTGAGCGTCGAGGCTCCCACAGTCGCCACAAACTCGAAGTTGGGAAGCGTATCGCGACGACGGAACACGCGATATCCGATCGCGTTTGGAACCGCCGCCCAGCTAATCAGTGTGGCGCCTGCCGACGGCACCGTCGTCACGTCGTCGGGCGGTGTCGCACCAACCTGCACTTGAAATGTCTGAGTGGTTTGATCCCAAGTCAGCAGTAGCATGCGACTTGCACGGCTCGTGTGGAAACGGAACTCGCGTGTCTCGCCCTGCGCATCGGTCTCGAGAGAGATCCGCACCACATAGTCACCAGTGCCGACGGCTGACAGTGTCAAGGTAACTGGCCCTCCAGACCCATCTGCAAGGTACGGAAGAGGGACCTGCACGACGCTCGAACCGTCGACCACCTCGAGTTCGGAGCCGGGAATGCCCACCACTGGGTCAAGCCCAAAATCGACCCCTGTCTTTTGTCCATTCACCTCCACTAACGGCACTGCTGGCCCTTCCACTCCGATTGTTAGGTTCGACGGTGCTGCCTCGGCATTCGCCAAACCAGTCGGATGGGCAACTGCATTCGTTG
>JBKJJZ010000245.1:0-3941 GCA_046597705.1 Vicinamibacterales bacterium | reverse complement strand
ACTGCTGCTCGCCGCCATTCTCGGGTCCCTCGCCTATGCTGGCTTGGGTCTCGCCCTCGGCACATCTCTGAGCCCGATATTCGCAGCACCCCTAGCAGTTATCGCTCCTTACGCGCTCATTGCGTTCCCTCCGGCGGCATCCAATTATTGGATGCGACACATCACATGGATATCGACAGGGTGCTGCAACATCTATGAGACGTTATCAACGCGTGCCTTGGGCGCAAATCTGGCCTTCTCTGCCAGCCTCCTGCTCGTCTCGTTCGCCATTTTCGCATTTCAAGCCCGCGTCATGGGGGCGAGGTATCGAGCAATAGCGGCTGCAGGCTTGGGCGCGCTCGTCGGGTTCTCGTCTGCTGTCGCCCTGACCTTGCCCCTAGGTGTTACAGCCGTAGATGCACGATCGGGTGAACCAACTTGCGATACGTCCGGCCCGATAGCGCTCTGCCTATGGCCGGAACACTCCGCGGCCAGAGAAAGAGCCAACGATCTCCTTCTCGAGGTGCACTCCATCGCGCTAAGCACCCGAGTTGCCGTCCCCGAAAGGCTCACAGAACTTGCGCCGCAGGACGTTCGCTGGCCCACGTGATCCGTCGACCTCTCGCCTCGCATGTGGGATCTCACAGCTAGCGTGGCGGCATCGCTTTACCCCAACACAGATTGCCAGAGCGTAGGTGGCTCGCGTGGGATGATTGCCAGAGCTGGCGATATCGACACGTCGCGAACAGTAGTTTCGCTTTGGTGGCAGAAGCGCCTAGGTCAGGACGTGGCCGCGACTGCCAACGAAGAAGCCGACTCAAAGTTCAACGCGCTGATGCGGACCTCTATCGAGGACCAGGCAACTCAGTTGAACTCGATGATCAAGCAGGCAGCCGATTCTTGCTCTGCGCCTGGCCCGTCATGAGATGGTGGTTGCGGGCGCACCTGGATGTCTCTGCGTTGACCTTGGTCGCCTTGGGCGTCTTGACAATCCCCTTCTGGGGATCAACGGAGATGCCGATTCTTAGGATCGGCCAAGGGCCGGCCACGTTCGTGGTCTTTCTTCCAGCACTTGTCGCTTCGGGAATAGTAGGCGCCATCCAAGGAGGCAGCGCGCTCTACGAGGCTATGTCGGCAAGGCGCGCAGGGGCGCTGTCGAGAATTCTAGCGATTGCCGCTGCCGCTGCCGTGGCCCTCTTATGGATGGCTTGGGGGTATATCTCTGTCGAGATAGAGGTTGCGTTAGCGGCGGCCAGGAACTTGGCGGGGTACCTCGGCATTGGATTGATTGTATTGCGCATCTCCGGTGGCGTAGTCGGCGGTGCTGCGCCGGTCATTTATGCCGTGGGTGTTGCAGTTCTGGGGTCAACTACGTCCGGTGTGTGGGCATGGCCGCTGTACGGCGGGCTTGATGCGAGAGGACTGGCAATTGCCGCGATCGCGGGAGTCGCAGGGCTGATTTTCGGGGCTGGGCGAGCTGCACTGCGAGTACAGGCACGACGGGCACCCTGAGCAGGTAGGCACTCGACGTACCCATCAACAAGCGCGGTTCGATTCCGCTGATACAAAGAGGATGACCACTGGGTGGGCCGGTTGGTTCCGGCAGGTAGCGTTCCTGGGGCTTTGCGCTGCGGGTGCGTGCAGATGTTCGCTGCAGGTTCCCCTGGGTCGCAGTTTGTGACAAGTATTTGACACAACATCCTCGAAGTGCGATCCTCCTTCTTGTCTCAGCCTCCTGACACAAGTAAGGGCCTTCATGAACGTGCGTATCGGCGTGCTCCTGGTTCCGCTGCTGGTTCCGCTCCTTGTGCTCGCGGTCTGGCTGGCGAGGTGGTCGCCGAAGTCTCGCCCCCCGCTTGAACTCGACCTGTCACTCGATGGCGCCCTGGTGGCCAGCCATCGGAAGACGGCCGGCTGGCGCCGGGCAGGCCTTGGCCTCGGTGTCGTCGTGGCAGCCGTGAGCACAGTGACCGCCAGTGCCGGGTTGCACAACCTTGGCGCGATGCTGGCGCCAACGGCCTTCGGGCTTTGCGTCATCGGTGGGGTCATCGTCGGGGAGCTCACGACGATCCCGCGGCCTCAGGGCGTCCGAACGGCGGCTCTCGAAACGAGGGCGGTGGGCCACTACATCCCGCGGCGGCTCGGCGCGCTGGTCGCGGCGAGCGCTCTCGGCCTGGGTGCCGTCCTGGTCACCACGACCCTGATGGGCTCCGCCGACGACCAAGGCGGAGCCGGCCGCTTCCTGACCCGCCAGTGCAGCGCCGAGATATGGGCGCGAAACGGACCCTGGCCCGGCTCGTTCTACAGCGTGCCGCTGGGCATTGCGGTCGTGGTTGGACTTCTCGCCGCAGCCGTGGCCCTGCGTACCGTCGTGCTGCGACCCCGAGGCGGGTCGGACCACGACCTCGTCGCCGCCGACGACGTCCTGCGCCGCGGGTCGGCTGAGGCCGTGACTGCCGCGACGGGGGTCGTGGTCGCCGCATCGCTGTCCGGCGTCGCGCTCGTGGCCGGTGTCCGCCTGATCGGTGTCGCGTGTCCTCCGGCATCCTGGACCGTTCTGGGCGTCGCTCTGCTGGTGGTCGGGGCACTCATGTTGCTCCTGACGTCCTGGTGCCTGGCCCTACTGCTGGCCAGCCGGCGCTTCATCCCGGTTGAGGCGGGAGCCACCGCGGACGCCGGTCAGGAAGTACGCCGATGAACTCCGCTATCACAGTCAACTCCGACGATCCCACACCACCTTACGAACAGCTACCGCCAGCTGGTGGATCTGATCGAGTCCGGACAGCTTGTGGAAGGTGAGCGACTTCCGCCACTGCGGCAGCTGGGCGGCGATCTCGGCCTCGCGGTGGGCACGGTCGCCAGGACCTGTCGCGAACTCGAGGTCGAGGGCTTGTCAGATCCCGGCGAGGCGCCGGCACGAGGGTCGCTTTAAGTGCACCTAAGCCCTCGGCACGGGAGCGGCAAGCTCGGCTGGCCGGCCTGGCTGCGGCATACGTCACTAAGGCACGCGCCCTGGGCGCGAGCGACGCCGAGATCACCGAAGCGGTCATACCCAATCCGTCTGAAAGGGGCCACCCCCTTGCCGGAGAGCTGGCCAAGTCAGCACGATGACCCGCTTCCGAGCGCGGACGCGCAGCCGACATCCGTGCGGTCAGCGTCGGGATTTCACAAGTTTTCCTTACGTTCCTATATTTCCCCATTGTCATTTGATAGAAAGAGCTAACTATGTCTGTTTCGTGTGAATGGCGCACTGGTGTCATTGTCGCCTTCGTCGTTCTGTCGGCCGGAATTTCCGGGTGTTCCAGTCGGCCGGAAACGCCGTCTGCTGGCGCAGCCTCGAATTCAGCAAATTCCACACCTGCCAAGGTTGAGCTGTCCCCGATCGACGCTTTGGTGCCTGAGCTGTCGACCTCTGACCAGCGAACCCTGTGGGAGGCGCAGCGCAAACTCATTCGCACGTGCATGACCGCGCGGGGGATCGACTTCACCTTCCCCGCTTGGGAGGTCTCGAAGGGAAGGGAAGCGGAGGCGGATCGAATGAACGCAGCCTCTGCCGCTCCGAAAATAGCATTCGCTAATCCAGGCTGGGCCAAGACTCATGGTTATGGTTTCAGTGCATCGGCGTTGCGTGCAGAAATAGCGAAGCGTCCTGGTCCTGAGACGGGCGCCACCATCAACCCGAGGACAGATGCTGCTCTCTATGGTGGCAACGGCCCTAACGAGAGCGAAAGCTTTGCGCTGGGGAATGGCCAGGGCACAGTCAGCTACGGCACCACGGGATGCTACGCCGAATCGCTGAAGCGACTCTATGGGAACTTGAGGCAGTTTCACCAGTTGACCGAAAAGCAATCAGGTTTGGGTCGGGATCTCCATTCCCAGGTCGTGGCAGATCTGGCCGTGTCGACTTCATTGGATAAATGGCGGGGCTGCATGTCCTCTCGTGGGTGGTCCTCCTTCAAGAG
>JBKJJZ010000244.1:0-5792 GCA_046597705.1 Vicinamibacterales bacterium | reverse complement strand
GGCGCCGATGTCACCACCCGGTCGCGCCTGGTGACGGCCACATTCGGGGGCGGAGCCATGGGAGTGGGCGCCGTCCTTGCGCGCGGATGCACGAGCGGTCAGGCCCTGACGGGAGGTGCCCTGCTCAGCGTGGGGGGGTGGCTCTTCATGCTCGCCGCGTTCACCTCGGCGTATGTGCTCTCGCCGCTCACCCGGAGGCAGTGGCGGTGACGGCGCCGCTGCTCGTGGCGTTGGTGGTGGGCGTTGCCTTTGGGTGGGCTCTCGAGCGCGCGGGCCTGGGTAGCGCTCGCAAACTGACCGGCCAGTTCCTGCTCACTGACTTCACGGTGTTCAAGGTGATGTTCAGCGCGATCGTGACCGCCATGCTCGGCGTGTTCTGGCTCAACCGGCTCGGCCTGCTCGACGTGTCCACCGTTTACGTGCCGGAGACGTTCGTGCTTCCGCAACTGGCAGGAGGATTGGTGTTCGGAGTGGGCTTTGTGTTTTCCGGGCTGTGTCCCGGCACATCGTGCGTTGCCGCGGCTTCTGGGCGCATCGATGGCCTCGCCGTCGTCGCCGGAGTCTTCTCGGGCGTGCTCGGCATGGGACTTCTGGTCCCGAGCGTGCAAGGCATGTACGAGAGCACCGCGCGAGGTACGTGGCGCCTGCCAGCACTGCTTCACGTTCCCGAGGGCGTCGTCGTCTTCGGGATCGTCCTGATCGCGATCGCGGGCTTCACGGTTGTCGAACGTCTGGAGCGGCGCGCATGACACCCGATCGTTGGCTCGCCGCCACGGCTCTACTGCTGGGCGGGCTCGCGGCAATCGCCGGTGAGCCCTACGCTCCAAACAGTGGCCAGGTGGACGTGAACGTGCTGGCACAGATGATCGCGCGCGAACAGGATCATGTGGATGCGGCCGACCTGGCCCGTTGGATCAACGAACACAAACCGGGACTCCGCGTGGTCGACCTGCGATCACCCGAGGAGTTCACCCAGGCGCACGTGCCATCCGCTGAGAATCTCTCCCTTGAGCAACTCGGCCAGGCCCGTTTCGCTGACACCGACACCGTGGTCCTCTACTCGCAAGGTGGCACGCACGCAGCACAGGCATGGGTGTTGATGCGAGCCCTCGGCCTGAGACAGGTGTTCTTCCTCAGCGGTGGTCTCGACGAGTGGCAGAAGGCCGGCCCGGCGCCTGAGCGGCGCGTGAATCCCTGGAGGCGCGGGTGCTGACGACGGTGGACGTCGACTTCGCTGAACTGCGTGCGCGCGAGTACGCCAGGCTGGACGCCGCCGACCTCGCCTATCTCGACTACACCGGCGCCGCCCTCTACTCTGCCTCACATGTGCGCGAGCACCATGCGCTGCTGGCTGATGGGCTGTTCGGCAATCCCCATGCGGCACATGGAGCGTCGGTCCGAAGCACGATCGAGATCGAACGGGCACGAGCCGCGGTCCTCGCATTCCTGGGCGTCGATGCCGGAAGCCACGTCGTGTGTTTCACGGCGAACACCACGGCGGCCATCAAGCTCGTGGCCGAGGCGTATCCATTCAGCCGGACAACGCCGCTGGTATTGGGAGCGGACAACCACAACTCGATCAACGGCCTCCGCGAGTATGCGCGGCGGGCACAGGCGCCAATCACCACGCTGCCACTGGAGCGCCATCTCCGTTTCGAAGACGCCAGCCCTCGCCTGGCGCTCGCGGCACACGACGGGCCGGGACTGCTGGCCTTTCCTGCGCAATCAAACTTCTCGGGTGTTCAACATCCGCTGAGCCTGGTCAGGGAGGCGCGTGCATTGGGATTCGCGGTGCTGCTCGATGCGGCCGCCTACGTGCCTACGAACCGGCTGGACCTGCGCGCGGTGCCGGCTGACTTCGTCGCGCTGTCTTTTTACAAGCTGTTCGGCTATCCAACAGGCCTCGGCGTACTTGTGGCCACACACGAGGGACTCGGGCGCCTTCGCCGACCATGGTTCTCTGGTGGCACTGTGGATTTCGTTTCCGTGCAACAGGATCGGCACCAATTGCGCGTAGGCATCGAAGCATTTGAAGATGGCACACCGAATTACCTCGGCATTTCCGCCGTGTCCTCAGGGCTTGATTCTCTGACCAGCATCAGTCTCGACCAGATCCACAATCATGTCGCCCACCACACGCGAACGTTCATCGCAGGCCTGAGCGCGCTGACACATCGCAACGGCGAACCCCTGGCAGAAATTTACGGCCCAGGCGCCGATATGAGCCGGGGCGCTACCGTCGCCTTCAACATCAAGGACCGGTTGGGCCGCACCGTCCCATATCCTCTGGTCGAGC
This sequence comes from Vicinamibacterales bacterium, assembly GCA_046597705.1. GTDB lineage: Bacteria > Acidobacteriota > Vicinamibacteria > Vicinamibacterales > SCN-69-37 > SYFT01. The sequence goes on along the minus strand of JBKJJZ010000244.1, from coordinate 3,496 downwards.
AGCGCGCACGCGAGGAGCGGATGTCGCTGCGCGGGGGCTGCTTCTGCAATCCTGGCGCGGCGGAGGTCGCCTTCAAGTTCAAACCAGACCGCACGGCCCGTTGTCTCGATGCCACTCAGCACGGGTTTTCCATCGAGCGGTTCGCCAGTTGCATGGGCGATCGCGCAACCGTTGGAGCCATGCGGGCGTCCTTTGGTGTGCCCACGAACCAGCGGGATGTCTGCCGCGCATTGGAACTGGTCGAGTCGTTCGGCGGCGGCCGGCGCAACACTCCCCTCTAGTCGCGCAGCGCGACAACCGGATCTATCCTCGTGGCGCGCATGGCTGGTGCTGCGGCCGCCGCAGCCAACGCCAGCAGCAGCAATGACGGCAACGAGAGCCACACGTCTCCCAATGGCGCCCACCACCAGGCTCAGCGTGATAATGGCCGGCGTCGGATAAGGTCCGTTGTGGCCTTGGACAGCCCCTTGATACGGACTGTCGTCGAACGCGATGCGTCCGAGGCAATTCTGTTCGAACGGAGTTCAGCCACGGCATGACCCGCCGGAAACCACCGCCGTCTCCGGCATGTTCGCCATCATCACGCGGTGCGTCCTCAACACTGATCGTCGGCGGGCGTCCGGCTCCCGCGAATGGGCTTCGCGGCTCTTCCACCGACCAACACGGCGTCGTAGAACACGGCGACCGATTAGCGCCGTCACCCCACTCGGACTCTGTCACTCCAGTGTCACCCGAAGCGTTCCGATGCGAAGCGCCGCCGCGCGATTTGTCGTTTTTCTTCGGATTTCTGGAGCCGGCGAAAGGACTCGAACCTTCGACCTGCTGATTACGAATCAGCTGCTCTACCAACTGAGCTACGCCGGCCTGGGGATGTGGCTCGCTGACAAGCAAGCGTCACAGCCCGTCGAATGTACCACATCGCCCGGCCTGTGTGGCAGGTTCTGTCTGGAACTCCCCAAGGTGGGTAACGGCCTCCCACAGATCGGTTCCGTGTCGAGAGGCAGCCAGAGCCTCAGTGGAACAGATCCCAGTCCCGGTGTCTCCGCAAGGTGAACCCCAATCCGTGCTTTCATTAGCGCGTGTCCACGCAGGGGAGAGTCGCGCGCTTCGGGATCTTCGAGTTCGACATCAACACGCTCGAACTCCGGCGGCAGGGCATCCGTGTGCCGCTCGAACCACAGCCCGCGAAGGCCTTGGCTCTTCTGCTCGATGGCGCCGGCGAGATCGTCTCGCGAGACGCGTTGAAGCAGGCGCTCTGGAAAGACGACGTGCACGTGGACTTCGACCGAGGTCTCGCGTACGTCATCGGTCAAGTTCGCGGCGCGCTCGACGACTCAGCTGACAACCCGAGATTTCTCGAGACCCTGCCGAAACGAGGCTTCCGTTTCATCGCGCCGTCCTCACTTCCGCCAGTTTCCGCCTTCGCTCCTGCGGAGGCTCCGGCGGACAAGCCGCCAGTTCCGTCAGTTCCGCCATCGCGCAAAGCCTTAGCCCTCTCGGCGCTCGTCCTCGTGGCTGTGATAATCGCCGGTCTGACATTCGCACTGAGCGGAAAACGTCCTCTCCTGGCTGTCGCCATCTTTGACAACGAGACGGGGCAGCCGCAGTACGACGGCTTCACCGCCGGCATGGCGGACGCAGTGATCGGCCGGATCGGAACACTGGACGTCAATCGGGTAGGCGTCATAGGCAACGCCCGGAGTTTGCGCATGCCCCGGTCGGAGCGGGACCTGAATCAAATCAAGGCGGAGACTGGCGCGTCGTTCATCCTGATTAGCGTGTTGCAACACCGTGACGCGGGCACGAGTCTTCTCACCCAGCTCATCCGCCTCGACGATGGGTCGCACGTGTGGGTGAAGCGCTTCGATCGGGCCCAGGGAAATCTCGACGGGCTCGAGGCTGAAGTGCTGGCCGCGGTCGAATCCGGTGTCCGCACCCACGTCATGGGACAGAATCCCTCCGCCAGCAGTCCCTCACCTGCGCCTGCAAGTCGCTGAGGGCAAAGGCAGATCACGCCTCATTTGATCCTGGGTGGTGTCCGGGCGCATTGCGATGTACGGTGCGACGGAATTGAAAACAGGAGACCAGGATGACCGGTGTTTCACGACGAGAGGCGCTATCGGGCTTGGCGGTGTTGGGGCTCACCGCCGCGGACTTCACACGAACCAGCTTCGCGCAGGCGCCGCCACCGGCAATCGCGCCTGAACTGCTGTGGCCGCCGCCGGTCAGCGGCATCAGTCCGGCGTATCCCACGACCGACGCGATCGTGGCTCGCGATCTGGTCGGCGCGGCGCACAACAACCTTGACCGCGTGAAGGCGATGGTGTCGCGTTACCCGGAGTTGGCCAAGGTCTCATGGGACTGGGGCTTCGGTGACTGGGAAACCGCCCTGGGTGCGGCCTCGCACGTCGGCAACCGGCCGGTCGCCGAATACCTGCTGGAGCACGGCGCCCCGCCGACGATCTTCTCAAGCGCGATGCTCGGCCACATCGATGTGGTGAAGGCCATGCTCGCGGCCCAGCCCGGCCTGCAACGCGTGCGAGGGCCGCACGGCATCACGCTCCTGGCGCATGCGCGTGCGGGCGGACCCGCCTCGGCACCGGTGCTGGCCTATCTGGAATCACTTGCCGGCACCAACGATCCAATACCCACGGTGCCGCCGACAGCGGATCAGCGCGCCCTGGTCTCAGGGCGCTACTGGTTCGGCAAAGGACCGCGCGATGTCTTCGTGATTGACGACGTGAGAGACATTCTGGGGATCACGCGTCTCGGCGCGTCACGCCGAAACCTGCTGCACCGCGGGGACTTGGTGTTCTCACCAGTGGGGGCAGAGACGCTGCGGATAAAACTCACCCGGGCCGGCGATCGTGTGGATGGTCTCACGATCGCCGACCCGGATGTCGTACTGACTGCTACGCGAGAACGCGGATGACGATGCGTCGGTTCTGCGCCCGGCCGTCGCGCGTCTTGTTCGGCGCCACTGGCTTCTTTTCACCGAAGCTGATGACGTTGATCTTGTGCAGCGGAATCTGGTGCGCTTCGTAGAGATACCGCTTCACCATGTCGGCGCGATCGTAGCCCAGCTTGTCGTTGAGCGTGGGCGACCCTGTTGAATCCGTGTGTCCTTCGATCTCGAAGTAGACACCCTTGGGGTCCGCCTTGAGCTGATTGACCATGTCATCGATGCGCGTCTTCACCGCGTCAGGCAGGTCGGCCTTGCCCAGCTTGTACTTGCCCTGATCTTCACTGAGGACGACTTCATACACCATGCGGCGTGACGAAGCTGCCAGCGCCTCCGTGCGCTCATCCGCGGATTTGGCAGCGCTTGCGGCCGCCATGGCCTTTGCATCCGCTGCGCTGGCTGCGCCTGCGGCACTGTTGGCCGCCGACTGCGCCGCGCCAGCCTTCTGGTCCACCTCGCCAATGCGACCTTCGGCCGCCTTGGTGCGCGCTTGCGTTTCTTCAACCTGGCCGCTCAACGTCGTGACCTTCGCAT
>JBKJJZ010000241.1:0-2920 GCA_046597705.1 Vicinamibacterales bacterium | reverse complement strand
ATGCGCGAGACCGGCGGCCGGATTGTCCTGATGGACTTCGGGACCGGCCACGATCTCGAGGCGCGGCCGGTGAGTGCCGGTGACATGACCGGTACGCCGCTGTACCTTGCGCCGGAGATTCTTGCCGGCGGCACGGCCACACACGCGAGTGATGTCTACGCGCTCGCGGTGCTCCTTTTCCGCCTGCTCACCGGTCAGTACCCGGTCCCGGGCCGGACGCTGGATGACGTTCGGACCGGCCATCAGCAGGGCAACGCCGCGCGGTTGCGCGACACCCGGCCGGACCTGCCATCGCGGCTGACCAGGGCCATCGAGCGAGGTCTGGCGCAGGACCCGGCTCAGCGCCACGCGACCGCCCAGGCATTCGAGGTGGCCCTCACAGATCTGCCAACGCGTACTGGTGGCTTTCGTGGATGGGCGGCATTTGCCGCGGTCGCCGCGGGGCTCGTGGTCATCGCCGGCATGGCCTGGTCTGTTCGGGGCACCAGCGAGGTCAGCTCAGCGCCGTCGCCAGTGGCGGCTCCGCCGGTTGCACCGCCAACCCCCTCGCCGACGGTCATCAGCGCTGCGCCTCCTGGTGCGCCCGCCGTCGCTGCTGTCGAAGCGGCGATCACCGTTCCGGCAACGCATCGGCCTTTGGCGGCGCCTCCGACTCTGGTGAATTGGTCGACACAACCTTCGCGCGACGGGCGTTTCTGGCCTTTTGTCTACACAGCAGGCGCAGCCCTGGACTTGTGGACCTGGCAGCCCGCGACAGGCCACCGGCAGCAGGTCACCCGGATTCCCGTTATCCCCGGCGCCCAAGCGCCGATGATGTCTGCCGCGGAATCTGCCATGTCTGCGGATGGGCGTCGGGTCGCTTACGCCTGGTTTCAGGATGGCATGACCGACTTGCTCGTCGCCGACGCTGATGGCTCCGGAATCCGCCGAATCCTGCCGCGCGAATCGGCTGACCGCCCCGAGCCGATCGAGTGGTCGCGCGATGGCGAGTACGTCTTGTCGTGGCTGATGCAGAAAGGCGGTCGCGCAGACCTCGCCCTTGTGCCTTCCAGGGGTGGCGCACCGAGGATTCTGCAATCGTTCGAGACTCGCCGCCCACAGACCGCACGGCTTTCTCCCGATGCGCGGTTCGTCGTCTATGACTTCCGGCCGGATCCGTCCTCCGGACAAGATGATGTTTTCATCGTGGGCGTTGACGGATCACCCGCGCGGGTGCTCGTCCCCGGCGCGGCCGATGAGTACGGTCCCGTGTGGACGCCGGACGGCGCGCACGTGTTCTTCCTCAGCAATCGATCGGGGACAACCGAAGGATGGACTGTCAAAGTTGACGCTGGTGCCGCGTCTGAAGCACCGGTTCGAGTCGCACCCAATCTCGGGGCCGTGACATCGGTCGCGATGACTGACGACGGGGCGTACTACTACTTGCGCCCGGCGAGTTCAGTCGATGTGTATACCCTCGGACTCGACCTGACGGGGTTGACCCCTCCCGGTGCGCCGGCACGCGTACAGGCGGCCGTCATGGGCGGACGCGTCGGTCCCAGTTGGTCCCCTGACGGGAAATCACTCGCCTACGTCAGAACACGTCCGCGAGTGCCGACCCTTTCCATTCAGGAGGTTGCCACCGGCAGAGTCCGCGATCTCACACTCAGTCCGCCGCTGTCGGAGATTCGAATCGCGACGGACTGGTCGCCCGATGGTTCCATGATCCTCACCAGGGCCGCTGATGTGCAGAATCGGTGGGGGTACTTCGGGGTGGATGCCACGACCGGCGCCGTCACGCCCGTCCTGTTGTTCGGCGCGACGGAGAACAATCAAGCGTTCCAGGGCTTTCGTTGGTCTGCTGACGGCCGGTCGATTCTGTTCCACCACTCGTCGCGCGGGATCGTGTCGCGAAATCTCGCGACCGGCGAGGAATCGGTTCTTTTCGACAAGGCGGCGCATTCGATCAGGGTCATTACTTTCTTTGACATGTCTCCGGACGGCCGGTCGTTAGCCTTCGGCCGTGGCCAGGGGATGGCGATCATGGTGAAGACGGGCGACGGTCCGCCCCGTGACCTTGTCACATCCACGCCGGGCCAGCAGGTGTTCTTTCAGGGCTGGACACCCGACGGCCGGGAGATCCTGTTCACGAAGTGGCGCGGCGGCAATCCCGTGGAGAATCCGCACGAACTCTGGGTGATTCCAGTAGCGGGCGGTGATGCTCGAGATACAGGAGTGCGCATCTCAGGTTTTGCCAACAAGTACCGACTCGCCCTGAGCCAGGACGGGCGGCACCTGGCCTTCACGCTCGGTGAACAACTGATGGAGCTGTGGGTGATGGAGGGCGGACGAACGCCTGGCGTCGCCTCGGGGCGCCGCTAACCGGCAATCGGACGCTTGCCTAATAGGCAATTGGACGCTGCTTTAACAGGCAATTGGACGGTCTCGTCTGATCCCTTTTTGGGACACCTGCTGGAATCCTTCGTCGTCCAGCAAATCGTGGCGCAGGCAGGCTGGACCGATCCTGACCTGCGTTTCTGGCACTATCGCCACAAGGATGCGGACTATCAGGGCGGCGTCCTGCTCTATGCGGGCGACAGTGCCTTCAAGCTACGCGGCTCTGGAATATGTAGTGGCGCCCGCTCAGAACGTCAGACGCGCCTGCAGCGTGATCGAGCGCCGCGACGCCAGGCGTGGCATCGCGGCGCTCTGTCTCGGATCAGCGGGCTTTTGGCAGCGCGTTTTGCAGCGCCCACAACTCCTGAGGCTTTAGAGCCGTGGGATTACGCGAGTGAAACGCGATGCGGCCGCCGTCGGGGTGAACGCTCCAGCGGCTGGCCGACACCACGTCTCTCATACCGGCGGTATCCACCTTTTGTGGTCCAGCCCCATTGACGGGAACCCACCACAACTCCGCTGTGATGTCGCTTCGCAGGATCAT
>JBKJJZ010000552.1:0-6097 GCA_046597705.1 Vicinamibacterales bacterium | reverse complement strand
TCCGCCAATCCTTTCTTGACTTTTTTGCCGCTCGCGGACATCGTCCGGTGCGCTCCTCCTCGCTCGTGCCCCACGACGACCCCACGTTGCTGTTCACCAACGCGGGCATGAACCAGTTCAAGGACGCGTTCCTGGGCAAGGAGGCTCGCGACTACTTGCGTGCGACCACCGTGCAGAAATGCATGCGCGTGAGCGGCAAGCATAACGACCTCGATAACGTCGGCCCGTCGCTGCGGCACCATACTTTTTTCGAGATGCTCGGCAATTTTTCGTTTGGCGACTACTTCAAGGCTGACGCCATTCCCCTGGCTTGGAATCTGTTGACGAAGGAGTGGGGACTCGCCGAGGACCGGTTGTTTCCCACGATTTTCAAGGGCGCAGGTGGCATCCCGCGTGATGCTGAGGCGTTTGAGCTGTGGACGAAGTTCGTGCCTGCTGGCCGTATTACCGAACTCGGGCTCGAAGAGAACTTCTGGCAAATGGGCGATACGGGTCCGTGCGGGCGCTGCTCCGAGATTCATTACTTCCGTGGTGAGGACATCCCCTGCCCCGAGCCGGTCTGCAAGGGCGTGGAGTGCAGCTGCCAGCGCTACGTCGAGGTGTGGAACAACGTCTTCATGGAGTTCGACCGCGATGCGTCGGGCACCCTGACGCCACTGCCCGCGCCTTCGATCGATACGGGCATGGGCTTGGAGCGCATTGCGGCGGTGATTCAGGGTCATCTTTCGAACTACGACACTGACCTGTTCACGCCAATCCTGCGCGCGATCGGCGACCGTGCCGGCCTGGCATACACGGCCAGCACCGGCGCCGACCATCCCGATGTCTCGATGCGCGTCATTGCCGATCACCTGCGCGCGATGACATTTCTCATCGCCGATGGCGTGTTGCCGTCGAATGAGTGGCGCGGCTATGTGCTTCGGAAAATCATGCGGCGCGCCATGCGCCACGGCAAGAAGCTGGGATTCACCGAGCCCACGTTGTACCTGCTCGTGGATACCGTGATCGAAGAGATGGGTGACGCCTATCCGGAACTCCGCAGCGGCCGCGCATCGATCGTTCGCACGGTGAAGGCCGAGGAAGAACGCTTCGACGTGGTGCTGACGTCGGGATTGCCGAAGCTCGAAGACCTGTTTGACCGCGTCAAAGCCGCTGGTCAGTCGGTGGTTCCCGGCGCGGATGTGTTTCGCCTTTACGATTCGCTGGGAGTGCCGCTCGACTTCGCCCAGGACCTGGCTGGACAACGGGGCCTGACGATTGATCAATCGGCGGTGGACTCGGCCATGGAAGCACAGCGGGGCCGGGCGCGCGCCAACACCAAGTTCAAGGGCGGTGCCGCGCTGACCTATCCGGCGGACGCACTGGCTCGCCTTCAGCCCATCGGCGATGTCTTCACCGGTTATGACGCGATTGAGGAACCCTCGGCGACCATCGTCGAAATCCTCGCGGCGTCCGACGAGCCGAACTCTGCGGGACAGCCCGTCGAGATCGCGGAGCCGGGCGGCGAATACTGGATCCACTTCGATCGCACCCCGTTTTACCTGCATTCCGGTGGACAGGAATCAGATACCGGTCAACTGCTGGCTGGCAGCGGGCTCGTCGCAGACGTGGTGAGCGTCGAGCCGGCGCCCGCCGGCTGCCCGCGAAAGCACGGGGTCGTCGTTCGCCAGGGAACCTTGAAGAAAGGCGACAAGGTGCGCGCCGTGGTTGATCGCATCCGCCGCGATGCCACACGCCGCAACCACACCGCGACGCATCTGCTGCACGCGGCGCTGAGACAGACGCTTGGAACGCACGTGCGTCAGGCGGGCTCACTCGTAGCGCCCGACCGCCTGCGGTTTGACTTCGCCCACTTCACGGCGATGTCGCCGGATGAGCGCACGGCTGTGGAGCGCATCGTCTCGGAGCAAGTCTTCCGAAACACGCCGGTACGCACCGAGGTGAAGAGGACCGAGGAGGCCATCAAGGGCGGTGCGATGGCGCTCTTCGGCGAAAAGTACGGCGACAAGGTGCGCGTCGTTGGCATCGATGGCTTCAGCACCGAGCTGTGTGGCGGCACGCACGTCAGCGCCACCGGCGACATCGGGCCGTTTGTGATTACCGAGGAGTCAGGCGTGGCCGCGGGTGTGCGCCGCATCGAGGCGCTGACCGGCGCTGGCGCCGTCGCGCACATTCAACGCACCCAGACGGTCTTGTCGCAGACCCTGCACGCGCTGGGCGTCTCCGCGGACCATGCGCCAGATGCCATCGCGCGCCTGCAGGCAGAAGCAAAGCGGCTCAGCCGTGAGAACGAGCAGCTCAAGATGAAGCTGGCGTTGGCCGGCGGTTCCAAGGGGGACAGCGACGACGTGGTGCAGATGGGCGACGCGACGTTCCTGGCGAAACGGGTTGCGGGGCTCGACAAGAGCGCGCTTCGCGGACTGTCTGATTCCCTGCGGGACCGGTTGAAGCGCGGCGTCGTGGTCATCGCAGCCGAGAGCGACGGCAGAGTCCAATTGCTCGTGACCGTCACGAAAGACCTCACCGATCGCGTTCAGGCAGGTCAACTTGTGAAAGCCCTGGCGCCGATAGTTGGGGGCGGCGGCGGCGGCCGGCCCGACTTCGCCGAAGCCGGTGGCAAGGATGCGTCGGCCATCGACACCATGCTTGCCACGGCGCAGAAGTTGGTGCGTGAGGCGTTGGGCCACTGAGGCACGTAGGGCGTCCCTTCAGGGGCGCCGTACCATCAGCCCACCGCCTGCGCCGGTGAGCCGAATGGTTCGGCCGGTGCCACTGCCGAAGCGAGCGCCCACACGGTGTCGGCCTGGTTCGTCGCAAACGACCGGCTGCCGGTGAACCCGAACGATTCAGGCACAGCGGCGGCATAGTAGGACGTCAGCGTTGCATTGCCGTGGCAATCAGGATCTCCGGCGATCGAACCCGCACCGGGTGCAACAGTGAACAGATAACCGGCCTTGACCGGCACGGCGCTTGAAAGCTCCGGCGGGATGAAAGCCTCGGCCGCCCCGGCAGGCTTGATGGCGAGCACGGTGAATGAAGCCGCGAACCCATCATTCCCGCAACTTGAGGTGTAGCCGGCCTGCGCGAGATTGATGACCCTGAGCGAACTCTGAGCTGAGACTTCGTTGCTCAGCATCCGCGACCGCAGAAACCCCGGCACCCCAATCGCCGCGAGAACCACGATGATGGCGACAACAATCAATAACTCGACCAGCGTGAATCCTGAGTCGTTTCGGGCGCGCATGAAGACCGCTAGCGCGATCCTACAAAACCGCGCCGCCTGAGTGGTGCGTTTGGTACATCAAAATGAGCCCGGAGGTGAATTTCAGGGGCCGTAAAATGACGTGGGGAATCTTTTTCGGCGAAAAAGATTCCCGACGTCATTTTGGCTGAGAGGTAATTTTCGCCCATTGATCGCCTTTCGGGTGACTGGTACGATGACATTCCCCATGTCGAACCTGCCCGTCCTGCCCATCGACGCCCGAAGCAAGGACGAGTCGCTGAGCCAGGCCCTGTCGCGGATGCTGTCCGAGCACGACCGGGCGCTTCGAACGGCCGAAGACGACCCGCACGTGACGGCGGTGCGACGGTTGGACGCGATTGACGCGCAGTACGCACCGTTCCCCGATTCAATCGACCCGCGGCTGGTGAAAGCCCTGGGCAGCCGCGGCATTTCGCAGCTCTATACCCATCAGGCGGAGGCCGCGGGCCACGCTCTGGCGGGCCGCAATGTCGTGACGATCACGCCAACGGCGTCAGGCAAGACCCTGTGCTACAACCTGCCGGTGATGGACGCGATCCTCAAAGACCAGTCCACGCGCGCGTTGTACCTGTTTCCCACCAAGGCACTGGCGCAGGATCAACTCGCAGAGCTGCACCAGATGGCCGAACTGGTTGGCGCAGAAGGCGGCGGCGACATCGGCGTGTTCACCTACGACGGCGATACGCCGCAGGATGCCCGGCGCGCAATCCGCGCCCGCGCCCACGTCGTCTTGAGCAACCCCGACATGGTGCACTCGGGGATCCTGCCGCATCATCCGCGATGGGCCAAGCTGTTCGAGAACCTGAAGTTCGTCATCATTGACGAGCTTCACGCGTACCGTGGCGTGTTCGGCAGCCACCTTGGCAACATCCTGCGACGCCTCGATCGGATCTGCCGGCACTATGGATCTTCGCCCACGTTCATCTGTTCGTCGGCGACGATCGCGAATCCAAAGGATCTGGCTGAGCGGTTGACCGGCATGCCATTCGAACTGGTGGAAAAGAGCGGTGCGCCGCGAGGCGAGAAGTTCTTCATCTTCGTTAATCCACCCGTGGTCAATGCGCAACTCGGCATCCGGCGCTCGTACCTGGCGGAGACGCGACGCGTGGCCATCGAGTTTCTCAAGCGCGGCCTGCAGCTCATCGTCTTTGCTCAGAGCCGGCTCTCGACGGAGATCCTCACCACTTACATGAAGGATGCGTTTGCGGGGCCGCTCGGTGCGGCGGATGTGGTTCGCGGGTACAGAGGCGGCTATCTGCCACTCCGCCGGCGCGAAATCGAGCGCGGACTCCGCAACGGCGACGTGCGATGCGTGGTGTCCACGAGCGCGCTCGAACTTGGTATCGACATCGGTGCGTTGGACGTGGCCGTGATGGCGGGGTATCCAGGGTCCATCGCCGCCACGTGGCAGCGCGCGGGAAGGGCCGGGCGCCGATCGGGACGCTCAGCTGCCGTACTCGTGGCGTCCAGTGCACCCATCGATCAGTTCGTGGCGCGCAACCCCGACTATTTCTTTGACGCGTCACCCGAACACGCGCTCGTGAATCCGGACAACCTGCATATCCTGCTGGACCACGTGAAGTGCGCAGCATTTGAGTTGCCCTTCACCTCGACCTCCACGTTTGGCGCATTCAACGTGCAGGAAATGCTCTCGATCCTGAGCGAAGAAGGGTTCGTCCAAAAGGCAGGAGAGCAATGGCAGTGGACGCACGAGTCGTACCCCGCCGATGCGGTGAGCCTGCGCTCGGTCAGCTCGGACAACTTCATCATTGTTGACCTGACCAACGGGGAGCGGGTGATCGGGGAGACCGACTTCACCAGTGCGCCGTCGGTGTTGCACGAGAAGGCGATCTACATCATTGAGGGGACGCTCTATCAGGTGGAGCGACTGGACTTCGACAATCGGAAAGCGTTCGTGCGGGCCGTCGAGTGCGACTATTACACCGATGCCATCGACTACACGAAGGTGACGATTCTGGACGACATGACGGAAATGACGTCGGGAATCTTTTCTGAAGAAGGCATTCCGGAAAAGATTCCCGACGTCATTTCCACTTCCCCCGCCCATCATGGCGAGGTTCACGTCGTGTCGCGTGTGGTCGGCTTCAAGAAAATCAAGTTCTACACGAACGAGAACATCGGCTCAGGCGATCTCGATCTTCCCGAGCAGCAGATGCACACGTCATCATACTGGCTGACGATCCCACGCCAGATGATGGAAGCGCTACCGCACGGCATTGCCGATCGGCGCGACGGCGTACTGGGACTCGCGTTTGCCATGCGGAACGTCGCACCACTGTTACTGATGTGCGACAGTCATGACCTCGGGTTGTCGGTGGATGGTGTCACGACCGAAGAAGCCGCGCTCACCGCGGGGACCGGCGAGCCAACCATCTTCATCTACGACAATTATCCCGGCGGCATCGGCTTCAGCGAACCGCTCCACAGCATGCACCCCGATCTCATTGCAAAGACGCGCGAGCTGATCGACGGGTGTCCCTGCCGCTCGGGCTGTCCGTCATGCGTCGGTCCCGAAGGCAACACCGGACCACTGGCCAAGTCGGTCGCCTCGCATCTGCTGACGCTGCTGTCGTCCACCGAAGCGCACGCGTCGTGAATCGATGAAAGACCTCGCCGCCCGCCTCCGTGCGATTATTCGCGAGAATCGGCGCGAGCCAACGGTCGAGTACGGCGAAGAAGCCGGAATGACGGTCACGCCAGGTCCCGACCGTCATGAGGCCCTCGACGCGATAGCGGCGGCCCTGGGCGGAGCGTTCGTTGCCCCGGCGTCCGAAGGGGCCGCGCACTCAGCGTGCCTGGTAATCGACCGCGACT
>JBKJJZ010000382.1:0-4130 GCA_046597705.1 Vicinamibacterales bacterium | reverse complement strand
CCCGCGCATAGACCTCCCACAACTGGCCGTTGAAGCGGTTCACGCCCACGAGTTTCTCGTAATACCCGCGTTGCAGCCGTTCGGCCTCGGCCTTGTTGAGTTCCACCAGGCGCGCCTGCTGGGCCATCGCCTGTACCGACGCGGGCACGCGGCCCGCCAACGCGGGCTGACCCGCCGCCCAGAAAACGGCGAGCGGCAGCGCACACACCAGCAGCGGGTGCTGCCAGCGCGGGCGGGTCGCCAGCGCCGAGGGCGCGCCGAGCGAGAAGCGGCGCGCCAGATACGCGATCAGTGCGACGGTGGCGAACGTGCCGACGACCGCCACCCCGTCAATGGGCCGGAACGTCGCCGCACGCAGCACGACGCGGAAGTCCTCGAAGGTCGGGCTGGTCCAGAAGCCCCAGAGGCAGCACATCAGCGTGAACATCCCGGCGGTCTGAATCGCTTCGCGCCAGGCATGCCGGGGCGTGGGCATCTGGGCCGTCAATTGCCGGACCCGGCCGCGCCGCTGCTCGCGCAGGATGTTGAGGAGCAGGAACGTGCCGAGCATGCCCCAGAACAGCAGGTCGGTCGCGCTGAAGAGCCACGTGCCCAGCAGCCAGAACCACTGGTACGAATGCAGGAACCACGTGACGCCCACGACGACCACCGTGGCGGCGATGAGGCGCGGGGTTTCGGGCAGGTGCTTCAACCGGAAGATCATCGGCAGGTAGACCATCTTCTGCATGAAGTCTTTCCAGTAGATGTTGATGCGCCGCCACATGTCCGAGAAGCTCGAGGCCAGATAGAAGAAGCGGTGCGTTTCAGGCAGCCGGAACCCGAACAGGTGCAGCAGGCCGATAATCACGTGGAACTGGCCCGACACGCGCAGATACAAGCCGTAATTGCCCACCACATACTGGACAATGCCGGCCGTGGAGCCGACTTCATCCGGTGAGAGCGCCACGTACTGGTAAATGACGCGGTAGAGCACCAGGTGGGTGAGCCCGCGGAAGATCCAGCGCACGCCCTCGTCATAGATCCCGAACGCCGGCTTGTCATAGTGCGTCCGCCGGAAGGTCTGGAAGTCAATGATGGGGAAGAGCAGGAAGACGGCGTTGGGCAGGAGGAAGAAGTACGAGAGGACCATGCCGGGGCTCGCCGGGCCGTGGTGCTTCAGGTCGTACAGATAGACCGCCAGACGGAACATGAACATCGAGCCGAGGATGGGCCAGATGACGCCAGGCCACGGCGTGGGCAGCCACGTCGATCGCATGGCCATCAGCAGGCCGGCCGCCAGCACGATCACAGCGACGCGCGCGCGGAACGGAATCGGCAGATGACACAAGGCAATCAGCGCCAAGCCGACGCCCACGAGCCAGGCGCCTGCCACCAGCCCAAAGATCAGGCCAATGCCCGTGAACGAGAGCGCCGCGAAAAACAGCGGCTGGTAGCGGCGGGGGAGCCAGTGGTGCACGAGGAACCCGCCGAAGGCGAGCGGCAGCACCACGCGCTGGAACACCGGGCTCTCCAGATTGAACGCCCACGTCAGGACCAGGATCACGCCCAGCTGCAGGGCGATGAGGATGATCGGCCCCACGTCGCCTGACGTCCCCGGTCGAGCTGGCACGGCAGCACCTTCCGTCACTCCACCGTCCGTTCCGCCAGTTCCGGAATTTCGAAGATGGCCTTCATCTTGTCGAAACGATATCGTTCGATGAACTCCGCATTCAGATCGGTTGTCTGGCTGCGATGCGGGTTGGGCACGGCCTGTCGTTGCGACCTTGGGGTCAGGCCCCATAGTTCAATGACGTGGTCCACGATCTCGGCGGGCTGCAACGTCAACTGTTCGTAGACGATCTCCTGATACGTGATTCCGGCAACCAGGAAAGTGCGGCGCCATAGGGCGTTGTGCCGTTCGATCCGTTCGACAGCGGCGTCGATCGCGGAAAAGTCGTAGCGGATCGTCGCCCGATCGCGACGCGGTTCCGCAGCGGAAACCCAGTGGCCGGCGGATCGCGCGATGTGCTGAGATACGGCCTGCGCCACCACGTCGCGGCGCACGAGCATCACCACCAGATGTGCGCTGAGGGATTCCCTGACGCCCGGAACCGTCCGTACGGGTTCGAACTGCGAATACAACGCCTTGATGCACAGCGGTTGCACGGTGTTCCGCCATTGGTCGCCAATGTGAGCCACAAACGCCTCGAAGGAAGGCATGACGAACCGGGACTCGTCATCGACCAGGTCGAGCCTGCGGAGAAATTCCGCGTTGAGGAATTCCTTTGGAGTCTGTATCTCGGCTCGCTCGAAGAGGAGATCGCAAAAATAATTGCTCCCGGTCCGTGGTGTGGTCGCGATCCAGAAGCATTTCATGGCTGTTCGCGGACCAGGGGCCGGGGTGGCGGCGGCGTCATGTCTTCGGAAGCCGACAGATTGCGCAGCATGACGTCAGCCAGGTCTACCGGTACCGCGCTGGAGCCGAGGTCAAAGAAGAGCCGAGCCTCGGGTTCGGTGGCGGTCGCTGTAAATGGACAGGCAAATGTCTGCCACTCCGTCGTGACGGCACGCGCATCGTAGAGTCCGAGCGCTCCCCAGGGACGAATGTCCTGTTCGACGCCACAGGCGAAGAAACGCGGAGTGTCCGCCCGCATGCGAAACGTCAGGAGATAGCGTTCGTCCTTACTGATCGGAAGCGGGGCCAAACGGAGCTTCACATGCCAGCCCACCTGATTTGGCAGTTCAAAAATCGTGACGCGAATCAGGCCTGGATCGTTCTGCGAGTATGCCATGTTGGCGACGCTGCCTTCATGCGTCTCAACCCGCCACCGCTGGCGCCAGTTTTCAAGTGCCTTCCTGCTCGCGACGGCGGTCGTCCACTCAGCATGCGCGCGGGCCCTCGCCGGCTGAGTCTGCTCGTCGGTCCCGGCGAGGAGATCGGTCCGATTTGCCAATTCAAAGTGGAGTCGCGCGGCGATCACCTGATGGCCCCGCGCGTTCGGAGCCAAATCGGTCGCGCTCAACGTCAACTCTGAGGGATCGTGGCCTTGGAAGGCATCCTGCAGGTCAATGATTGAAAAGCCGGCGGCGCGAGCCGCCGACAGCAGCAACGGCCGGCCCGGTGGATCCAGCGGATCGGCCGGCTGCGGGACGAGTGCAAACGCCGGCCGCGCGCCCATGTCACGGATCGCTGCCACCGCGCGCTTCAGCGTCCACTGCAGAAGTTCGCCCACGAATGGCCTAAGAAGGTTGTGCGCTTCCTTCTCCGGCATGCCCGGCAGCACTCCGGCTCTTTGCACGAGCGCAATATCGGGAAGTTCATCGCCGCGAAACGTGTTCCTGCGTATATACCGGAGCACTCCCTGTACATCGCTCACCGCATGCGCCACCACGAGCACGGTATCGGGGCGGAATTGGCCCACCCATGCGCTCTCCAGAAGATCAGCCTGCTGAACCAGCGAATAGTCGGAGATTCCGAAGTTCAGAAGTTCGTAGGTCAGACCGGTGTGAATCGAACGCTCGCGATTGAGATGATCTTCAACGACCTGTTCGAAGGGGTCACCGTCATTGACGCCGGAACCCATGACGAACGCCGGGCCCAGGACGGCAATCCGACATGTGTCCGGTGGCGGAGTTTTCTCATAATCCTTGTCCCGCATGCCCCAGCGATTCGTGCTGAACCGGCATCCACGGAACACAGTGGACACGGGTGGGCGTAGCGCGACTTCGGGGTCCCCCCTGCCAGGCATCTCAGCAGACTGATCGGAGGCAAACTCCGACCCCAGCCAGCCTTCCATGCCAAGCTCGCGCATCGCGACAACCACGTCGGTCGGGTTCGAGAATCGGTCAATGATGTCCGGCCGGTTTTCACGAATTACCGAGACGTCCGCCATGAGGTCAGACAGATCCCCGTCGTAGTCAACCCCGATGAAACGCAGGACCCTTCTAATAGAGGCTTCGTTCTTTATCTCGTCGAAATAGATGGTCTCGCTTTCCGCGTTCCGGGATGCGAGCTGCTCCATCACTTCGCTGAATCCGCGGTTCTGACGCGCAAGATACCTGCGAAACTCGTCGGCGTCGAACCGTACGACATCCTCCTCGAATCGGGGATGAGGGTCTCGCCGGGCCCAGCGCCCTGCCTGTTTTGCCAG
>JBKJJZ010000372.1:0-13407 GCA_046597705.1 Vicinamibacterales bacterium | reverse complement strand
AGGGCGTCCCTTCAGGGGCGCCAATTTGTCTTCGTCAGGAAGTCGATCGAAGCCTCCTCAGCCCAGTAGCCGTCGCTGTCTTTGGACGGTGTCCCGACGAAGCCGCAATGACCACCGTGTCGCTGCAGACTGACGCGCACGTAAGGGTTCGCGCGGACGTCATCGCGCAGATACTGCGCCGTCGGCACAAAGGGATCGTCCTGGGCGGCGATGATGAGCGTTGGAATCGTGATGCGGCTGATGCCTCGGATCGCGCTGGCCAGCTCATAGTACCGAGCGGCTGTGCCGAACCCGTGCGAGGGCGCGGTATACGTATCGTCAAAGTGCCGGATGCTGCGAATCCGATCGAGTGGCGCCAGGTCGTAGCGGCCGGGAAACGCTCTGGCTTTTCGCCGCATCCGGGCTTTGAGGCCCTTCAGGAAGTTCCACTGATACAGAAGGTTCTGACGCCAGTCCAGCGCCTGGGCGCAGAGCGCAAGATCAATCGTCGGACACACGGCCGCGACTGAGACCACGGGCAGGTCAGGCGCATCCGGCAGTTCACTTGCGAGCTTGACGGCAAGGTTGCCGCCGAGCGAATAGCCGACTATCGAAAAGCGCGTGAGCCCTTCCCCGGCCATCAGCGCCCGAATGACGGCCCTGGGATCTTCGGTCAGGCCCGAATGATAGAGGGCCGGCGTCAGGTGTTCCGTGCCTCCGCAGTTGCGGTGATTGAGCAGCACCACATTCCAACCACGCCGCAGCGCTTTGTGTGCCAGGCCCCGCATGTAGTGGCCTTCCGACGATCCCTCCAGACCATGCAGGCACAGCATCGTCGGATGCGATTGCCGATCGGGCTGCCAGTAACAGTCGGCCCGCACCTGCGTCTCCGCATCAATGCGGATCAGGCGGGTGTCGGGGGCAGGCAGTCCTGGATACGTTCGCGCGCGAGCCCACGCATAGATCGTGATGAGGTGGCCGTTCGAGAGGCCCCGAGCGGGGACAAAGGGCTCGTCAGCGAAGATCGTAGATGGCAAAGGCGGCATTGCGATAGAGCAGTGGCAATTCGAGCGCGCGTCCGGCGGTGACCACGACCACGTCGAGATCGTACTTCTGGTCGAGCATGCGAATCCTGGCCATCGACATCTGATCGTACTCGGTCGTCAGATGGGCCCGTTCGGCCACGCGCATCGCGATGTCCCGATCGTAGATCGCGATGGCACTGTCCTTCACCGATTCGAGCAGGGTGTCCCGGTTGGCGCCTATGCGAACGCTGATGCCGTACTTCCATGCGTGCCCGGGGTCGGCCAGCACATGCCAGTTCGTGGGCTGGGTATTGAGCCAGCGCATGGCGTCCATCCACGGCGTGTCGGGCAAGTCGATGGTTATGAGCTGTCGTCCCTGCTTGCCCGCCGTAGCGCTGGGCGCGGAGGCGGGATCGACTTCGAGCAGGTAATAGCCCCGCGCCATCGATCCGGCCAGGCACACCCCAATGGCGACCATCGCTGCCTTCTTCGATTGCGTCAGCCACCACGCAATCGATGCGATCGCCACGAAGTCCAGAATCCAGAACACGCGGGTGATCTGCAACTGCACTGCAAGCGCGACCTCGGCGACGGTGAAGGGAACTGACGCCAGAAAAAACAGGACCGACGCGACAAGGCCCACAACGAGGCCGCGTTCATGGGAACCGGCGATCCCGCGGCGCACACGTGTCCGCCAGACCGCGACGATGATGACGGGGTACGCGAGATTGATGAGCCACGCGTCAATCGGCCACCGTGCCGGAAAGAGATAGTCCTTCTCCGCGAACACGCGCAGCCACTCCGCATCCATCGTCACCAGGCGGCCTGCGAGCGGGCCGGCGGTGAGCGCCCATCCGCAAGCGACAAGCACCAGGATCACGCCGGCGATGATGGCGCCAGGCAGTTTCGTTGGGCGTCCTTTTAGGGGCGCCAAATCAGCCACGGTGGCAACGCCCACCACCAGTCCAAACCACATCGCCGTGGTCGGATGGAGGACAGCCGACACCAGGACCAATAGCAGCGCGATCGCGTGGCGGCCGCGAACGACGCACGCGAGCGCGGCGATACCGACGCCGAACGCCAGTTCGCGCGGGTGCATGTAGCCCTCGAGCGAGTTGGCGCCGGTCTTCGCGATGCGGTGGCGGAATGTCAGCAGCACGCCAAACAACGTGACCGCCCACCACGAGAATCCGAGTCCGCGCGCGAATGCCGTTGCCGCGAGGATCAACACGACGAGGGTCGTGAGGTAGAGGGCCGCGGCCACGCGTGGAAGCGAAAGGTGCGTGAGACTCGCTACACCCGCAATGACCTCGTCGGAAGCCATCAGTCGGGCCTGCGCATCCAGGAGCGGCGTGTCTCGTGGAAACAGGCCGGGCGTGATGTGTTGAGTGACGGCCGGCAGGTAGAAAGCCTGGTCGGATATGCCGTAGCGATAGCCCCCACTGTTTGCCGTGGCGAGTATGCCAAAGAGCGCCACGCCCAGAAATGCGCCGGCGAGTTTCACATGGGCTCGTCGGCTGTGGGGCCGTAGATGGCAGGCAACGGCACGTCCAGCAGGCGCAGGTACACGCTGAGCTGGCCGCGATGGTGAATCGTGTGATTGACGACGAACGTCTTGAACGCCGACATGCGCGGCAGTGTCATGACCTTTTCGCCGTTCTTTCTGAGCACCCACGGCGCGGCCAGTTCCGCGTCACTCTGCGCGGTCAGATGTCCGCGCACCGACGCCACGCTCTGATCGAACGTCTCGAGCACTTCTGCGCGCCCGGCGTGAGCTGGCGCCTGCGGCGTGTGGTCCAGCACCATGTCGTAACCGTCCTTGGCGAGAATCCATTCACCCCAGCAAGGAAGGCGGGCCAGGTGCGTGGCAAGGCCCCCGAGCGTGAACGACCGCGGATGTGGCGTCCAGTCGAACTGGGCCGGGCATCGCTCCAGGAGGCGGCGGGTCACCGCCATCTCGTGGTCGAACTCGGCCAGCAGGACCGAGCGAATCATTTCCCGAAGTTCACCTTCGGAGCGGTCTTGGCGTCTTTCGGAACTTCCCAGTATGGGTAGTCTGCGAAACTGAACATCTTCGCCGTGATGTTGCCGGGAAACTTCTTGCGGCCGGTGTTGTACTCCTGCACTTTTTCGTTGTAGCGCATGCGCTCGGTCGCGAGTCGGTTTTCGGTGTTGGCCAGTTCGTCGCTGAGCCGCGCGAAGATCTCATTCGACTTCAACTGCGGGTAATTCTCGACGACAACGAGCAGCCGCGCCAACGCGCTCGATTCCTGATTGGCGGCTTCGATCTTCTGCCCCGGCGTGGTGGCACCAGCCATCTTCGCGCGGGCATCGGCCACCGCACCGAAGACGTCTTTCTCCTGCTGGGCGAATCCCTTGGTGGTCTCCACCAGATTCGGAATCAGGTCACTCCGCCGCTGCAGCTGGTTCTCCACCTGGGCCCATTGGGACTTGATGGCTTCTTCCTGGGTGGTGAACGTGTTGTAGGAGCAGCCGGACGCGCCGGCCGCCACGGCGCCGATCACCAGCACCGCAAAGATAGTTCGTGTGACCTGAGACAGTCTGCGCATGTTGAGGCTCCTTCCAAGCATCGACAATTCCACTCTAATACGAATCAATTGGCGCCCCTAAAGGGACGCCCTACGTACCGCACGCTTTGCCGAACGTAGGGCGTCCCTTCAGGGGCGCCAATTGGTACGCTTTGCCGAACGTAGGGCGCCCCTTCAGGGGCGCCAATTGGCCACACCTACCAACCACCAGAGGCGCCGCCGCCACCGGACCGGCCGCCACCGAATCCGCCAAAGCCGCCACCCCCGCCGCCGCCGAACCCACCGCCGAAGCCCCCAAGTCCGCCGTGCCATCCACTCCACGTGCTGCGGCCGCGCCGCCCGTATGGAGAAATGCCGCCGGAAGTGCCGCCGAAGCGGTTCATCAGCGCCAGAAACAGGATGATGACAATGATGGTCCAGGGTGGGGGGCTACCCGATGGCTGGCGCCGCGGCCGCACGGGCAGCGCCACGTTGTCCAGTGTGACGCCGCGCCCCTTCGCGATGCGCTGGATGACACGCGTGGTCCCGGCAACCAGTCCGGGCCCGTATCCGCCTGCACGAAAGACCGGCAGCATTTCCGTGCGAATTGTTTCGCCGGCAAAGCCATCGGAGATAAATTCTTCGAGGCCGTACCCCACTTCTATGCGGACCCGGCGGTCGTTGACCGCCAGAAGCACCAACGTACCGCTGTCAGTCTTGCGCGTACCAATGCCCGCTTTTTCAAACAGGCGCACGGCGTATTCCTCGATCGTCGCGTAGGGGGCGAACGTGTCAACGGTCGCCACCACCACAACGTCGCCGGTAGAGGCCTGAAGGACACGGATAATTCGATCGAGTTCAGCCGCGGAGCCCGCATCGATGACCTTCGCGAAGTCATTGACTGGCGCGGTCAGCGCCGGCAGTGGCGCTTGTGCAGAGAGCGGCCCGGCGCAGGCCACAACGCAGATGGCGGCCAGCGCGAGGCGCCGCCACACGGGACCAACCGCGGTCACGCGCCCCAGCCGTCTACGTAGGCCCACAGGCGCTCAGCGACCCTCAGATATTCGTTCATGCGCGGCTTGAACTGTTCTGCCATGTGCGGCCGATGGTCCACTAAGAGCACTCCGGCTACGAACTCCCCGGAGACGCCTGGAATGGTCCCGGCGAAGGCAACAATTTCCGCATCGGTGCCGTGTCCGGCGCCCTGCAGCCGCGCGACGTTGCCGATGAGGGCCCGCAGGGGGGCGGCCGATTCGGCCACCAGCTCCGCATGCTCGTGACCGTGTCCAGAGGCCTGGAGCCAGCCTTGCCGCAGATGGATGAGAAATGACTTGGCTTGCACCTCACACGCGCGTCGAAGGTCGGCATCGGCAGGCCGCTCGCCGGTGAACGGAGAGACGCCGGCGATGAGTTCGTGACGATCGAGCATCGCCTGGTATTCGACGGGGAAGGAGTCCAGGGAACGGACAAATTCGTGGGGCGTAATCAGGAGCGGCGTGTCGAGGCCGTCCATCCGCCATCGGTCTGACAGGGCAGAGAGCGCTTCGAGATCGTCGGCGCCAATGGCACCTGCGAACGCCGCAGTGCGCGTCGGGCCGTACGCGACCAGCGCGACGAACCGATCGCCGAAGACGCGGGTGCAATCCGCGGCAAGTCGAGCCATGGCCTGCCGGGCGGCCGGGGAAAGGTCCATTACGAACCCAGCTTATTTCTTTTCGCGCTTTGCCAGCCAGGTGGCGTCGCCCATGCCACCCAGTTCGGCGTTGCCCTTGATGACATCGCCCGCCGGCGTGAGTTCGCCGGTGAAGCTCATACGGGTTTCCGTACCTTCTGCGTTGATAATGACGACGAACTCGAGCTTGCGCCCATCCACTTTGCCGGCCAGCTGATACTCACCGTATCGCCCCGTATAGGTGCCGGTCAGTTTCTCAGCGTCCTGCTTGAAGACCAGCACCGGGGTGGAGGTCCCGACGGTCATCTCCAGTTGCATCTGCCATTTTCCGGTGAGGCTGACGGCAACGGCGTCCGGCGCCTTCTGTGCGAAGGCCGTCGCCGCCCCGGACAGCACCAGGGCGGCGACAATCAAACGTGGAAACATCGTTACAGGCCCTTCGCGCGTATGCCAACGAAGGGGAACTTGCCCATGTCACCCACCGACATCGTGCCGTTCAACTTGTCCTGAGCGTCAACCTTGCCTTCGACGTAGATTTCCATCGGGGTGCCGCCCGCATCGAAGCCAAACGTGAATCCGAGGACGCCGTCCTTCAGTTCGCCCGCGATGTTGGCCGGCCCGGAGGGGCCTTCGAGCGTGCCGGTGACCTTGTTCGTTGCGTCCACCTTGACGTCGAGGTTGATCGACATGGCGCCCTGCGGGCCTTCGAGGTTCAGGACCCACTTGCCAGCCGGACCTGCCGGCTTTGCCGCGGCCTTCGGCGCTTCCTGCGCCGGCGGGGTTGGAGGAGCCTGCTGAGCGGCGAGCTGGCCACCAGCAAACAGGACAACGACGGCGAGAGCGGAGAGTGATGTTTTCATAAAGAAGACCTTCTTTCAGCAGGTCAGACCTTGGGTTTGCGGGTGCGTTTGCCGCGTGGTTTCGGGTTCTCTAACTCGGCGAGTTTGAGCTGCGCCGCCTGTTCAATAATCTCTCGAAGCATAACACCGGTAGCCCCGCCCTTGCCGTCACGGTTACTGAGCCACAGTTTTGGGTCCTGGGCGGCCATGATGGCGGGGAAGTCGTCGCCGGACTTGACGCTGAGAGGCGCAAATTCAGCGATGTCCACGTCTCCGGCCCAGTCGTCTTTGTGTTTGATCAAAAGCCAGCTCGGCTTGCTGGATTTCTCACCGCTCCGGTCGTACCCTCGTGTGCGCACCAGCACCCAGGACCCTTTGAGCTTGTAGCCATCGGTGCTGAACTTCAGCTCGCCCTTGGCGAGCGCCGCATCGACGTCCGGGGACTCAGGAGACCAGGTGCCCGAATCCCACAGCATCACGATGCCGGCACCGTAGCCTTCGGGAATGACCCCTTCGAAGGATCCGTACTCAATCGGGTGATCCTCCACCTGGGCCGCAAAGCGTTTGACCTTCGGATCCAGCGATGGCCCCTTCGGCACGGCCCACGAAAGGAGCACGCCGTCGTGCTCCAACCTGAAGTCGTAGTGCAGGTGGCTGGCCAGATGTTTCTGCACGCAGAAGTAGAGCGGCTTGCCTTTGCGGGTCTTTCGCGCCTTGGTTTCGTCGCCCTTCGGCTCGGGCGAGACCTTGAAGTTCCGCTTCGCCTGATACTGCTTCAGCGGCATGGAATGGTGCGAGGCGTAATTTCGCCTATTTCACGCCGTGCATCATCTTGGCGAGCTTGCCGGAGTACATCAGCATCACCAGTCCGGCGAGGATGCCGAACAGGCCGACGTAGCCGAAGATGTTCTGCAGCGGAAGCTTCTCGTACAGTCCGGCCATCTCACCGCCGAGGAAGTTGCCCACTGACGACGCCAGGAACCAGACGCCCATCATCAGCGACATGATTCGCGCGGGCGCCAGCTTGGTCATCGAACTCAGGCCGACCGGGCTCAGGCACAACTCGCCGAACGTATGGAGCAGGTAGGTGCCCGTGAGCCAGAGGGGACTCACCTGTGCGCCACCAGCCACCAGTCTCGCCGCCGGGACCAGCATGACAAATCCCAGGCCGACGCCAATCAGGCCCCATGAAAACTTGGTTGGCCCCGTGGGCTGTGAATCACCCCACTTGAGCCAGATCCAGGCGAACACCGGCGCGAAGACGACGATGAACAGCGCGTTCAGGGACTGGAACCAACTGCTGGGGAACGCATAGCCGAAGATTCGCGTGTCCGTGCTTTCGTCGGCGAAGAACGTCAGCGTGGAACCGGCCTGTTCGAAGATCGACCAGAAGAGCGCGGCGGCCGTAAACATCGCCACGATGACCCAGAGGCGTCCGCGCTCTTCGCGTGTCCAATCATTGGCTTTGAACAGCCACGTAAAGAAGCCCAGGACCACAGCGAGCAGCACGTACCGATATGCGCCAGTCACTTGCTCGGGTGTCACGGTCAGCGAGCCGGTCGCCAACAGGGCGCCGAACAACACCAGGACGGCCAGCGAGCCTCCAAGGATCAATGCCGATCGGGTCTTGAGCTGCGCAAAGGCCTCGGGTGACGCAGCCGGTGTGGGCTTGAGTCCCGCCTCGCCCAGGTGCCGGCCGCCCAGCACGTATTGGATGAGGCCCAACGTCATGCCCACGCCTGCCGCGCCAAATCCCCAGTGCCATGACGAGTTGGGGTCCATGCCCATGCCGGCGATCCACCCACGGAAGCCCTCGTCCTGCACCAGGAAGCCGGTGATGAGCGGTCCAATGAACGCACCGAGGTTGATCCCCATGTAGAAGATCGAGAACCCGGAGTCACGCCGGAAGTCTTCCTTCGAGTAGAGCTGACCCACGATGACGCTGATGTTGGGCTTCAGCAGGCCCGTGCCGAAGACGATGAGGATGAGCCCGAGGTAGAAGGTGGCCGAGGCCGGGAGCGCCAGTGAGAAGTGTCCCGCCGCGATGAGGATGCCGCCGATAAGGACGGCCTTGCGCTGGCCGATCAGCCGATCGGCAATCCATCCACCCGGCAGGCTGAGCAGGTAGACCATCGATGTGTAGGTGCCGTAAATCGCGGCGCCGGTGGCCTTGCTCAGACCCAGGCCGCCCAGTTCCACCGGTGCGGTCATGTACAGGATGAGGAACGCCCGCATCCCGTAGTAACTGAACCGCTCCCACATCTCGGAGAAGAACAGGGTGGACAGCCCGCGTGGGTGTCCGAAAAACGCCTTGTCGGAGCTGGCGGGGGCCAGGCTCCCCGGTGCTGTCGTTGCGGCCACGTGTCAGTCCTCCTGAAGCTTGCGCTGGCGGATGTTACTTCGTTTCTGGCACAAAACCAGGCGGAGTTGCGGCACCCTTGCCGAAGAAATACTCCTCCATGTGCTTGGCCACCAATTGCTGCGCTTCCTTCTGAAACGGCAACAGGCGATACTCATTGAGGATCATCTTCATCTGTTCCTCCCACATCGCCCACGCTTCTGTTGAGACGTTCTCGTAGATGCGGCGGCCGAGGTCGCCGGGCCAGGGAGGCGAGGGCAGTCCGGGGAGATCACGAAGGAGCTTCACGCAATGCACGATGCGTGGCGGATTTTCATCGGGGTTCATGAGACCTCCGCATCTTACTGCAACCGGCAGCTGTCGGTCTGTCGTCTTGTCATCGCATTCCTGCTTCTGTCTCTCCTGCCGTCTGTGGCGCAGGCCCAGTACTTCGGCCGCAACAAAGTCCAGTATCGATCCTTCAAGTTCCAGGTCCTGAAGACCGAGCACTTCGACGTCTACTACTACCCGGAGGAAGCCGAAGGCGCGGCAATCGTTGGACGCATGGCCGAGCGATGGCGGTGGCGCCTGACGCGCTTCTTCAGTCATGACCTTCGCGGCCGGCAGACGTTGATTCTGTATGCGGCGCCGGCGCATTTCCGGCAGACGAACGCGATCGAAGGGCTGGTGGGCGAAGGAACCGGGGGCGCCACCGAAGCCATCAAACGCCGCATCGTCCTCCCCATGGCCGGGTCGCTGGCCGACACCGATCACGTCCTGGGCCATGAGATGGTGCACGCGTTTCAGTTCGACATGACTGGCGCGGACCCGCGTGAGGCGGAGTTCAGCATGCCAGGCATCCTGCAATTTCCGCTCTGGTTCGCCGAAGGGATGGCGGAGTACTTGTCGATTGGGCCGGTGCATGCGCAGACTGCGATGTGGATGCGCGATGTGGCCATCACGGAGCGCCTGCCCCATGTGAAGGACCTGGACGATCCGAAGTTGTTTCCGTATCGGTGGGGCCACGCGTTCTGGGCCTATATTGGCGCCACCTACGGCGACCGCGCGGTGGTGTCACTGCTTCGATCGGCCGCCAATCCCCGCTTCGACATGACGGGCTTTGCGTTGCAGTTGGGCACGACACCGGACGAACTGACGCAGGGCTGGCACAACTCGATTCGCGCGGCCATTGCGTTGATGCAGGCCGATCTGCCTGCGCTGTCGAGCGAGCCGCACCTGCTCATCAGCGAAGACAACGGCGCTGGCCGAATCAACATCGGTCCTCGCGTGAGTCCGGATGGCAGGCACGTTGCCTTCTTCTCGGAGAAAGATCGGTTCTCGGTGGACCTCTATCTCGCCAGCACCGAGACGGGCCGTATCGAAAGGAAGCTGGTGGAGTCGGCCACCGACCCGCATTTCGACAGTCTGCAGTTTCTCAATTCCGCTGGCGCCTGGCGTCCCGATGGCCGCGAGTTCGTCGTCACGGCCGTGCGCAGTGGACGGCCGGTGCTGGCCTTCATTGATCCACGCAACGGCAAGGTGCTGCGCGAGATCGTGCTGCCGGAGTTGGACGATGCGCTGAATCCAGCGTGGGCGCCGGATGCGCGGTCGTTGATCGTGAGCGGGAATCGCGGGGGCCTGACTGATTTGTATCAGGTGGACCTGCCGTCGGGCAGAGTGACAGCGCTCACGTCAGATCCATTTTCGGACCTCGAGCCCGTGGTGTCACCCGACGGGAAGACGGTCGTGTTTGCGACCGAACGGTACAGCACCGATCTGGAGCAGCTTCGCCCCGGGCAACTCAGACTGGCTCGCCTGGACCTTGCGACGAAGGTGGTCCATCCGATTCAGGCGTTTCTCGAAGGCAAACATCTCAGCCCGCAAATCAGCGCCGACGGAAAGGCCGTCACTTTCATCGCGGACCCGGATGGCGTCAGCAATCTCTATCGCATTGGCATCGAGGGCGGTCCCGTCTCGCGGCTGACCGCGTTTGTGACCGGCATCGGGGGCATCACGTCTACCAGCCCCGCACTGTCATTCGCGCCCGACACCGGGCGCTACGCGTTCAGTGTGTTTGAGCGCGACGGGCATGCGGTGTATCTGCTGGACGACAAGGACACCGTGGCCATGGTGCCGCCGGAAGTCTCCAGACGCGCCGCCGCTCTGACGGCCGCGACGCCGGCGCCTACGCTGCTCTCTCGCGCCACTGGCGACGTGTCACGGTTGCTCGACGACGCCGTCAGTGGTCTGCCGTTGCTGGATGCGCCGACCGTGAGCCTGCCGTATACGCACGGCCTGAAGCTCGACGCGATCAGTCAGCCGATGGTGTACGCGGGCGTCAATTCGTTCGGCGGTTTCATCGGCGGCTCGATGGCCGCTCTCTTCAGCGACATGCTGGGCGATCGGATTCTGGCGGCGGACGCGACGCTGGCGAACGATATCGATGACCTGGGCGGCGGGTTCACGTACATCAATCGCCGGCACCGATGGAATTGGGCGACATCGTTGCGCGTCGATCCCTACCGCGGCGGATACTTCACCTTCGAGGACAGCGCGGATGGCAAGACCACCACGGTCAAAGAGGTGGTGGAGCGGCAGATCTATCGAGGCGGTTCCGTGGCCACGGCGTTTCCCTTCAGCGGCTCGACCAGGTTGGAGCTGACGGGCAGCGCGAATGTGGTGGCCTTCAACCGCGATGTGCTCGAGCGGGTGTACGACCGGGAGACCTCCCGGCAGATCAGCCGCAATGAGTATGAGGAAACGCTGGCGGACTCGCTGCGCCTTGGCGAACTTCGCGTGGCGCTGGTGCACGACTCCTCCTTCTACGGCGCCACGAGCCCCATCCTTGGGCGCCGTTCACGGTTCGAGGTGAGGAACACGCGCGGCTCCCTGCAGTTCACAACGGCTGTCGCCGACTGGCGCCAATATTTGATGCCGGTGCGCCCCGTCACGATTGCGGTGCGTGCCATGCACATTGGCCGCTACGGTCATGACGCCGAGCACGTTCAGCTGGCCAAGTACTACGCAGGCCACCAGCAGCTGATTCATGGCTACGGCTTCGGCGAATTCGCGCCGGGCGAATGCGGCGCCTTCGAACGCGCCACCTGCGACGTGTTCGATCGACTGGCCGGCAGCCGCCTGCTGGTCATGAACGCCGAGGTCCGTGCGCCTCTGCTGGGCCTGCTCCGCGGCGAGATCGACTACGGCTCCCACGTGCCGCTCGAGATCGCGGCGTTCTATGACGCCGGCGTCGCATGGTCAATCGGCTCGAAGCCGGCGATGTTCGGTGGTGAACGCGACTTGGTCAGGAGCTACGGCGCTGCGCTGCGTGCCAATCTCTTCGGTTTTCTGACCCTGGAACTGGCCGCCTCGCGCGCCATCGACCGCATCGGCCGCCCCATCAAGTGGCAGCTTGGGGTCGTCCAGGGATTCTAAGATTTATGATTGGTTATTTACTATTTATTATTCTCGGACTGATCGCGACCGTTTCTTATCCTTCGCCCTGCCCCTTGAACTGATCCTTTTCGTCTGCAAACAGCACGTTGAAGCTCGTCAGCGATCCGTAGCAACCGGTGATGTAGGTCTGAACTTTCACCTTGTCCGCCTCTGACAAGTCGGATGCGTTGAGGTGCTGTTCGAGTGTGCGGAGGCGGTTCCGTAACATCACGACCTTGTGAAAAAAAGTCTCGATCGGCCAGGTCTTCTCCTGGAGTGACGAGTCTGCGGGGCGCAGGACCAGGGTGCCGCCGCGCCACTTGGCCGCTGGAACGACGGCGGTCAGCCCGGTCTCCTCGCGAATCACGCGGCGCAACAGCATCTCCAGATCCATGGCGTTGTCATTGAGGCTCATCGGCGGCAGAGTCCTTTCTCGATCGGTGACGAGGGGCAAAGGCTCACCGCCGGCAGCGGTGCGCGGGGCGGGCGGTCGGGCGCTGATTCGCGACGCGGCAACAAGTCCGGTGTCCACATCGACCCTCGGTCCGCCACGATAGTTGTGTTCACTCTCGCAATAGCCGCACCGCACACGAAGCGGCACCCCCTGGCCATCAGTGGCCACGACCGTGTGCATGCGATCTGTCTTGCACGCACGACAGAAGTCTTCGATCGACTGACCAGGGCGAGCGCGTGCGGTCATTGCGTTCAGTGCTTTCCCCTCACCGCCACCTGGACCCGCGCATCGTTGAAGCACGCGCCGCCGGCCAGGTCCGTGAGGGTGTCGGGTGCGAGAGCATTGGCCGTGGCGCCGTTCTCGGTACTGCGCGACCACAAGCCCTTTGGCAGTGACACCACACCGGGGCAGACTTCCGGCGTAACCGCCACCTCACACCACACCTCGCCGAGGTCGTTGAACACGCGAACCGGATCCGCATCCTCTATCCCTCTCGGACGCGCATCGTCCGGATGCATCTTCAGCTTGACGATGCCGGGCCGGAACTCGCCGAGCGTGGATGAAATCGTGTGTGCGCTGGCGGGGGAGATCAACGCGAGCGGGTAGGCCGGGGTCGCGGGATCTGGCTGGAACGCATAGAGACCCGATGTGGTGGCGAGATGTTCGGGAAAGAGATGGACCTTTGCGTCTGGTGTCTTCGGGTGGACGTCCACAAACTGGATCGGCAATCCCGACGCGGGACCCCGCGCGACGGCTCCATCCCGAAGGGCCGTGGCGTAGTCCTCGGGCAGATGTGACATGACGTCCAGCAGCGCCTCGGTTTGTCCAAGTGCTTCCTCTTCGTCTTCGGCCTCTCGCAGCCCGAGGCGCACCGCAAGCTCGCGGAAGACTTCATGGTTTGACCGCGCCTCGCCCACCGGTTCGATGACCGGCTGCGTCACCTGAAGGTGATAGGCGCCATAGCCTTTGACGACATCGTAGTGTTCGAAGAACGTCGTCGCGGGAAGCACGACGTCCGCATACTTGGCCGAATCCGTCATGGTCTGTTCGAAGACCACGGTGAAGAGATCGTCGCGCTCGAGGCCCCGGCGAACGCGGTTCTGGTCGGGCATGGTGGCGAGCGGATTGCAGTTGTAG
>JBKJJZ010000322.1:0-3364 GCA_046597705.1 Vicinamibacterales bacterium | reverse complement strand
TGACGCTCCGCGACTTTCGTCTGAGGCTTCGCGCGGTCGTTCGCCGTGAGCCGGTGGAACGCGAACTCACCGATGAATTGATGTTCCATCTGGACCTCGAGATCGCCAAGCTCGTGGCGAGTGGTGTTGATCCGGTCGAGGCCCGCCGGCGTGCTCGCGTGCGGTTTGGCTCAGCGGCCCTGGTCGCCGATCAGTGCCGGGACGAGCGCCGCACCGCCTTCGTCGACACCACCGTCCGTGATGTCGTGTACGCGTTTCACGAGTTCCGGCGCGCACCGCTCACTGCGCTCACCATCATCACCACCGTTGCGTTCGGGCTCGGTATCGTCGCTGTCGTGTTCATGTTCTACTCCGCGATGTTCCTGCGCGCTGACGAAGTGCCGAATCCCGATCAGCTCTTCCAGGTTCGGCGGCCGCCCGAACCTGTGGCGCGTGCCTGGGTGGCGTTCACGCGGCCGGACTACGACGCGCTGCGGAGTCAGACCTCCGTGTTCACTGATGCCGTCGGGATGCTCACCGGCATCTCCACCCGCGTCGAGGGCCGTGCGTTTAGTGGCACACTCGTCACCGCCAACTTCTTTCAGACACTCGGCGTTCCGGCGGCGCTCGGGCGCGCCTTGAGTCCAGGCGACGATGAACGCACGGGAAGCCGGCCAGTGCTCGTGCTGAGCCACCGGGGGTGGACGCAGTCTTTCGCCGGCGATCCGGCCGTCGTCGGCAGCACGGTCCAACTCAACGGACAGGCGTATTTCATCGCCGGCGTGATGCCCGCGGGGTTCCGGGGCCTGTCGCTCACCCCGCCTGACTTCTGGGCCCCGCTTGGGCAACTTGGGCAATTGCGCCAGGCCTCGGCTGGAAAAGAGACCTCGTTCGCGATCGACGTGATCGTTCGCTTGAAACCGGACGTCTCCGTTGATGCCGCCACGGCCAAACTCAGTGCGTGGGCGGTCTCGAATCAGGCGATGGAGGAAGTGGCCGGGCGACCGAAGTCGATCGTGCTCATCCCGAGTCGCGGCTCCCTCCCAATCAGCGCGCTCGACGGTCTGCGCGGATTCGCGCCGCTCTTCTTCGCGTTTGGGCTCATCCTGCTCATCGGCTGTGCCAACGTCGCGAATTTGTTGCTGGCGCGAGGACTCGCGCGCCAGCGCGAGATCGGCATCCGCCTCTCACTGGGGGCATCGCGCCGGCTGATCGTCCGGCAACTCCTGACGGAGAGCCTGTTGCTCGCGCTGGCCTCCGCTGCTGGCGGTCTCCTGGTCGCGCGGCTCGCACTCGATGCCGCCGTTCGCGTGGCAGCGGCCGTGATGCCACCCGAACTCAACGAGTTGGTGGGGCTTGCCTTCCTTGCCGCCGACTGGCGCGTGTTCGTGTTTCTCACTGCTGGTGCCGTTTTCGCGACCGTGCTCTTCGGCCTGGTACCGGCGATTCAATCCACGCGCGTCGAGCTGGTGCGCACGATGCGCGGCGAGATCACGAGGGACGCGCGTCCCGGTCGATCGCGGAACGCCCTGATCGCGGCTCAGGTGTGCGCCTCGGCGTTGCTGCTGATTGCGACGGGAGTATTCCTGCGGGGCATGCTTGCCGACTCTGCGGCGCAACCGGGATTGCGGACGAGCGATACCATCGTCCTGGAAATAGCCAACGAGACTCACCGCGCCGCGATGCTTCAGGCGGTGGCAAGCGATCCATCAGTCGCTGGCGTGGCGGCGTCGTGGCCGTTCGGCATCGGTGGGACGCTCGCCGAAGCATCGCCGGTCACGAGCGAGGCGGCCCGGGGCGCAGCGCCGGCCCCCGTCCCGGTCGAGTTCAAGTTCGTATCGCCCGAGTACTTCGATGTGTTCGAGATCGCGGTCGTGCAGGGCCGCACGTTCGCGGCGACCGAGCGCCAGCCATCGGCAGGCGTTGCGGTCGTGTCCGAGACCACCGCCCGGAGGGTCTGGCCCGATCGCGACGCTGTCGGGCAGACGATGACGCTGGACGTGTTCGAGCGCCGGGCGGGCGCCGGGCGGATTGGCCACGATATCGACATGCCGGTGTTGCCGATACGTACATTCACGGTTGTAGGTGTCGTCCGGGACGCGCGAATCGGCCGCGGCCTGTTCGAGATGGTTGACGCCGGCGTCTACGTGCCGATCGACGCCGCCGGCGCCGGCACGTCGCTGGCCCTGCGCGTCCACGGCGATCCGGATCGCGCCCGCGAGGCGCTGATCGACCGGCTGACGCTTGTCGATCCGGCATTGGGCCGCATCACGACGCTTCGCGCGATGGCCGGCCTGGCCGGCAACATCCTGACAATGGCGTCCTGGGTTGCGGCTGTGCTTGGCGCACTGGCCCTCGGTCTCACCGTGTCTGGACTCTTCAGCGTGCTCTCGTACGTTGTCGAATGGCGGACGCGTGAGATCGGCGTGCGCATGGCCCTGGGCGCCACCAGGCGTCGCGTTGCCGGCCTCGTGTTGTCGCAATCGCTCCGTCCCGTCGGCCTTGGCCTGTGTGCCGGCGCAATTCTCGCCGCTCTCCTTGCGGCCGCATTGCTCTCGACGTCGGCGGCATCGGAAATCAACGGCATGGTTCGCGTCTTCGACCCGATCGCGTACATCGGCAGCGTTGGTGCGATCGTCGTGGCGTGTGCCCTCGCCGCGGCGATTCCGGCGGCTCGCGCCACGCGAATTGATCCGATGACGACGCTGAAGCAGGACTAACGCTCGAGAATCTTCACGCCTGGTTCAGGCATTGGTCCTCACAGGAGCCGAGTGATCACCCCAAATGCGGCCGCGATTATGGCGAACAGTGTGGTGAACTGTACCGCCAGCACCGACATGAAGCGCCTGTCGAGTGAGTCGAACCTTCGCTCCATCCGTGCCTCCAGCGCGGCAATCATCGTCTTGAGATCCGCATTGACCGCCAGCATTGTTCGACCGGTATCCGCCATCGTTCCCTCCAACGCCTTCGTTCTGACCTCAACCGCAACCATCCGCTCCTCAATCGTCGCCATCATCTGCCTCCAGGTGCCTGACACCAGCAGGTCACGTGCCGTACCGTGTTCAAAGAAAATGCCCGTCAAGCGGCAATCCGCCGCTCGATGTCGCAATTTTTTCAATCAGGGCTCGGTGACACGTCGCAGAAACTGACCACGACCGGTACAGACGACGTTGCCATCGTCGTCGGAGAGCCGTCAAGGAGGAAATAACATTCGCCCAACGGCTACGGCGCGCGCTGGCGCAGGCGCGGCGTCCAGCTGCATTAAGATCCGAGCATGAGCAGCGTGCGCGTTCTCGTAGGCACCCGCAAGGGAGCATTCGTCCTGACGGCTGATGCGGCCCGGAGCAACTGGAAGACCGCCGGTCCCTTTTTCGGCGGCTGGGAG
>JBKJJZ010000261.1:0-2634 GCA_046597705.1 Vicinamibacterales bacterium | reverse complement strand
CTGGCGGCAGGCCCAGCCCGCTGGGCGTTCTCCTGAAAGGCCCGCATCGACCGCTCGAACGTCTTCATCCGGTCAAAACGGGGCTTTCTGTCGGCCGGTCGAGGCATGTTCCTTCTTCCTCACTGCGGCTTCCCGGCGCGCGTGCCTGTGCGCTGGCAAACAGCCAATCGTAGCAGGCGAAGCTCAGTACTGGGAAGGGCAGCCGGAGGCGCCCCCATTGGCGAAGCGTCACGACCGTCGGCGGGCAATATACCATGGCTTGTGAATAAGTTCACGAAGTGACCCGATATACTGCGATCATGGCAACAATCACACCCAGCGCAGCCAGCCGGCTTGCGCGCAGAAGCCTCATTCGGCGGTTCTGGGCGGGTCTGACCCTGTGCGGCGCCAGCGCCCTGGTCATCGGGGCCGCCGGGCCTCAAGCCTCTGGGAAAATTGAGCAAAAGAACCCCAATCAGCAGCGCGTTTACGTCTCGGTGGTGGATAAGAAGGGCGTCCCGGCCGCCACGATGGCCGTGGCTGACCTGACGATCAAGGAAGACGGTGTGTCGCGCGAGGTCCTGAAAGTGGAGCCCGCAACGGACCCGATGCAGATTGCGGTGCTGGTGGACACCAGCGCGACCGCCGGCCCCACGATTTCGGATCTGCGCACGGCGGTCAAGGCCTTTGGCGCTGCCGTCTGGGCCAGGAGTCCCGACACGCAGATCGCGCTGTATTCGTTCGGCGAGCGGCCGACGCTCGAAACGGACTATTCCTCGAGCGCCGTCAACCTGGACCGTCGCGTCGATCGGTTGTTTGCGGCGACGGGGTCTGGCGCCTACTTCATCGATGCGGTGATTGACGCCGCGACGGGGCTCCGCAAGCGTGGCGCGACGCGGCCAGTGGTTGTGGCGTACGTCGACGAAAACGGACCCGAGTTCAGCAACCGGCGTCACGAAGTGGTGTTCGAGGCGCTGGCCGGAGCCCGCGCATCGCTGTGGTTGGTGGCGCGGCAGGGATTTGGCAGCAGCACGGCTTCACCCGAAAATCGTGAGCGCGCCATGGTGATTGGCGACGTGACGACGCGTAGCGGCGGCCGGAACTCGATGGTCTTTGATGGCTCCGCGGTCAAGGGCCGGTTCACCGAGGTCGCCGGCCAATTGCTGTCGCAGTTTGTCGTGACGTACGGCCGGGCGGAAACCCTGGTGCCGCCGGACAAACTCGAGATTCGACTGGCCAACCCGGACCTTCGACTCGCCGCGCCCCGTTGGACCACTCGATGAAGCGAGCGCTGGCCTTTGTCACGGCGCTTGGGGCCAGCCTCGCGCTTCTGCCGGGATCGGCCGGCTTGGCCGCGCAGGTCTTCCGGGTGGGCACCGACGTCGTATCCCTGAACATCACGGTGGCCGAAGGCGAGGTGCTGGTCCCCGGTCTCGATCAGTCGCTGTTCGCCGTCTACGAAGACGGCGTGCAACAGGACATCACGTACTTCTCACGCACGCCGCAGCCCATCGCGCTTTCCCTGCTGATCGACACCAGCACGAGCATGGAACACAAGCTCGCGGTCGCGCAGGAGGCCGCCATTGGGTTTGCCCGCCGGCTGCAGCCGACCGACGCCGCGCAAATCATCGACTTCGACAGCCGTCACGAGATCCTGCAGACATTCACGAACGACCGCACGTTGCTGGAACAGGCGATCCGCAAAACGCAGGTGGGCGGCTCCACCTCGCTCTACAACGCCATCTATGTGGCGCTGAGCGAACTCAAACGGGTGCGTGCGGCCACCACCGATCAAATTCGCCGGCAGGCGATCGTGGTCCTGTCGGATGGCGAGGACACGACGAGCGTCATCGCCTACGAAGATGTCCTCGAGGCCGCGAAGCGCTCCGAAGTGGCGGTGTACGCCGTCGGCCTGCGCACGAAGCAGGAACGCGAACGAAGGGACTACAGCGAAGCGGAGTTCGTGCTCAAGACGCTCTCGTCCGAAACCGGGGGACGCGTCTTCTTCGTGGAGGACGCCGCCCAGCTTCCGGCCGTGTACCAGCGGATCGCCGATGAGCTGGCGAACCAGTACACGATCGGCTACTCATCGAAGAATCTGAAGAAAGATGGCGCCTGGCGTGCGATTGTCGTCAAGGTCAGTCGTCCCAACACCGCCGCACGGACCAAACGTGGCTACTTTGCACCGACAATACCGAAAGCGCCGACTATCCTGAGAACTCCTGCTAAATGACGACTACGCCACAAACTGCCCGGGGACGAGTGATCTTCATCGGAGCCGGCCCGGGCGACCCTGGCCTGCTGACCACGCGCGGCATGAGCGTGCTGGTCGATGCGGACGTGGTGGTCTATGACCGCGTCGTATCCCCGCTCCTGAAATTCGCCCGCCCCGACGCTGAACGCATCGAAGTGGGCGCGCCCGCCGAAGGCGCGGTGGCGCAGGACGCCATCGCGATGCTCGTGGCCGACAAGGCGCGCGAAGGTCTGCTGGTGGCGCGACTGAAGTGGGGCGACCCCTTTCTCTTCAGCGGCGGCGCGAAGGAAGCGCTGTTCCTGCACGAACAGGGCCTGCCCTTCGAAGTGGTGCCCGGAGTTCCCGTCGCATTCGGCAGCGCGTATGCCGGTGTCCCCCTCTCATACCCCGGCGGACAGGAC
>JBKJJZ010000108.1:0-3045 GCA_046597705.1 Vicinamibacterales bacterium | reverse complement strand
TACACCAGCGCCGGCACCATCGAGTTCCTGCTCGACCTGGAGGCGCGTGTTCATCTCGAGGAAGTAGAACGCGCCGGCTTCGTCGAGCAGGAACTCGATGGTGCCCGCGTTGGTATACCCCACCGTGCGGGCAACCGCCGCCGCGCACTCGGCCATGGCGCGCCGCGTGTCCGGGGTCAACGCCAGCGACGGAGACTCTTCCACCACCTTCTGGTGGCGCCGCTGGATGGAGCACTCGCGTTCGACGAACGGTACGACCGTGCCGAACGAGTCCCCTAACAACTGAACCTCGATATGGCGCGCCCTGAGGAGCTTCCGCTCGAGATAAACCGCAGGATCGCCAAACGCCGATCCCGCCTCTGACCGCGCCGTCCGAACGGCCGCCAGCAAGTCCGCCGGCGTCTGGACCGAACGCATGCCCTTGCCGCCGCCGCCCGCCACGGCCTTCACGACCAGGGGATATCCAATACGTGCCGCCTCGGAGACGATGAGCGAGTCAGGCGCATCGGCGGCAAACGGTTCCTCGGTCCCCGGCACGACCGGAACGCCGGCAGCGATGGCCGCCTGCCGGGCGGCCGTCTTGCTGCCCATCCTGGTGATCGCATCAGCAGAGGGGCCAACAAAGGTCAGACCCGCGTCCACGCACGCCTGCGCAAAGTCTTCGTTTTCGGCGAGGAATCCATAGCCGGGATGGACCAGCGACGCGCCGCTCCTGACCGCTACGTCGATGATGCGATCGATCCGAAGGTAACTGTCAGCCGCGGGACCCGGCCCAATCAGATACGCCTCGTCCGCCAGACGCACATGCAGCGCCGTGCGATCGCACTCCGAGTAGACGGCCACCGTGCCCAGCCCGAGTTCGCGACACGCACGCATGACTCGGATCGCGATTTCGCCGCGATTAGCGATGAGAACTTTGCGCCGGTTCGTCACAACGGAATGTTGCCGTGTTTCTTGAGGGGGTTCTTGTCGCGCTTGTTTTCGCAACTGGCGAGCGCGGCAATGAGTTTCGCGCGAGTCATCCGGGGCCGAATCACTTCGTCGATATACCCACGTGATGCGGCGACGAAGGGATTGGCAAGTTTCTCGCGGAATTCTTCGGTCAGTTCCGCGCGCTTGCCAACCGGGTCCGCGGCCTGCTGAATCTCGCGGCGGTACAGGATGTTGACCGCGCCCTCGGCCCCCATGACCGCGATCTCAGCCATCGGATATGCGAAGTTGAAATCCGTACGGATGTGCTTGCTCGCCATCACGCAGTAAGCGCCGCCGTAGGCCTTGCGGGTGATGACGGTAATCTTCGGAACCGTGGCCTCGGCGAACGCATACAACAGCTTCGCGCCCGCGCGGATGATGCCGCCGTGCTCTTGACGCACCCCGGGGAGAAACCCGGGCACGTCTTCGAACGTGATCAGCGGAATATTGAAGGCATCGCAAAAGCGTACGAACCGCGCCGCCTTTACAGACGCGTCAATGTCCAGGCATCCCGCG
Organism: Vicinamibacterales bacterium; assembly: GCA_046597705.1. GTDB lineage: Bacteria > Acidobacteriota > Vicinamibacteria > Vicinamibacterales > SCN-69-37 > SYFT01. The sequence goes on along the minus strand of JBKJJZ010000108.1, from coordinate 1,557 downwards.
AGCACCTTCGGCTGGTTGGCGACGATGCCGACCGAGCGGCCGCCAAGACGCGCAAACCCGCAAATGATGTTCTGCGCGAAGTACTGATGGACCTCGAGAAACGCGCCGTCATCCACGACCGTCTGGATGAGGTCGTGCATATCGTAGGGCTGGTTGGGTTGCTCCGGCACAAGCGTCTCGAGCGACTCGGTCTCACGATCGACAGGATCCGACGTCGCCACCCTTGGGGCGTCGTCGAGGTTGTTTGACGGCAGGTAGCCCAGCAATTCACGAATGAGAAGAATGCAGTCGCGATCGGACGGCACCGCGAAGTGGGCAACGCCGCTGGTGGCGTTGTGCGCCATGGCGCCACCGAGTTCTTCCTTGGTCACATCCTCGTGGGTCACGGTCTTGATGACGTCAGGGCCTGTCACGAACATGTAGCTCATGCCCTCGACCATGATGTTGAAGTCAGTGATGGCCGGCGAGTAGACCGCGCCGACGGCGCAGGGTCCCATGATGGCCGAAATCTGTGGAATCACCCCGGAGGCCATCGTGTTCCGGAGGAAGATGTCGGCGTAGCCTGCCAGCGAGACCACACCCTCCTGGATCCGCGCACCGCCCGAGTCGTTAAGGCCCACCACCGGCGCGCCCATCTTCATCGCCAGGTCCATCACCTTGACGATTTTCGCGGCGTTGGTTTCAGAGAGAGACCCGCCGAAGACGGTGAAGTCCTGAGCGAAGGCGTACACCGGCCGTCCATCAACGCGTCCGTGGCCCGAAACGACGCCATCACCGGGCACCAGCTCCTGGTCCATGCCGAAGTCGAGACACCGGTGTGTCACCAGTTTGTCGAGTTCCTCGAACGTGCCGGCATCAAACAGCAAGTCCACTCGCTCGCGGGCCGTGAGTTTGCTGCCTTCCCGCTGCCTGCGCAGACGGTCCTCGCCGCCGCCGAGCTCGGCTCGGCGCTCGAGGCCGGCGAGTCGTTCCTCGGGCGTCATCACGCGCGCGCGGCCTGCGCCTTCTCCCAATCCTTCAGGAATTTCTCGAGGCCGATGTCGGTCAACGGATGCTTGAAACACGCCTCCACCACAGACGTCGGGCAGGTGCACACATCCGCGCCCATGCGGGCGGCTTCAACGATGTGCATCGGCCCACGGACGCTGGCCACCAGCACCTCGGTCAGAAATTGGTGCGCTTCAAAGATGTCCACGATCTGCCGCACGAGTCCCATGCCATCCGAGGCGATGTCATCCAGGCGGCCGATGAACGGACTGACATAGGCCGCGCCAACCTTGGCGGCAATCAGGGCCTGCGTTGCAGAAAAGATCAGTGTGACATTGACGCGCTTGCCTTCACTCGCCAGCACTTTTGTCGCCCGTACGCCGTCACGCGTGAACGGCACCTTGACGACGACGTGTGCGTCGATGGCCGCGAGCTCGCGCCCTTCCGCCACCATGGCTTCCCATTGCGTGGCCACGACCTCCGCGCTGACCGGGCCCTGCACCAGGTCGCAGATACTCTTGATGATCGCGCGCGGATCGCCGCCTTCCTTCGCCATCAGCGAGGGGTTGG
>JBKJJZ010000421.1:0-7017 GCA_046597705.1 Vicinamibacterales bacterium | reverse complement strand
AGTACGCGATGATCCAATTGAGCTATATGTCGGGCCTGGCCTACATGACCGCGCTGTTCGTGTATCAGTCCCTGCGCGCCGCGGGAGTGACCTGATGGGCCACTGGCAGGATTGGCTAGTGACCAGCGTCGCCGCCATCGCCGCCGTGCTCGTGGTGTGGCGAACGCTGGGGTCGTGGAAGGACTCCAAGCCCGGCGCCAAGAATGCGCCGGCCTGCGATCATTGTGCCGTCGCGGACTTGGCCAGGGAGGTTCAAGGTTCGAGGTCCGAGGTTCAAGGTTCGAGGTCCGGGACAGTCCAAGGTCCACCTGAACCTAGAACCTAGAACCTCGAACCTCTATCGATTTATCTCGGCGAGCATCGGATCCGCCCGAACAGTCACGGAACTCGTGTAAGCCTGACCGTTCGCCGTCATCGTGACGCGATAGGTGCCCGGCGTCACAGCGTTTGCGCCACCACCGCCGCCCCGGCCACCGCCTCCACCACCCCCGCCGCGGCCGCCGCCAGCCGGCGCCGCGTTGGGCGGGAGCAAGCAGGCTCCGCCGCCACCCACGCCGCCGCGGCCGCCACCGCGACCACCAGCCGCTGCAGCCGCTGCCGCAGCACCGCCCGCGGCTGCACCACTTCCCGCCGCGGCGCCCGGTCCCGCCGCCGGGGCCGGGCTGTTCCAGCGCATCGCCCATTCCACCCGCCCGATTCCCGCCTTGGAGGGGAACGTGGCCGTGCAGGTGTTGCGGCCCGCGACATCACTGACCTCGAACTTCACCTCGCCCGAGATGCGATCGCTCAGGTAGTAGTTGATCCCCGCGTTGCGACTGGGGTTCTGCCCGATGAATGCGATTTCACCGCCGTTGTTCTGTGGCTGGAGGCTGAGCCATTGCGTTGCCACGCGGTTCTCGAACAGGTGCGCTGCCGCACCGCGAACGGTTGGCGTCATCTGCTGCAGCGGCGTGATGTCGTCCATGATCCACAGGCCACGCCCATGGGTGGCAGCGATGAGGTCGCCGTCGCGCGGGTGGATAATCAGGTCGTGCACGGCCACGGTCGGCAGGTTGTTGTTCAGCCGCTGCCAAGATTGACCGCCGTTCATGGAGTAGAACGCCGCGAACTCTGAACCCGCGAACAGCAGATCCGGGTTCTTCAGATCCTGCTTCACCACGTACATCGGATTGCCGTCCGGAATGTTGTTCGTGATGTTCGTCCACGTCTTGCCGAAGTCCGTGGTCTTGTAGACGAGCGGCTTATAGATGGCGAAGCGGTGTCCGGTCACCGTGGCGAACGCGGTGCCGTTCACGTGCCTGGACGCTTCGACCCGGCTGACCCAGATATCGGGGCGGGGGTTGCCTGGCATACCGGCCGTGCCGACCTTGGCCCAGGTCTTTCCATAGTCGCGCGTAACCTGAATGTTGCCGTCGTCAGTGCCAATCCAAATCTGGCCGGGTTCGAGCGTCGATTCCGCAATGGTGATGATGGTCGCGTGGTATTCAGCGCCGCCACCGGGGTTCTCGTCTGGCGTCATGCCACCCGAAAGACGGCTGGTGCGTTCCGGATCGTTCTGCGTGAGGTCCGGACTGATCAGCCGGTACGTCTTTCCTGCATCCACCGACATGATCAGATGGTTGGAACCAATCAGCAGTGTCTTCGGGTTGTTTGGCGAAAGGATGAACGGCGTTGACCAGTTATAGCGGAGCGGACCCATCTGTACCGGCTGCACGCCCCAGTTTGCCGCTTCCGCTTTCTTCTCCATTTCGGGCGTGATGTAGTCGTTCCAGTTGGTGATGTTCGCCTTGCTGGGACGCACGTCGGTGCGTTGGCGGGTTTCAGCGTCCGATCGCCCTATGTTGCCGCCTTGTCGATCGGGTTGGGACTCGGAATAGATATTTCGATAGTTTTCCGGGTCTTGTTGGGTGTGATATCCGTCACCGCCCGAGATGTTGAACCAGTCACTGAGGTAGATGCCCGAAGCGCGCGTGGCCGACGGGCCGCATGAACTGCCGGCGTCCTGCAGTCCGCCACAGAGATAGTACGGGTCACGGTTGTCGGCTGACACCGTGTAGTACTGCGTGACGTTGAGGTTCTCAAACCGGATATCCGTCACGCCATCGTCATGCGTGAGATTCAAACCGCCGTCACTGCCGACGTAGTACCGGTTCTTGTTGTGCGGGTCGTGCCACATGGCGTGCCAGCAGTGACCGCCGTTGCCGCCGCCGCCGGGAACAGTGAAGGTCTTGCCGCCGTCACGCGACCGCCGATACGCGATGTTGTAGCTGAAGATGTATTTGTCATCGAGCGGGCTGATCGAGATGTGGTTGTAATAGAACGGCCGGCTCAAATACCTGTCGAGGTACGTCCACGTGTCGCCACCATTCTCGGTGCGATAGATGCCCGCCCCGAGCTTCGTCATGTCGGCGTACTCAGGGTTCGGCGTTCCGCCACCGCCGCCGCGTCCACCACCACCTCCGCCACCCGCGCCGCCGCGACCTGCATCCGGCTGGCCGGGCGTGGGCAGGAACTGGGGCGGCTGGAATCCATGCTCGATGTGCGCCATCAGCACCTTCGGATTCGTGCGCGCGATCGCCAGTCCGATCTTGCCCATGTCGCCGGTCGGCAGGGTGTTCGCCAACTTGCGCCAGGATCGTCCGCCGTTCGTGCTCTTGAAGATGCCGCTGTTGGGGCCGCCGCTGTTCAGGCGCCACGGATATCGGATGCGCTGCCAGAACGAGACGTAGAGGATCTCGGGGTTGGTGGGATCCATCACCATGTCAATCGCGCCGGTCTGGGGGTCGTTCGGCAGCCCTTCGGTCTGCTTGACCCACGTCGCACCGCCATCGATGGTTTTGAATACGCCGCGGCTGCCGATGGGACCATAGATGTTGCCGATGGCCGCCACCCACACGATGTTGGGATCTTTCGGATGCAAAACGATCTTGCCGATGTTGAATGAATCTTTCAGCCCCACGTTCTTGAACGTGGCGCCGCCGTCAATGGACTTGTAGACACCATCGCCCCACGCGGCGGAGTTGCGGCCGCATTCCTCACCGGTGCCGATCCAGATGATGTTCGGATCGGTCTGATTGAGTTTCACGTCGCCGATGGATGCCGCGCCGTACTGATCGAAGATCGGCTGCCATGCGATGCCGCCGCTCACCGACTTGAACACGCCGCCGGCCGCCGAGCCGACGATGACGTGCGCCCAGTCGCTTTCCAGCGCGTCGACCGATGAAATGCGACCGACCAGATTCGCATTCCCCACGTTACGCCAACGCAGGTCTTGAATCATGGGGTCCGCGAACGGCGACGGGGTTTGCGCGGGTGGCGGTGTTTGCGCGGACAACGACGTCAGTGACGCGACAGCGCCCAAAGCAGCGAGCGAAGCCACGGCGGCGACACGTATCCGGGTGAATGCAGGGATCGACATAGATCTTTTGTCTCCTTCCGGCAGTTGTCCTACCGGTAGTCGTAATGGGGAACCGCGCGAATTGTGCCAAATCCGGACGGGAAGGTCCAGCCGGAGATCACCGCATCTTCAGTTGATACTCCCCACCCTCGAGCCATCGTCGAAGCGCGGTGAACGCGATACCCCTGTGCGCCACGGCGAGTTTCTTTTCATCATCCACTTCGCCAAACGTCAGGCCGTATGGCGGGTAGTAGAAGATCGGGTCGTAGCCGAAGCCATGAGTGCCGCGAGGCTCCGGCCAGATTTCACCTTCGACTGTTGCAACCGTTTCGAAGAGCACCCGAGCATTCTCAGTTCCGCCAGTTCCGCCAGTTCCGCCAGTTCCGCCACTGACGAGTGCGACGGCGCAAACGTACCTGGCCGTCCAGGGCCTGGGGTGCGCATCGAGCGCGGAATACAGGTTGCGGAATTTCTCCAGATAGGTCGCGCCGGGGTATCGCGCGCTGTGCACGCCGGGGGCGCCATCGAGCGCATCGACCACCAGGCCGGAGTCTTCTGCCACCGTGGGCATGCCGGAGGCCGCGGCATACGCTCGTGCCTTCAGCAGCGCGTTCGCGGAGAACGTCAATTCAGTTTCGGCTGGTTCAGGTACTGGGGGGAAGTCGTTGAGCGAGCGGATTGGAACCGCGACTCCCCGAAGAATCTCACGGATCTCCCTCAACTTGCTGTCGTTGGTGGTGGCAATGAGCAGCGGTTTCATTCTGTAACCGCGGAGTATAATCGCGCGGTTCCCTCGGTGGTCCTTCGGGAGGAGAGTCTCATGGTCAGGAAGAATGTTGTGTCTTCGTCGCTGGTCGTTGTGGGTGCGGCGGTATTCGTTGCCGCGGTCACTGCCCAGACGCCCCAGCTTGGCGATCAAAATCAAGTACAGATGTCACAGGCGCAGGGCGCCGTGCAGGATCCGCCCACGCAGGATCCGCCGGCCCCCGGTCGGGGAGGCGGACAGAATCAGCCGCCGCGCCCGCAGCCGTATGCGTCAGTAATCACATCGGCGGCCACGACCGATGATGGAATCTTCAAGGTGCACCGCGTAGGTGACCGCCTCTACTATGAGATTCCAAAGGCCGAACTCAACAAGGACTACTTGTTGGTCACCAGCATCAAGAAGACCACGCTCGGTGTGGGGTACGGTGGGCAGGCCGCAGGCACGCGCGTCATTCGCTGGGTCCAGCGCGGCGATCGCATCCTGATTCTCGACGTCGATTACAGCGTTGTTGCCGACGACAACAATCCCATCGCGCAGGCCGTGGGCGACTCCAACAACCCGTCGATCATCCGCGCGCTCAACGTGGCGGCCTACGCGCCGTCCGGTGATCCGGTGGTGGAAGTGACGCCGCTCTTTACCACCGACGTTCCCGAGTTCTCCGTGCGTTCACGCGTCGGCGGGCGTGGCCTGGCCGCGGACCGCACCTTCCTCGAGAAGGCGGTTTCGTTTCCCGAGAACATCAACGTCGAAGCGACGCAGACCTTTACCGGTGCCGAAGCGGCGGCGGCAGGCGGCGGCGGGCGTGCCGGTGCGGCGCGCGGCATGCGTGGCAGCAGCGCGACAGTGGTCACGAGCTACAGCATGGTCAAGCTGCCCGAGAAGCCGATGATGCCGCGCATCTTCGACGAGCGCGTGGGCTACTTCACACAGGGCCTGGTCGACTACGGAACCGAGGAGCATCGGTCCGTCCAGAAGCGGTACATCACCCGCTACCGTCTCGAGAAGAAGGACCCGAACGCGGCAATGTCAGAGCCCGTCAAGCCCATCGTCTACTGGGTGGACCCGGCGACGCCGAAAAAGTGGGTGCCGTTCATCAAGAAGGGCATTGAGGACTGGCAGCCCGCGTTCGAAGCCGCCGGTTTCCGCAACGCGATCATCGCGAAGGAAGCGCCAGCCAACGATCCCGACTGGAGCCCGGAAGATGCGCGCTACTCGGTGATTCGCTGGCTGCCGTCCACCACTGAAAATGCGTCGGGCCCGCACGTGCATGATCCACGCAGCGGAGAGATTCTCGAAGCGGACGTCCAGTATTACCACAACGTCCAGAACCTGGCGAAGAACTGGTATTTCGTGCAGGTCGGACCGCTCGATCCGCGCGCACACAACCTGCCGCTGCCTGATGATCTCATGGGTGAACTCATGCGCTACGTTGTGGCGCACGAGGTGGGGCACACGCTGGGCTTCCAGCACAACATGAAGGCCAGCTCCACGTACACCATCGAGCAGGTCCGGGACCCCAAGTGGGTCAAGGAGAACGGCCACACGCCCACGCTGATGGACTACTCGCGCTTCAACTACGTGGCGCAACCGGAAGACAAGATTGATCCGGCCGACCTCATCCCGAAGATTGGCCCCTACGACAAGTGGGCCACGATGTGGGGCTACAAGCCGATTCCGACAGCCAAGACGGCAGACGAGGAAAAGTCGACGCTCGACATGTGGGCACGTGAGCAGGACGCCAAGCCGTACCTCCGGTTCTCCACCGAAGGCAACGCCGGTACCGACCCCGGTGATGAGACAGAAGCCGTGGGTGACGCCGATGCCGTGCGCGCAACCACGCTGGGCATGAAGAACCTGGCGCGTGTTTCGGAAATGTTGATGGCCGCCACCAGCAGCAAGAAGGGCGATCCCTGGTCGGAACTCGAGGAAGTCTACGGCCGCATGGTGAGCCAGTGGACCACCGAGATGAATCACGTCGTCCGCATGGTCGGCGGCTTGAACTCGCAGCAGAAGCACATCGGTCAGAACGGCGTGCGTTTCGAAGTGTTGGCGCGGGCGAAGCAGCAGGAAGCAGTGCAGTACCTTGTCGCCAATGCCTTCCAGACTCCGACGATGATGGTGCGGCCGGAGATTCTGCGGCGCATCGAGCCGACAGGCATCATCGACCGTGTGCGTAACGCGCAGGCTTCCATCATGGGCGGCCTGCTCAACAACGCGAGAATCGATCGCATGGTGGAGCAGGTGGCCCTGGATGGTCCGGCCGCGTACTCGCCGGTCGACTTCCTGACCGAACTCCGCAACGGCGTATGGGCCGAGGTCGGCAAGCCGGGCGCCAGCATCGACATCTTCCGCCGCAACCTCCAGCGGACGTATCTGTCGACGATGGACAACAGGCTCAATGGCCCGACAGCGCCAAGCGCCGAAGTGCGGTCGCTCCTCAAGGGCGAACTGCGCGCGGTCGGCGAAGCGGTGGACAACGCCCTGCAGCGTGGCGGCACGCGCGACGAGGCGACCGCGCGCCACCTGCGCGATGTCATTGATGAGGTGGCGACGATTCTTGATCCGCGCGCGATGCGCGACAGGAACCCAGCGGGGGCTGCGCCCGCTGGCGGCCGCGGGGGTGGGGGCGGGCTCCGGTAGGTCCCAGGGTTCGTGGAGCAAAGGGCTCATGCGTGATGGCTTCGGCCTCACGCGTGGGCCCTTTGGTCTTTCTTGGAGCACACGTAGGACGTCCCTTCAGGGGCGCCAGGAATTTGGCGCGGCTAAAGCTAAAGCCACGCCCTACGTACTACAGGCAAGTGAAACTGCTCTGGGCGCCTACGCGGAGACGATGTCCGTATGTCTGAAGTCGTCG
>JBKJJZ010000417.1:0-7664 GCA_046597705.1 Vicinamibacterales bacterium | reverse complement strand
ATCCGCGCAGAGAATACACCCGCCGGCAGTTGTCGCGGTGTGGGTGGCCACGATCGTGGGGCGCCGTGGCGATAGGACAGCGTAAGAACTGTCCTGTCACACCTCGCGTTGACACTTCCGTGGAACCTTGGCCGATGCCCCGCTGGCCTGTAGAATCGCTGAACCTTTCATGCTGATTCCCCCGGCCCGCCCGATTTCACACAATGTGCATCATTCAGGGTTGAGTCGTTAGGACCGATGCCCCTCTCTGCCTCCCGCTTCCACGTCGTCACCGAGTCCGCGTTCCCCTGGGAGCAGGACGCGCTGGACTTCGTGCGTGAGCGGCTGCCGGACCATGAGCCGTATCACGCGTGGTCCAACTTCGAATTCATTGCTGACGATGGCAGCATCAATGAAGTGGACTTGCTGGTGCTGGCGCCTGGTGGGTTTTTCTTGGTCGAGATCAAAAGTCGGCCCGGCGTGCTTGACGGAGATGCTCGAACCTGGACGTGGCGCGAACAGGGGCGAGAGTCGGTCAGCGACAATCCCCTCTACCTCGCCAACAAGAAGGCGAAGCGCCTCATCTCACTGCTGAAGAACCAGAGGGCGGTGAGCCGGCAGCGCCTCCCGTTTCTCGAGCCGCTGGTGTTCTGTTCTGCGGCCGGCCTTGTCGTTCGGTTGCAAGGGCCGGCGGCCACTGGCGTTCGAGTTCGAGACAAGGATCAGCCACAAGCGCGAAGTGGTGACGTGAAGGGCATCGTCGCCGAACTGACACGGCCGGCGTCAACCGACCCAGGCGCTATGCGTGTCGACGCGCCGATGGTCCGCGTTCTGAGTCGCGCGATGGAACAGGCCGGCATTCGCCGCTCGCAGAAATCCATGCGTGTCGGCGACTACGAGCTGGGAAGCTTGTTGAGCGAAGGCCCCGCCTATCAGGACTACGACGCGAAGCATGTCTCGCTGTCGAACACACTTCGACGCGTTCGGCTCTACCAGATTCCCAGAGGCGCGACGATGGAGTACCGGCGGACCCTGGCGAGGGCTGCTGAGCGCGAGTTTCAGATCCTTGAGGGCATCAATCACCCTGGGATTCTTCGGGCGCTTGAGTACAAGGACCATGAGCGCGGGCCCGCGCTCGTATTCGAATATCGTCCTGATTCCCTGCCACTCGACCAGTTTGTGCAGCGGCATGGGACGCAGCTGCCGATCGGCGATCGACTGAGCCTCGTGCGCGCGCTTGCAGAGGTGATGAAGTACGCGCATGAGCGACGCCTGATCCATCGCGCCCTTGGTCCGAAGAGCGTGCTGGTGCTCGACCCGACCTCTCCGAATCGACGGGTACAGGTTCTCAATTGGCAGGTCGGTGCGAGGGAATCCGGGACCACGGCGGGTCGCAGCATGACGGCGACCTCACATGTAGAGCAACTCGTGGAAGAAGGTTCCGCGGTGTACATGGCGCCAGAAGCCCTCAGCGCGCCAGGCGAAGTTGGCGAGTACGTCGACATTTTTTCACTAGGAGCGCTGGCCTATCTCTTGGTCGCTGGCCAACCGCCAGCCGGCTCGGCGGTAGAGCTGAATGAGAGGCTGCGAATGGATCGTGGCCTGAAGCTGTCCAACGTCGTGGATGGCGCCGGAACGGAGTTGCAGGACCTCATCTCGTTCGCGACGCATCCGGACGTATCCACGCGTTTGGGCTCGGTGGGCGAGTTCCTCGAATTGCTTGACCGGGTCGAGGAGGAACTCACTCGGCCGGAACAGCGAGCGGCCGTTGATCCCACCGACGCGAAGCCTGGCGACGAACTGCCGGGCCGCCTCACGGTCGTCCGTCGCCTCGGCCACGGGTCGACATCGGTCGTGTACTTGGTGAAGAACGCCGAGGGCAAAGAGCTGGCCCTGAAGGTGGCCGCGGCGGCCGAGCACAACGATCGCCTGAAGCGCGAAGGCCAGACGCTGAAGGACCTCGAACCTCACCAGCACATCGTGCGACTGCACGAAGAACTGGACATCGCGGGCCACGTGGCCTTGTTGATGGACCGGGCCGGAAGCGCGACTCTTGCAGAGCGACTGCGAGCCGATGGCCCGCTGCATCTCGAGTTGTTGGAGCGGTTCGGGGAACATCTTCTCCAGACCGTCGTGTGGCTCGAGCAGAAGGGCATCCCCCATCGAGACATCAAGCCGGCGAACATTGGCGTGGCGCAAATGGGGCGGGGAGACTGGCTGCACTTGGTGCTGTTTGACTTCTCCCTGGCTCGCACACCGCTTGATGCGATTCGTGCCGGAACGGCGCCGTATCTCGATCCGTTCCTGTCTCTGCGGAAACCCCGCCGGTGGGACGTGGCCGCAGAGCGTTTCGCCGCCGCCGTGACGCTCTACGAGATGGCGACGGGGACCTTGCCGAAGTGGGGAGACGGCCGGAGCGACCCTGCCGTCATTGCTGATGAGGTCACGCTTGATACGGGGCACTTCGACCCCGACCTGCGCGAGAGGATGACTGGGTTCTTCGAGCGCGCCCTCATGCGTGACCCTTCTGCGCGATTCGACAACGCCGCAGACATGCTGACGACCTGGCGCGGTGTGTTCCGCGGCCTGGCGGCACCGCGGCGCGAGGAAGACGAGACCACGCAACCGGCCTCAACGGATTTCGTTGAGGCAGCGGCGCGGGCGTCGGCGGATACACCGCTGGTACAGGTGGGGCTCAGCACGCGCGCGCTGAATGCCCTTGAGCGGCATCGCGTTCGCACCGCCGCCGATCTGGCGGCCATGCCGTCACATTTCATGCTTGCGATGCCTGGTGTTGGCGCAAAGACGAGGCGCGAGATCCGTGACGCCAAACACGCGTTGACGCAGCGCCTGCGCGATCAACAGGCTGCAGCGACTTCGGCCACGACGGGAGACGCCGCGGAGGCGTGGAGCATCGACCAGCTTGCCGCGCGACTCCTGCCAAGACGGCCCAGGAGGGCTGACTCGGCCGAGACGCGAATACTGGCGCGATGCCTCGACGCTGGGTGGCCGACGCAGACGGCGGTTGCCGAAGGATTGGGTATCACCCGGGCGCGGGTCAGTCAGGTGCTCGTCAAGGCCCGCCCCCGCTGGGTGAAGGACCCGGCGCTGACGGCGCTCCGCGGGGAAATTGCCGACCTGCTGCCGACGCAGGGAGGCGTGATGGCCCTGCGCGAGCTGGTGCAGACGATGCTCACGCTTCGCGGCTCGGATGCCGATGAACGCACTCGGTTGGACCGAGCGTCGGCCGTGGCACGGGCGATCGTGGAAGCCGAACACGAGCGTGCCGAGCCGAGATTCGGCGACTACCGGCGAGGTGACGTGGTGTTTGTGGCGGTGGGTGAGGAGGCTGCGGACTTCGCGAGTCAACTCGGAGCGATGGCGGACGACCTCGCGCGGCGTGATCCGCTGCTTCCGCCGGCGCGTGTGCTCGATGAACTGCAGTTGCTTGATCTTCCCGACAATACGGCGGTGTCGGCGGCGCGACTCGTGCTGCTCAGTGCGGCTGCTTCGGCCAACGCCGCCGCGTCCAGTCGACTGGAGATCTATCCCAAGGGGATGCCTGGCGACCGCGCGCTGCGTCTGGCCCAGGGCGCGCTGCTCGGTGCGAAATGGCTGACCGTTGAGGACCTGCGCGATCGGGTGGGTGGTCGGTATCCGGAGGCCGAGCGGCTGCCCGACCGGCCGGCACTGGACGACCTGTTGAGGCAGGCCGATCTGCAGTTGGTCTGGAATCCAGAAGGCGGCGCGCATCGTCAGGGCGCTTATGAGCCACGATTGGCCTCCGCTCTCGGCGTCAGTTCCAGCACAACGTTCCGCACGCGGTCCGCCGACGACCTTGAGGAGGAGCAGCCTGAGGAGGTGCAGCGTTTCGACGAACGGTTGCAGTTCGCCCTCAAGCAGCACTCGTTCCTCGTGCTTGGCGTCGCTCCCAAGTATCTGCAGTCAGCGGAGCGCCTGCTGACAAAGACCTATCCGGTTTCTACAGTCAGTCTCGATCGTCTTCTGATACAGGAGATGAAACGCGTGGCGGCTTCGGCAGGTGCTGACTGGAACGTGGTTCGTCGAGCCGATGCGGGAGGGCCTGGAAGTGCTGACTGGCTGAATCTCACACGGTTGGTGGGACGTGCGCTGCCCGCCGTCGAGAAAGCGCTGCTGGGCTCCGAGCGGCCTGTCTTGCTGGGTTATTCGGGGCTACTGGCGCGATACGGTCGGCTGGATTTGTTTGACACCTTGCAGCAGCGGGCCGGCCGGTCGGATGGCCCTCCCGGCACCTGGGTACTGATTCCCGTCGACGGCCAGAACTCGCTGCCGGTGATTGATGGACACCCGCTGCCGGTGGTCACGTCGAGCCAGTGGGCGCGTATCCCTGAGGCCTGGGTGGGCAAGCTCGGCAGGGTTGGGAATGAGGCCAGATGATTGACGGCAAGCGACTCCTGGCTGAGCTACAGCCATTACTCCGACGGCTGCAGGATGATCTGCGGGAGCGCAGCGGCGCGGATGCGGACCTCGGCGCAAGGCTGCGGGACGAGTGGCAGCGGGCCCGCTCACGTGAACGTACCGCGCAGTCGTTTGAGGCGTGGCGTGAGGATGTGCTGGCGCAGGCGGCGGTCATGTGGGTGCTGGCCTGCGTCTTTGTCCGGTTTCTCGAGGACAACGCCTCGTGGCGCCGTCTCGCATTGCCGGTCCAGGTGACCGGCTCCGGTTGGCGCGCGATCAGCACACCCTGTACTTTCAGCAGCACCCGCTGGAGAGCGACCGCGAGTATCTGCTGAGCGTGTTCGACGCGTTGGCCACCCTTCCTGGCGCCGGGCCGCTGTTCGACCGACGCCACAATCCCGTGTGGTCGATGGGGATCTCTGGTGACGCGGCGGCAGCGGTGCTCGCGTTCTGGCAACGCGTGGATCCCGAGACTGGCGCGCTGGTGCACGACTTCACCGACCCCGAGTGGAGCACTCGGTTTCTGGGCGATCTGTATCAGGACCTCTCAGAATCGGCTCGTAAGAAGTACGCGCTGCTGCAGACGCCTGACTTCGTCCTGCAGTTCATCCTTGACCGAACGCTGACGCCTGCCATCAACGAGTTCGGCTTCCGCGACGTCACCCTCATCGATCCCGCTTGCGGGTCTGGTCACTTCCTGCTGGCTGCGTTTGAGCGTCTGTTCGCGCAATGGACGGCACATGAGCCCGGCACCAATCCACGCGAGCTTGCACAGCGAGCATTGCGGAAGGTCGCGGGCGTAGATCTGAATCCATTTGCCGTGGCAATCGCACGCTTTCGGTTGCTGCTGGCCGCCCTCCGTGCCTGCGGCATCGCGCGCCTCGCCGACGCTCCGGCGTTTGCGATGGATGTGGCAGTAGGGGATTCACTGCTTCACGGTCCGCGGCCCGACGGCGAGGGTGAGCTTCAGATGTATCTGGACCCCGCACAAGACCCTATCTCTCACGTCTATGCGACGGAAGACGCAGAAGACCTCCGGCGCATCCTGGGCCGACGCTACCACGTCGTCGTCGGCAACCCGCCGTACATCACGCCGAAGGACGCGGCGCTGAACAAGGCGTACCGGGAGCGATTCGGGTCGTGCCACATGAAGTACTCGCTCGGGGTGCCGTTCACCGAACGGTTCTTCGACCTGGCACTGGGCCCGACGGGTGACGCCCCTGCGCCTGCGGGACACGTCGGGATGATCACCACCGACTCGTTCATGAAGCGTGAGTTTGGCAAGAAACTTATTGAGACCTACATCCCCAGATGGGATTTGACGCACGTCATTCACACCGCCGGCGCCTATATTCCTGGCCATGGAACGCCGACGGTCATTCTGTTCGGCAGACATCGTCCGCCCGTTGAGGCAACGGTACGAGCTGTCCTTGGTATTCGAGGTGAACCATCAACGCCAGAGGTTCCATCCCGTGGTCTGGTGTGGACAGCTATTCTGCGTCAGGTTGACGAGCCGGGATCAACGAGCGACTTCATCAGCGCCTCGGATGCTGCCAGGGAGACATTTCATCAGCACCCATGGAGCATCGGTGGGGGCGGTGCGGCTGAGCTCAAGGAGCTGTTGGATGAGGCCTGCGCTGTTCAGTTGGGCAGCCTGGCCGAGTCAATCGGCATCACCGCGTTTACCCTTGAGGACGATATTTTTCTCCTGCCCGCATCTGCGGCGGGGCGGTATCGTCTGTCTGAATCCAGTCATCGCCCGATGGTCGAGGGTGAGGTGGTGCGTGACTGGAGAATCGGCGAGTGCTCCAGTGCGGTGTTTCCCTACACCCAGAACTATGAGCCGATGGCAGCAAGTGAGACGGAACCAGCGCTTCGATATCTGTGGCCCGCCAGAACCTCTGTCGCAAACTCCAAGATGTTCGGAGGGAAGACAAAGGTCCAAGTGGGCCTTAAGTGGTACGAGTACGGGCGGCTGACGGCAACGAAGTTGCGGAGCCCCCTTACGGTCGTCTTCGCGTTCGTCGCCACCCACAACCACTTCGTACTCGACCGAGGCGGCAAGGTGTTCAATCGCTCTGCTCCCGTCATCAAACTGCCGCCTGACGCGACCGAGGATGATCACCTGCGGCTGCTTGGGCTTCTCAATAGCTCGACGGCATGTTTCTGGATGAAACAGGTGATGCACAACAAGGGCAGCACAGTCGATGAAAGAGGGGCGCGTCAGCGGACAATGCCATTTGAGGATTTCTTCGAATTTACCGGAACCGCCCTTCTTGAGTTCCCAATAGCGGCTGGCAGTGTTCTGCCCCTGGCGACAACGCTTGATGCCCGCGGTCAGCGCCTTCTGCAGCTGGTGCCGAGGAGTTCGGCGGAGATGGATGAGGCTGCCCGTCAGCTGGAGTGGCGGACGTGTCTTGAGGGGATGATCGCGCTTCAGGAGGACCTTGACTGGCATTGCTACGGCCTGTACGCCGTGACAGAGCAGAACCGTGTTTCGTTTGAGGAGTTACCCCCGCAGATTAACCTTGGCCAGCGTGCCTTTGAGATCCTCATGGCCCGGAAGATGGCCGCCGGTGAATTGGAGACGACCTGGTTTGACCGGCACGGGTCCACGCCAACAGTTGAGATTCCTTCGGACTGGCCGCAATGGTACCGGGACGTGGTCGAGCGACGAATTGAGGAGATCGAGACCAACCCACGTATCGCGCTGATCGAACAACCCGAGTTCAAGCGCCGTTGGAATATCGAGTCGTGGGAGGCGCAGGTTGAGCAGGCCCAACGTGCCTGGCTGCTCGACCGTCTCGAATTGCAGGAGTACTGGCCCGAAGTGGGCCTGACCAGCGTCGCTCGTTTGGCTGATCGGGCGCGCCAGGATCCGGAATTCATTCGGGTGGCCGGCTTGTACCGCGGCCAAGACACGTTCGATGTCGGTGCCCTGCTCCTCGAACTTGTTGAACACGAAGCGGTGCCGTTTCTACCTTCGCAGCGCTACAGGCCCTCAGGCCTGCGCAAACGGGAAGTCTGGGAGCAGACCTGGGCGCTTCAGCGCCTTGAGGACGCGATCGACGCCAAGGCCGAGCTACCCGAGGGACACCAGGACCGCATCTCGGCTGATGAAGCGGCCGTTCGAAAGCAACGCGAAGTGGGCGCCATCGCGGTGCCTCCGAAGTACAAGTCGACGGACTTCCAGAAGGCCAGTTACTGGAAACTGCGTGGCAAACTCGACGTCCCCAAGGAGCGCT
>JBKJJZ010000388.1:0-8155 GCA_046597705.1 Vicinamibacterales bacterium | reverse complement strand
CCCTCGCTTGCGGCCCTCCGTGACCAGCGCGCCATGCGCGCCGGCCACGGATCGCCGACCGGGGTCGCTCTCCCCGTGGCCCAGGCGGTGTCGAATGCGAGACACGATGCGTGATCAGGATCGGTGCAGCCCTCAGGCGCAATGCGAACCATCACGCGATCAAGTATCGGGCCGTCCTCGGATCCGTCAAGGCCCGTCGCTGCGCTCCGCCCGCTCCGCGGCTGCGGCCTTGACCGATCCTCCGGGCGGCCCGAGTTCAAGCATTTGCGTGATGGCCGACGAAGAAGTCCCGATCGCTCGCTGCCGCGTATTGCTCGGCGATGAGGCGCGAGGCCTGTCGGATCACGAAGTCGACACAGTCCGTCGGCACGCGAACACGCTAGCGCACGTCTTGATCGAGATTCTCCTGACGAACACGCAGGAGACATCAGGATGACACCAACGACCGCCTTGCAGAGGTCTCACGACGACGGTATGCTGCGGCGCATGGCGGGTGCAGTCATCTACATCAGAGTCAGCACCAAGGAACAGACCGAAAACCTGAGTCTGTCAACCCAACTCCGTGCGTGCGAAGAGTACTGCTCCCGCGAGGGCTTCGAGGTGCTTGACCGCTTCAAAGAGGAAGGCGAGAGTGCGAAGACCGCCGATCGCACCGAGCTGCAGCGGCTGCTGACGTACTGTCGTACGAACAAAGGCAGGATCCATTTCGTGGTCGTGTTCAACCTGACGCGGTTCGCGCGGGACAAGTACGATCACTTTGCGCTGCGCTCGCTCCTGAAGTCTCTTGGCATCTCGTTGCGTTCGGCGACGGAGCCGATCGACGACACCTCGACAGGCAAGTTGATGGAAGGCGTCCTCGCTTCCTTCGCCCAGTTCGACAACGATGTGCGCTCGGAACGAACACGCGCCGGGATGCGGGCCGCTCTCGAGCTTGGACGGTGGACGTTCCTGGCACCGCTCGGCTACATCAATGCGCCTCGGGCCCTGGGCAAGAGTCTGATGGTCGATGCCGAACGCGGGCCGATCGTGCACCAGATCTTCGACGAGTACGCAACAGGGCGATTCACTAAGCAGCAGGTCTTGCAGCACGCAACCGAGGCAGGTCTGCGGAACCGCCGCGGCCGGCCGCTGAGCTCGCAGGCGATCGGCATGTTGCTGCGCAACCGGCTCTACGCCGGCGTGATCGACGTAGCCGAGTACGGCGTGCGCGACAAACGGGGCGACTTCGATCCGCTCGTCAGTGAGGCGACGTTCTACCGGGTTCAGTCGGTGCTCTCGGGCCGAACTGCGAGCACCGCGCCGCAAGTGCGGAGTCATCCGGATTTTCCCCTCCGCAGGTTCGTTCGCTGCGAATCCTGCGGCCGTGGGCTCA
Source organism: Vicinamibacterales bacterium (assembly GCA_046597705.1). Taxonomy (GTDB): domain Bacteria; phylum Acidobacteriota; class Vicinamibacteria; order Vicinamibacterales; family SCN-69-37; genus SYFT01. Next base: position 6,783 of record JBKJJZ010000388.1, on the reverse strand, counting down.
CCGGAAGCTGGTCGAAGGGGCGAAGCGGCTACTACGCGTATTACCACTGTCGTCCAGGTTGCCGCGCTGTCAATGTGACGAAAGCCAAACTCGAGGGCCTATTCGCGGATGAACTGGCGAGGCTTCAGCCTGCGCCGGGTTACATGCGTCTGCTGAACGAGTCCATTCTTCAAATCTGGAAGGCCCGCAAGGCGTCCGTTAAGACCGAGTTGGCCGACGCCGAACGAACCGCCAAGGCGATCCAGGACAAGTTGAACCGCCTCGACGAGGCGTTCCTGTTCGAGCGCTCGATCGACATCGATACCTATGACCGCCACGCCGAGAAGCTACGCGAACAGCTGACGCTCGCGCGCATGGACCGTCACTCCGGGTACCTCGACGAATTCGACGTGGAGGCCATCCTGGCGTTCGCAGAGCGCGTTCTGCCACGCGCGGCAGACCTTTGGATCCAAGCCTCGCTGGACCAGCGTCAGCGGTTCCAACAACTGTTCTTTCCTGAGGGAATTGCGTTCGGCGGAAACGGCTTTGTTCGAACCGACGTAACCACGCGCGCGTTCAGCTACTTGCAGCCGCTGACGCGCGAGAATGAAGGGTTGGTGGACCTGACCGGGATCGAACCGGTGACCTCCTGAATGCCATCCAGGCGCGCTCCCAGCTGCGCCACAGGCCCACACACGAACATCTGATTATAGGTGCGACATGGGAATGAGGCAATTGGGCAATGAGGCATTGGGGCAATGGAATGGGCGAATTCGATAAATGGGCCGGATTCTTGACTAATCCGCGGCCCCGTGCCTAGACTGATCGCGATTCATTCACGAAAGTTGTTGGGGGTGCCTCCTGGCGCTCCTCGGAGGAACAGTCATGCCGAATGGCACGATTGCACGTTTGTTGATCGACAAGGGTTTTGGGTTCATTCGGGACGAGGCTGGCGTGGAACACTTCTTCCACAGGTCGGCCATCCGAGGCGCGGTGTTCGAACTTCTTCGCGAAGGTCAGCGCGTGGAATTCACGATTGAAGACTCCCCCAAAGGTCCGCGCGCCGGTGAAGTGCGGTTACTGGACGATTAACCTCCGCGCCTGAAGGCGGTTCCCCATCGGCTCCGGGTGCTGCAGTCTTTTACTGGAAGCTCCCGGGGCCCGGTGGCCCTCCCGGTCTTCAAAACCGGCCGCTTCCCGCCTTCGGCGGGAGGGGTGGGTTCGACTCCCACGAGCTTCCGCCACTTGAAGAATCTAAAATCTAAGAATTTGAAACCTGAGAACGCTCAGGTTCACCTCTTCAAGCGTCCGTACCGTTAACGCGGGCCGGGTTTCGGCCAGCGCTTCGTGCGAAAACGGCCCCGTCGCCACGGCAATCGCGCGCGCCCCATGCGCATGCGCGCAATCGACGTCCAGCGGGGTGTCGCCGATCACCACGATCCGCTCGGGCTCAAACTCGCGATGCCCTGCCGCAATGGCGGCGGCCACGGCAATGGGCACCAGCGCGCGCCGGTCGGCATGGTGATCGCCAAATGCCCCGAACGCAAATCGTTCCCAGAGGCCATAGTGCCCGAGTTTGATGGCAGCGCCGCCCGCGAAATTCCCGGTGAGCAGACCGGTGGCCACTCCCGCACTGGCAAGTTCATCCAGCAGCGCAGTCACGCCAGGCAACACACCCGCCGCCGTGGCCGTCCCGTCCGCCAGCGCATCACGCAGGTCGTCGAGGTACGCATCACGAACTCGGTCAATGACCTCGTCGTCCACGGCCAGTCCTGCACGGGTCAACGCCTCCGTCACGATGGCGCGGTCCGTACGGCCGGCGAGCACGACCTGGTCCAGCGCCCCGGGCACACCGAACAGGCGCTCGAAGGATCGATTCATCCCTCGCACTCCAGCGCGTCCCGACGAAATCAGCGTGCCGTCAATGTCAAACAACACCAGCATTACCAGAGTCTCCATCCGCGCCTGGCCTCAGTGACTTCGCCGGAACCAGGCATCAGCCGGCATCGCCGCCCGCCGGCCTCGTTTGCAAACGCTTCGTCCTCCGAGATCGCAAGCCATGCCACGCTTCGCCGCTCGCCAATGGCCGCCAGTAAGCGGCCGAACGATGCAGCTTCGTCCGGCTTCAGTCTGGACGTCGGATGCTCCAGCAGCAGGACCTGAGGGTTCAAGGCGAGTGCGCGAGCGAGATGCACGCGTGCTCTGTCAGCGTCACCCAGTTTTTGTACGGGCTCCGGCAGCAATCGAGCAGGTAACCCGACCTCAGCAGCCAGCGAATCAACGGCCTGGCGTACCTCGGGCGGCATCGGATCGATCGAGAGGGTGAACGGCAACGCCATGTTGGCTTCCAGCGCCACACTGTCCATGAGCGCCGCGCGCGTGGTGACCATCCCGAAGACGTCGAGTGACGTCAGCCATTCCGTGTCGGTTTGAATCTCGCGCGTGTCCCGGCCAGCGATGGCCACGGCGCCTTCATCGGGCAAGGATGCACCGGTGATGAGCAACATCAGCATCTCGGCGGCCTCCGCGTCCAGGCCTTTCAGCGTGATGCGGTCGCCCGCGGCCACCGACAGTGCATTGATCCGGAGCGGACGAAGTCCACCGAACTGCTTTCGAAGGCCGGTAATGTGAATGATGGGCCCAGGCGTCACGGCGGACATCACGCGCGGTCGGGCCACCCCGCACGTTCGGCGAGACGCGCGAAATCCGTCGCGGGCAGGTTCACGCGCCCGAGCGCCTCGTCGCGGCCGCTGCCAGGACCGTGGTAGTCAGACCCGCCGGTAGAGACCACCTTGAACGCGTCGGCCATCTGTCTATAGCGAGCCGTCTCCGCTTCGTCATGGTCGGGGTGGTACACCTCGATTGCCGGCATCCCCGCGGCAATGAGGCCGGGGATCAGGTGATCCTTCTTCGTTTTTCCCGGGTGAGCCATCGCACAGACGCCTCCGGCGCGCGCGATGAGCGCCACCACTTCGACAGGCGCGATGCCTACGCGCTCTATGAACGCTTCCTTGCCCTCGGACAGGAAGCGATCGAACGCTTCCTTGATGTCGGCGACGTGTCCCGCCTGTATCAGCGCGGCGGCCACAACCGGGCGGCCCAGCGCCTTTCCACGTAGTTGGCCCGATACAAGCGCGCTCTCGAGATCAACCGGCACGCCCAGGCGGGCCAGCCGTTCGCCGATTTCGTGCACGCGCCGCTTGCGGTCGGTCCGCTGTTGCTCGAGGAAGGTCACAAGCTCGGGGTGGTTGCGATCGAAGAAGTACCCCAGCATGTGCACGTCTTTTCCATCCGCGACGGCCGTGATTTCGATGCCCGGCACGCACGTCACCCCCGCCGCATCCGCGGCGGCGCTGACCTCATCCCAGGCACCAGTGGTGTCGTGATCGGCAACCGCCATGGTGGTGATGCCCCTGGCCACGACCTCGGTTACCAGTTGCGTCGGTGTTGACCGCCCATCGGATGCGGTCGTATGCATGTGCAGATCAATCATCGTCGTCGCGTCTTGACTTTCTGGCGTTCGACGAGGCTGCGATACTCGCGGATCAGCATGTCCAGATGTTCGCGTTCTTCATCGGCAAATTCGAGGAAGATGCGCTTGCCCTCTGACTCTTCGAAGCGATCTCCGTACCGCTTGAAGAACTTGTGCGACCCGCGCTCGCATTTGATACCGATGAGGAGCGCTTCACGGTCATCCACGCCCTGCCGCAGCTGCGCCGTGCCCGCGGCAAACAATCCATTGGCCGCGCCCTTGAAAAACAGGAAGGTCGGGTGTGATTCCAGCGCTGGGTCGGCGGCCAGCAGTTCGCGATAGCGCGCCTCGAGTTTGGCGAGGTGCTCGTCCTCTTCGCCCGCCAGCCGCTTGAAGATCTTGCGGCCCCTTGCATCTTTTGTCAGCTCCGCCGCACGCCCGTAGAACTCCCGTCCGCTGCGTTCGGTCGCGATCGCAATTCGTAATGCGTCTCTCGCGAACAGCGCTTCGGTCGGCGCCGACACTCGGTCAGCCTTCCGGCCGGTCTGGCAGTTCACGCACGTGCCGTAAATCTGCAGCACGCTCTGGCGCGCCGCGAAGTGGCGGGCCTCGGCCACCTCTTCAATGAGGGCCTCGATGTCGGAACTCAGGAATTCGTACGACTGCGTGCAGGTCTTGCAGATGAGGTGAAAATGGCGCGGATGCCGGTACGAATGCTCGAAGCGGTATCGCCCCTCGCCAAAGTCCACCTTGCGGGCAATGCCGGCGTCCACCATCCACTGCAACGTGCGGTAGATCGTGGCACGGCTGATACGCGCGTCTTCGCGGCGAATCAGATCGACCAGTTCGTCGGCCGCAATGTGGCCTCCCTGCCGGAGGAAGATCTGGACGATGAAGTCGCGCTTGGTGGAGCGCCGACCGCCGGCAGGCCGCCGCTGTTCGACGAACTCGGACGCGGACTGCATGCGCGACTGACCGTTTCAGGCGCTGAACGACGAGCCGCAGCCGCAGGTCGATTTGGCGTTCGGATTCTTGATGGTGAACCCTCCGCCCATGTTGTTGTCGACGAAGTCCACTTCCGCCCCGCTGAGGTAGCGCAGACTGATGGGATCGACCAGGAGGCGCACACCGTTCACCTCGAACACCTGGTCGGCCTCGGCGTCGCCATCGCCCTCGTCAATCATCAATCCGTATTGAAATCCCGAACAGCCGCCGCCCTGCACGAATACCCGGAGTCCGGCCCCCAAGCGGCCCTCCTCCACGAGCAATTCCGCGATCTTTGACGCCGCCGTTTCCGTGACATTGATCATCCTTTGATTATAAGGCGAAGCCTGTGGAAAACTGCTTTGTGCCTCCTTTCCAGGAAACTCTCGCGCATCTGGTTGCCTCCCACACGGCATCGCGCCTGTGGGCGCGCGACACGTCGGTATTTTCCGCCGCCCAGGACCCGGCCGTCCGACAGGCCATCGAGCACCGGCTCGGGTGGCTGGACGCTCCCGGCGCCATGGTGCTGTATCTGGCCGAAATTGAAGGCGTGGCCGCGTCGGTGCGCCGTAGCGGACTCACACACATCTGCCTGCTCGGCATGGGCGGCAGCAGCCTGTGCGCCGAGGTGCTCCGGCTGACGCTGGCCACGCCGGAGATGCAGGGCCGGATGTTCGTGCTGGACACCACGGACGAACGCGCCGTTCGAACGATCACGAGCACGCTCGACCCGGCCCGCACGCTCTTCCTGGTAGCGAGCAAGAGCGGCTCGACGGTGGAGGTGTCGGCACTCGAGGCGTACTTCCGAGACTGGGTGCACGCCGCCGTGGGCGTTGGCGCGGGCGAGCACTTCATCGCGATTACCGACCCCGGCACGTCACTTGTGGCACACGCGTCGAAACACGGGTATCGGCACACGTTCATCAATCCGGCAGACATCGGTGGGCGTTATTCCGCGCTCTCGCTGTTCGGGCTCGTGTCTGCCGCGCTGATGGACATTTCGCCAGCCAAGCTGCTTGCGCACGGTGTGGACATGGCCGATGCATGCCGGGTGGACGGCCCGACGAACCCGGGCATCGAGCTCGGCGTCTTTATGGCGACCCAGGCACAAGCCGGCCGCGACAAGCTGACCATTCTCCTGCCATCGTCACTGGCCGCATTGGGTCTGTGGATTGAACAGCTTGTTGCGGAGAGCACCGGCAAACTCGGCCGAGGCGTCCTGCCCGTTGTCGACGAACCACCGGCAAGTCCCGAAGGCTACGGCGCCGACCGCGCGATCGTCGTGGTGACACGTCCCGATGATGCGGGAGCGGCAAGGAAACTGGCCGCGCTCACGCGTGCCGGCCATCCGGCATTTCACATCGAAGCCACACCCGAGCGCCTCGGCGCCGAGTTCTTCCGCTGGGAGTTTGCGACGGCCATCGCCGGCGCCGTTCTCGACGTCAACCCATTTGACGAACCCAACGTCCGCGATGCGAAGGCGCGCACCATGGCGATTCTGGACGGGCCGCGCCCGCTGGTCATCTCGCCGCCGCTGACCGAGCGTGATGGCATTCTCGTGCGAACGCATCGGCCCACTGACGCTCCGGTCCCAGGGCCGGGTACCTTCATCGCAATCCTGGACTACCTGCCTGTGGACGGCCGGCGCGCGGAGACAGTGGCGCGTGTCCGGGAAGGCATTCGCGCTCGGACGGGTGCAGCCACGACTCACGGCCTTGGACCACGCTACCTGCACTCGACGGGTCAGTACCACAAAGGCGGCACCAACAACGGCGTGTTCATCCTGCTGACCGCAGACGACGCCAGTGAGACGCCGGTGCCCGGCGCTGACTACTCATTCAGCGTCCTGAAGCACGCGCAGGCGCTGGGCGATTTCGACGCCCTCTGTGCGAACGGGCGGCATGTGGTGCATGTTCACATCGCCGAGAATGGCGCGGACTTCTCGGAGGCGATGGAAGCCGCTGTCAATTGGGCAATGAGGCAATTGGGCAATGAGGCAGTGGAATGAGGCAATTCAACAAGTGGGGCAATGGCAATGCCCGAATTTGAGCATCACAGCAGCGCCAATTCACGGCGCCCCTGAAGGGACGCCCTACGTGTCGCACCTTCTGCCGGCTACCCACATCTGAAAATTGGCTCTAGACTTGCCTGATTGGTTGCATTGCCCAATTCCTACTTGAGCACCGCGAGTCGTTTGCCTGATTCCTGCTCGACCACCTGATGAAGTGAGTTGCCCTTCGCGTCCATCGTGACGATCGCGGGGAATTCGTGCACCTGGAGATGCCACATGGCTTCGGGCGTGCCCAGCTCCAGCAATGACACGTCGTCCACGCTCGTGATGCAGCGCG
>JBKJJZ010000333.1:0-6375 GCA_046597705.1 Vicinamibacterales bacterium | reverse complement strand
GGTTACCGAAGTGGTGCTGGAACTGGCGGTGCTGCCCTACGGTGAAACGGTGGTGGTCACCGGCAGCCGCAAGGAAGAGATGGTGCGCTACTCGCCGGCAGCGATTTCAGTGCAAGGCGCGGACGAGATCCAGGCCAAGTCCGTGGCGAGTTACGCGGACGTGTTGCGGACCGTGCCTGGCGTGAACATGATCCAGTTCTCCGCGCGCGACGTCCAGTTCACTGCGCGGGGCGCCGCAAGCCAGGCGTCGAACAAGACGCTGGCGCTCGTGGACGGCCGCCCCGCCTATCAGCCGTACTACGGCATGATCATCTGGGATCTGCTGGGCGTGGACTTCGACGAGATCAAACAAGTGGAAGTCATGCGCGGGCCTGGCTCCGCGTTGTGGGGCACGAACGCCCTGACGGGCGTGGTGAACATCATCACGCGCGACCCGGCTGAGGACCTGGGCACGCACGTGCGCCTCGGCGGGGGATCGCTCGACACCGCTGACATCGCGCTTCGGCATTCAGGCCTGCGCGGCCGCGTTGGTTACAAGTTCAGCGGCTCATTCTTCACGCAAAAGGCCTGGGATCGGCCGTCGGCCCTGCCTGACGGAACGCCGTTGCCGGTGTATCCGAACCAGGGGACGGATCGCGTGAGTGGCAGCGCGCGGTTCGACTTCAAACAGAACGCCGATACGCTGTGGCGATTTGATGCGGGCTACGCGACCACCGGTGGCGGGATCGTCACGGTGGTCGGACCGCAGGATGCCCGCCCGATGCGACAGGGTTTCGGCCGGGTGCAGTACGAACGCGGCCAGACACGCATCGGCGCCTCGTTCGACGCGCACTTCGCCCGAGTCGCCAGCCTGCTCTCCGACAACCTTGTGTCGTTCAAATACCAGTCCACGCAGGTGGAAGCGGAACATCGCATCGTGCGGCCGCGCCAGGTGATTACGCTAGCGGCCACGGGCCGTTTTCACCACTTCGATATCAACGTCGCGCCCAACCAGCACACGCGCCAGGAAGTGGGCCTGGTGGCGGACACCGAAATCTTCGTGACTGATGAAATCCGGCTGCGGGCCGGCGCGCGTTACGACTGGTTCAGTTCGTTCGGCAGCACAGTGTCGCCGCGCATCGGGGTGGTGGTGGAGCCGGTGAAGGGCCATACGTTCCGCGCCGCCTACAACCGCGCCTACGTGGCGCCGTCGTTCCTTGAAAACTACCTCTACTTCCCCACCGCCACCATCGTCGGGCTGCCGACGGGTCCGTATTCGCTGCCGTTCCTTGCATTAGGCGATGAGGACCTTGACCCTCTGACCGATGAAGCATTCGAAGTGGGATACACCGGCGTCCTTGCGCGCAAGGCCACCGTCAGCGTGTCGCTCTATCGCAACAAGACCAAAGGCGAGGTCACGCTGGTGCCCACCGAGTTCTACTCGGTGGCGTCGCCGCCTGCCGGGTGGCCACTGCCGGTCGAGTTCCTTGCGCTCCTGCCCCCACTGCCGAAGGTGCTGACCGAAGCGAACCTGGGGCAGGTCATTGATGCGGGAATCGAAACCTCATTTGACATGCGCTGGTCGGCGGGCCTGTCAACGTTCGTGAATCACTCGTTCCAGCGCACGCCCGACATCGCCGATGACGTGCCGATTCAACTCAACCTGCCGCCGCGGCATCGATTCAATGCCGGCATCAACGCTTCACGCGGCCGATTCTTCGGCAGCCTCTCGGTCAGCAGCGCCAGCCGCGCATTCTGGGCCGACGTGCAGCCGTACAGCGGCTACACGCGTGGCTACTCGCTCGTGAACGGATCGGCCGGCGTGCGGTTTACCACGCGCCGCGGCGACGGCACGCTGGCGCTGAAGGTGGTCAACATCGGCGACTCGGAGATCCGCCAGCACATCTTCGGCGACCTCCTGCGCCGCCGCGGCACGCTGGAGCTGCGGTTCAGTTTTTGATACAGACAAAGAGATTTTCACCATGAAGGTCATGAAGATCCATGAAGGCGCGGGGTTGCGAGCCGCCCGTGGCGGCTTCAAGGCCCGGCAAAGCCGGGCCCGCAACCCCGCGCTTTTGACAGCTTCACGGCCCTTCAGGGCCCTCCAAGGTGAATGAGAGGCGATACACATGATTCAAGTCGATCTGCCAGTGGCGTTCGGGATGGGAAGCCTGATGGCGCATGCGGCGCAGCGGCAGATTGCGGCCGGCAAGCCGGAGCCGATCGCGCGGGCGTTCTATAACAACATGCTCTTCCACTCGGTGGCGTTCATGTGGCCGCCGCTGTATCTGCTGGTGTTCTACTTCGGGTTCGAGACATCGCACATGTGGTGGACGGCAGACTCCGTGCTCTCGTATCCATGGCTGCTGCCGGCATTCTTCCTGGCGCTGTTCTACGCCAACATCGCCGGCTTCAAGCTGGGCGCCCATTTCGTGCGCGCGGGTCATGCGGGCCGTGCGCTGGCCGTGTTCGCCGCCACCACCGTGTGGTGCACGGGGTGGATCTTCCTGCAGCCCGATCGCACGATGACGCTTGGCACCTATCGCGACTGGCAGGCCGGCACCGCGCCGCCGGCCTCGAGCGATCCGTCGTTCATGACGTTTGTGACGATGCTGATCGTGGGGTACTCAGTGGGCGCGGCGCTGCTGTACCGGTCACTGCGCCGAGACGCCGCACCATAACCTCCAGCGTGCAGTAGATCGCGCCGACGAACACCGGCGGGTTCGTGGTGGTCAGACCGAACCACGGCTCCACCGTGTGATACCGCCATCCGCCCAGTGACGTGCCGTACGTTTCAACCACGAGCGCGATCATGAACGCCACGCCATAGAGCGCCTGCTCGCCGCCCCACTTCATGAAGCCGGCCAGTACTGCGAACCACAACAGCCCCTGCGTATCGAGCCCGGTAAAGGACGCGTAGGCCACGTAGATTGCGCTGCCCGTAAACACCGTCCAGGGAAACCAGCCGGGCACGCGCCGGCTGATGCGCATCGCGGCGGTGAACACCAGGGCGTGCCCCGGCGGGATGAACAGCGGCAGGTTCAGCAGCCGATAGTGATAGAGGCCCCAGACCTCCATCAGAAACAGCTCACCCAGCGTGGCGAGCACGACGCACGCGGCGAGTTCGCGTCGATGCAGGGGCGGCGAGTGCCAGATGACCCAGAGCAGCGCGCCCCAGGTCCAGATGTTGACCGCCGATTGCGATCCGGGTGGCCCCAGCGCATCGAGGGGAATGCCAATCGCAAGTGTCGCCGCGACAAGACCGATGACGCGCGCGTCGCCGGCTCTCACCTTCCCTCATGGCCCGTGGTCTTGAGCAGCGCCTGGAATCGCGGATGGCCGTGCAGCGCTGCAAACGCCGGCTCCACGTGCATGTAGCTGGGCATCCACGAATCGTGCATCTCAACAGCAGCGGTCAGCGCATCGATCGCTTTCTCGTGATCGCCCAGTCCCATGTGTCCAATGGCGAGCCATCCATGGACGGAATACCCGGCATCCGCCATAGGCTGCAACTCATCGAGCGCCTGCTGCGCCTCGGCGCGTTGCCCGCTTCGACCGCGCGCGTACGCCAACGGACCCAGCGCCAGGGGGTTGAGTTGTGGGATCGCCGACATGCCCTGAAGGATCGCAATCGACTCGTCGCCCTTGCCCAGTTCCACCAGTGTCAGGGCCAGTTGGAACATCGCCTGCACGTCGTTGGGCTCCACCTTGAGCCACGCCCTGAGCGCTTCCACGCCGCGATCGGGCCACCCACCCTGGCGATAGATCATCCCCAGGCCCCAGTGCACGTCGGACGAAAACGGGTTCACTGACGCGGCTTGCAAATATCGCGCGACCGCTTCGTCATGGCGTCCAAGCAGAGAGAGCAGACTGGCGTACTGGTGAATGGCCTCGTGGCTGCCCAGCTCGATGGCGCGCGTGTATTCGCGTTCCGACTCGGCGTAATTCCAGTCGCCCAACCATCGCGAAAAGCCAACAGCCGCATGCGCACTCGACAACCCATCATCCAGCGCGACGGCGCGTTCAGCCGCAACCTTCGCGAGCGCGAACGCCTGTTTGGGTGGGCGGAATCCGTAGCCACCGAGGCGATGGCAGATGTCGGCCTGCCCGACGTATGCGGGCGCGAAGCTGGGATCCGCGGCGGCGCTCTGCTCGTAGTACGAGAGCGCCTGTTCGTAATCGGCAGGCGTCCACACCGTCTTGTTCTGGAGGTATCGACCCTTGAGCCACAGCTGGTGCGCGGCCGCGTTGACGCGTCGGGGAGCGTTGAGGTGCGCACGTTCTTCGGGAGACAGCTGGACGCGGATGTCGTCCACGATCGCTCGAGCCACGTCGGTGTGCAGCGCCAGCACGTCATCGGCCGGGCGATCGTAGATGCGCGACCACACGTGGCGATCGGAGGCCGCATCGATCAGCTGCGCCTGCACGCGCACCGTGCCCTTCACCACCATCACGGATCCTTCGAGCAGCGCATCCACGCCAAGCTCCGCGGCGATTTCCGGCGCGGTCTTCACCGTGTCGCGATACCGCATGACCGACGTCCGCGAGATCACGCGAAGCGCCTGCAGGCGCGACAGTTCAGCGATGATCGCGTCCGTCATGCCGTCCACGAAAAATTCCTGTCCGGCCTCGGCGCAACGATTGGCCAGGGGCAACACGGCGATGGATTCGATCCGCCGCTGTGCCGCGGCCGCCATGTCGAGGACCATGTGACGTCCGGTTGACAGCGCCATGCGGACGGTTTCAATCACGGTCTTCAGTTCGCGGGCGTTCTGGTACCGATCGCGGCGCTCGCGCGCAAGGCATCGTTCGATCAGTGCCGCCACCGGGGCCGGCGTGGTGGGCGGCAACGGCTTCGGATCCTGACCGACGATGGCGGCGACCAGGGCGAACACCGATCCGCCTTTGAAAGGACGACGGCCGGAGGCCAGTTCGTAGAGCATCACACCGACGCTCCAGATTTCGCTCTGCTGATCGGCGGGCTCCCCGCGCAGCACCTCGGGCGCCATGTAGGCCACGGTGCCGCTGATCGCTCCGGTCACGCCGGAATCATCGGGCTGGACGCCGGTCACCGTCTCGGCGCTCGAACTCGACGGTCGAAGCGCGATGCCGAAGTCCAGCACCTTCACGCGCCCGTCGGGCATCGCCACCACGTTTGCGCACTTGAGGTCGCGATGGATGACCCCTCGTCCGTGCGCGTGCACCAGCGCGTCCGCGATCTGTTCGCCAATCTTCAGCAGGTCCGACGCCGGCAGCGGCCCGCGCTCCACGCGCACACTCAGCGGTTCACCCTCGATGAACTCCATCACGATGAATGGGTGCCCGTCGTACTCACCCACTTCGTGCACGGTGCAGATGTTGGGATGGTTCAGCGCGGAGATGTTGCGGGCTTCCTGCAGAAGCCGATCGCCCTCGACCCCGGCGTCACCCAGGAGCTTGATGGCGACGTCGCGCTGGAGCAGCCGATCGTGCGCGCGATAGACGACACCCATTCCCCCGGCGCCGAGCCGAGCATCGATTTGATAGCGTCCCAGGGACTGGCCGACAAGTGTGTTCGGGTCGTGCGCCACTGAACTCGTGAGGTTATCACCCATCGGTGCGCAGGGCGTCCGTACGTCGGGCGTCCGTACGTAGGGCGTCCCTTCAGGGGCGCCGTCACGTCCTCCGTACGTAGGGCGTCCGTACGTAGGGCGTCCCTTCAGGGGCGCCGACCTCGGGATGGGTCCATAACTTGCAGTGCCACGTCCCCATGGGCCGGCCACCGCGTCTGTCGAGCATCACCTACAAGGGTCCCGGCGCGTACTTTGTGACCGTCTGCACGCATCAGCGCGGCAACCACTTCAATTGCACGGCCGCCGTTGACCTGACGCTGTCGCATTTTCTGCGATCGGCCGAGCGCGCCGGAGTGGAAGTATCTGCGTACTGTTTCATGCCGGATCATGTGCACCTCTTGATGACGGCGCTTGGAGCCACGAGCGACCTTGCTCGATTCATGCATCTGGGCAAGCAGACCTCCGGTTACGCATTTGAGAAGTCAGAGGGCCGCAGGCTCTGGCAGACGGGATACCACGAGCGCGTGCTGCGCGCCGACGAAGACGCTCTGACGGTCATCGCCTACATGGTGGCGAACCCTATCCGGGGCGGTCTGGTCGAGCGGGCGGAAGACTGGCCGCACTGGGGTTCCGCGCGGTATTCACGCGAAGACGTGATCGAGGCGATCATGATGCGTCCCGACCGCCGGGGAACATGGCGCCCCTGAAGGGACGCCCTACGTACGGACGATGTGAGCGTACGTAGGCTGTCCCGTCAGGGGGCGCCGGGCGTCGCCATCCGAACGTAGGGCGTCCCGTCAGGGGGCGCCGGGCGTCGCCATCCGAACGTAGGGCGTCCCTTCAG
>JBKJJZ010000140.1:0-3412 GCA_046597705.1 Vicinamibacterales bacterium | reverse complement strand
GAGACGAACATCTCGCCGCGGTCCTGCATGTTGGCGATGGCATAGGCCGTGACAATGCCGGCGCGATCGGAGAGCAGCGCGCCCGTCGGACGTGATGCGATGGGTCCAGACCACGGTGCCCAGCCAGAGAAGATGTGGTTCATCATGCCGGTGCCGCGGGTCTCGGTCAGGAACAACGACCGGAAGCCGATGAGGCCTCTTGCCGGCATGCTGAACTCGAGCCGCACGCGGCCGCTGCCGTGATTGATCATCTTCGTCATGGTGCCGCGGCGGATGCCGCAATGAGAGATGACCACGCCCTGGAACTCTTCGGCGACGTCGATCACCAGATCCTCGAGCGGCTCCATGCGCACGCCATCGATAGCCTTCGTCACGATCTCCGGACGCGAGACCTGCATCTCGAACCCTTCGCGCCGCATCATTTCAATCAGGATGGACAATTGCAGCTCGCCCCGGCCGAAGACCTTCATCTGCTCGGGTGAGTCGGTCGGTTCAACGCGAATCGACACGTTGCCGATGAGTTCGCGGTCGAGCCGATCCTTCAACTGCCGCGAGGTCACATACTGGCCGTCCTTGCCCGCCAGCGGAGAAGTGTTGACGCCGAAGATCATCGACACCGTCGGCTCATCGATGGCGATGGTCTTGATCGCCACCGGGTTCTCGGCGTCGGCGATGGTCTCGGCAATCATGATGTCCGCGATTCCGGCCAGGCCGATGATGTCGCCGGCGGATGCCTCGGTCGCGTCCACGTGCTTCAGTCCCGAGAAGGTGAAGAGCTTCGTGACCGTCGTGCGCTGGAAACTGCCGTCCAGCTTGCAGACCGCGATCGGGTCGCCCACCTTGACGCGGCCGTTGAAGATCCGCCCAATGGCGATCCGGCCCAGGTAGTCACTGGAATCGAGATTGGCCACCAGCGCCTGCAGAGGGGCGTCCACGTCGCCTCGCGGTTCCGGTGTGTGCGCGATGATGGCGTCAAACAGCGGACGCAGATCTTCGCCTGCCACTTCGACATCGGTCGTTGCGGTGCCGAGGCGCGCGTTCGTGTAGAGCACCGGGAAGTCGAGCTGGTCTTCCGTCGCGTCGAGGTCGATGAACAGGTCATAGACCTCGTTCAGCACTTCCTTCACCCGCGCGTCAGGCCGGTCGATCTTGTTGATGACCACGATGGGGGGCTGGCGGCGCTCGAGGGCCTTGCGCAGCACGAACCGCGTCTGAGGCAGCGGACCTTCCGAGGCGTCCACGAGCAGCATGACGCCGTCCACCATCGAGAGCGTGCGTTCCACCTCGCCGCCGAAGTCGGCGTGGCCCGGTGTGTCCACGATGTTGATGAGGTGGTCGTGGTAATGCACGGCCGTGTTCTTGGCCATGATGGTGATGCCGCGCTCGCGCTCCAGGTCATTGGAGTCCATCACGCGTTCGGCCACACGCTCGTTGGACCGGAACGTGCCGCTCTGGCGGAGCAGGGCATCCACCAGGGTCGTCTTGCCGTGGTCAACGTGGGCGATGATGGCGATATTGCGCCGAAGCGGGTTGGCGATCTTCTGTGAGGCCTGGAGCGTAGCGAGCATCCTACCAGTCTAACGTAGGGCGTCCCTTTAGGGGCGCCAATTGCCGGCGCGGCCAAAGCCACGCCCTACAGAGGGAACGTAGGGCGTCCCTTCAGGGGCGCCAATTCGCCAAGGCCGCAGACTGGGCCGCGGCTCGGGCCAGCTGCCAGATGGCGGGTTCTGTGGGGATGGTGCCGGCCTCAGCATCCAGCATTCCGGGCCAGGGATGGTCCAGGACCTGCACTTCCCGGCCGAATTCCTCACTGAATGGCGCCATCGCGGTCCGAAGGTTGGGCATGGACCCGCAGGCCAGGATTGGCACAGGCCCGGGCGGGAGGCTCTGCATCAACTGTCGCACATGCGGCGAAAACGCCGCCGCGAACTCATAGCGCGCCAGCGTGTTACCCGAACCGGCCGTGGCCGAGCACCACGCGGTGTCCCAACGCAGATACGCGGGTCGCTGTCCGGGGTGCCCATGGTGGGCCAGAGTCACGCATCCGCCGTCGGCGTGGAAAGCCAGCGTGACCGCCAGGCGCGCGCCGTGTTGCATCGCCAGTTCCGCCAGCACCTGATGCGGCAGGGACACGCCTGCCACCCGGAATCCAGCGCGCACCAACGGCGTCACTCGCTCACGGATGCTCTGCGTGGTGGGCGGCGGCAGCTCTTCTTCGGACTTCGCGCTGATGGGCGTGACGCCGGGTTCATCGAGCCTGGGCCAGAGCGCGATGCGCAGGTCCTTCTCGAGGTCGCTGACGCGCCGGAACTCCCGCAGGCTTGCCACCGCATCATCGTTGAGTTCGCATTCGTGGTGCGCCATGACGATGGCGCCCTCGGAGGCGGGTCGGACGCCGACGAGCCGGCAGCGGTTGCCCTGGATCTCGGCGGCAGCGTAGTTCTTCAAGCCGCGTGCAGTATACGAAAAAGTCCCGGCGCCCCTAAAGAGACGCCCTACGTACGGCTCGGAATAGAATGGCTGCGGATGGAACCTCGACGATCTTTTCTTTCGAAACTCGTGGCTGCCGGAACCGCGTTGGTAGGGGCGGGCATGGCGGGGTTGGCCGGCGCCGTGACTGTTCCTCGTGCGGCGGGAGCCACGCGCCGCTGGAGGAAGGCGGCGTCCATGTTTGACCTGCCTTCCACGGGCCCGCTGCTGGCCACCCTTACCGAACGGCACGCGGACGGCTGGCATGAAACGCGGAAAAGCACCGTTGTCTTTCTCGACAAAGAAGGCGACGAGTATCGCGCCTTCTCCGCCACATGCACGCATCTGGGTTGCCGCGTGGCCTGGGTCGCCCAGAACCGCCACTACAAGTGTCCGTGTCATGGCGGCACGTTCTCACGCGATGGTCAGGTGGTCGCGGGACCTCCTCCGCACGGCCTGACGCGGCTGCCGGTTCGCTTGAATCCTGAGACCGCAGAACTCGAGGTGGAGCTCTGATGCGAGGCCTGTTTGACTGGCTGGACCATCGGACCGGCTTTCGCGGCATCCGCCACACGCTGCTCGACGAACCGCTGCCGCCAGGCACGGGGTGGGCCTTCACATTCGGCAGCCTGCTGTTGTTCGGCCTGACAATTCAGGTCGTCACGGGCACGTTGCTCGCGTTGTTTTACGCACCCACTCCGGACCACGCGTGGGACAGCGTGCGCTACATCACGACAGGTGTCCGTGGCGGTCATGTCCTGCGCGGCCTGCATCACTGGGGCGCAAGCCTGGTGGTGGTCACTGCCGTGGTGCACCTGATTCGCGTGGTGATCTTCGGCAGCTATCGCGCGCCGCGGGAAACCAACTGGATTGTCGGCCTCATCCTGCTTCAGGTCATTCTTGCGTTTGGTCTCACCGGTTACCTGCTGCCGTGGGACCAGCG
>JBKJJZ010000587.1:0-6847 GCA_046597705.1 Vicinamibacterales bacterium | reverse complement strand
GTTCGAGGTTCGAGGTTCGAGGTTCATGTAGGGCGTCCCCTTTAGGGGCGCCAATTAGACACGCGACGGGCGCGGAGGGGACACCTTCCGCGCCCGTTTCGTCGTGGCATCTGTTCGTGTTGCTCAGGCCGGGGACAATTTGATGGCTTCGGGGCGCCTCGGTCTCTAGCAACCCAAGGCTGCCATCGTGGATCAGGGGGCACACCGGGCCCGCGGGCGGCCATGATGCCGGCCCGGGCCATCGGGTCACTTGCCGCGCAGAGCGGCAATCGGGCCATCGACGCCATTAGGCAACTGCCGGTCAGCCAACTGGTCCTCGTCGCGGACTTCACGCTTGAGCCGTGCCAGTTCCGCCTTGAGGGATTCGACCAGCGCCCCCTGTCCTGGCTCGCCGTACAGGTTGTGGAGCTCATACGGATCGTTCACGAGGTCGAACAGCTCCCACTGATCTTTTGTCCAGAAGTAGATCAGCTTGTGCGTCCGCGTGCGCACGCCATAGTGGGCTCTGGTGTTGTGGTCTCCAGGGTCGTGATAGTAGCGGTAGTACATCGACGTGCGCCAATCCTTGGGCGCCGTGCCGCGCAAGACCGGCAGAAGGCTACGGCCCTGGATCTGAGCCGGAATGGGAAGGCCCGCCATTTCGAGGAACGTCGGCGCGAAGTCGATATTCAAACCCATGGCCTGCCCTTTGGTCCCAGGCTTGATGCCGGCCGGCCACCGGACCAGGAACGGCATCCGGATCGACTCCTCGTACATGAACCGCTTGTCGAACAGGCCGTGATCGCCGAGGAAGAACCCCTGGTCGCTCGTGTACACCACGACCGTGTTCTTCGAAAGACCAGCCTTCTCCAGGTAGGCCAGTACGCGACCCACGCTGTCGTCGACCGATTGAACCGTCGCGAGGTAGTCCTGCATGTAGCGCTGATACTTCCAGCGCCCGAGCGCCTCGCCCGTGAGGGTCACCGTTCGGCCATCGAGAACCGTCGTCACAGCGTCCGGCTTGCTCGAGAGCCATTTCGCAAGGTCAGGGCCTGTCAGATCTACGGGCGGTTTCAGTTTCAGATCGCGATTCGTCAGGTCCGCAACCACGCGCTGCTGGTTCTCGTGCAGCGCATCGGTCCTTGTCTCGTATGCATCCCGGAAGGTCACGGGTTCAGGAATACGTTGAGCCGCAAAGTGCGCGGCGTGCTCGTCATCGGGCTGCCACGGGCGGTGAGGCGCCTTGTGATGCATCATGAGGAAGAACGGCTTGCCTCGAGGCCGGTGCTCCAGGAAGTCCAGGGCGAGGTCGGTGATCACGTCTGTAACGTAACGCCCCGCGTACGTCTTCTCGTCCGTGGCCGTGTAAAAAATGGGGTTCTTATAGACGCCCTGCCCTGGAAGAATGTCCCACCGATCGAAGCCGACTGGATCACTCCCGAGGTGCCACTTGCCGATCATCCCGGTGTAGTACCCGCCCTGCTGCAGCAGTCGCGCCACCGTCATGCGCGAACTGTCGAACCGGTTGAACATGGTGACGCCGTTGAGGTGGGAGTACTGGCCGGTGAGAATCGCGGCGCGGCTTGGCGTACAGATCGAGTTTGTCGCAAAAACGTTGGCCAGCAGCGCCCCTTCGCGGGCCAGCCGGTCGATGTGTGGTGTCTGGTTCACGCGGGACCCGTAGGCGCCGATGGCGTGGGCTGCGTGGTCGTCCGTCATGATGTAGATGATGTTTGGCGGTTCCGCGCGTGACGCGCGAGTCACGTCGAACCCGGGCCCAAGGGTGAGGACAAGCAGCAGACCGCCGGCAAGAACTCTCATGGTGTCCAGAGCATACCCCCCCCAAACCGGAGATCGGCCGGCCCGAAACATCCAATCGTCAGTCGCGCGCGTAGGTTCCATAGAACATTACCGTTGCCTGACCTTCATCGGCGCAGGCATTTTCCAGAGGGTTACAGAAACCATGTCCACGAATCTTCCGATCCCCACTACGGTTGAGTTGAGTTCCCGCCGCTCGTTTCTGTATCGAGGTGGAGCCCTTGCGGCGGCTGGCGCTCTGGCCGGATCCGTCGTCGGTCTGCCGACTTCCGTCAGCGCTCAGGGTTTGGGAGGAGGAACACGCCTCAATTTCCAGGATATCCTGCAGCACGAGAGTGACCACGTGGACTTCCTGGTGACTGCGCTTGGCAACGCCGCCAGGCCGATGCCGAACTTCAAGAATCTCCTGCAACCGAACCGACGCGCGTTCTTCGAGGTGTCTCAGGCCCTCGAGAACACTGGGGTCGGCGCGTATCTGGGTGCGGCCCCCGTCATTCTTAACCGGGATTTTCTGGCGGCAGCCGGTTCGATCGCGTTGGTCGAAGCGCGTCACGCCGGGTGGCTGAACACGCTGCTGAATGCCCGGCTGACGACCAACGTGTTTGGGGCAGCACCGAGTTTCGAGCAGCCCCTGACCATCGATGAAGTCGTGGTGCGGGCGTCGCCGTTCATTGCCGATCTCAACGGGGGGCCGCCTCTGACCTTCTCCGCAACTCCCTCCGCAGAGAACGATATCGCCATTCTGAACTTCGCACTGGCTTTGGAGTTCCTCGAGTACGAGTTCTATGAGGTCAACGTTCCACAGTTCATTCGCTGAGACGAAGAAGACACAATCAGGCAAGATTCATCGAGAACCGCACCATTCCCGGCGCCGGTGGTCAGATCCCCATCCGGATCTATTGGCCCACCGGCGCTGGGTGGTCCCCCAGAACAACTGAGTGCGTCAAGCGGAGCGTGATCCTGCGGCTAGGCTCGCTCCCGAAGGCCATCACGGCTGAATCAGTCCTACGCTTGCCGGCGCACGAAACGGCTCACCCTGGTTCGCATGCTCGACAGCACGTCGTAGAACGTCGGAATCACGAGGAGCGTCAACACGGTTGACGTAATGACGCCTCCGATCACGGCGCGACCCAGTGGCGCGCGGAAGTCGGCGCCTTCGCCGATGCCCAGCGCCACGGGCACCATCCCCGCAATCAATGCAAACGTGGTCATCAGAATCGGGCGCAGGCGCTGCCGCCCGGCTTCGATAATCGCCTGTTGGCGAGGCATGCCGGTGGCTTCCGCCATCTTCGCGAAGTCAATGAGCAGGATCGCGTTTTTGGCGACGATGCCCATGAGCAGGATGACGCCGATGAGGCTCATGATGTTGAGCGTGTCACCCGTCAGCATGAGCATCAGCACGACCCCGATGAGCGAGAGTGGCAGCGACAGCATGATCGCCAGCGGATCGAGGAAGGATCCGAACTGCACCACAAGCACGAGGTACATCAGCACGACCGCCACGCCCAGCGCGATGATGATGCGCGAGAACACTTCCGCCTGATCCTCGGTCTCGCCCCCCTGCGTTATGGCGTAGCCTGCCGGCAAGGCGATGGCATCCATGCGTGTCTGGATGTCGGTGATGATCTCGGTGAGCGGCCGCCCCTGCGTGTTCGCCTGAATCGCAATGACACGGTCGCGGTCGAGATGATCGATCCGGGCCGGTCCAAGCGACGCCGTGATCGTCGCCACCTGGCTCAACGGAATCGCCCCCTGGCGACCCAGAGCGTCGCGGACCATGATGGGCAGCGTCGCGAGATCACTTGCGCGCTGCCGCGCGTCTGGCGCCAGACGCACCGTCACGTCGCGTGTCTTGCCGGTCGGGTCCACCCAGTCGCCGGCGTCCACACCCGCAAACGCCGGTCTGAGCGCCTGCGCCACGTCGGCCACGCTGATGCCGAGCGAGCCCGCCAGGGCCCGGTCCACGCGCACGTCCATCTCCGGCTTCTGGCCACGCGTGGAGAATCCGATGTCCACCGCTCCGGGCACCTGCCGCACTTGTGCGATGACCTGGTCGGCGATGCGCGTCAGCTCCCGCGAGTCCGCGCCCCGCACCTGCACCTGAATCTGCTTCTGGTTGTCGAGGCGCCCGCTCGAAATCGATGCGACAACCCCGCCCAACTGGCCATATTCGCGTCGAAGGTCCGCGGCGATCTCGTCCTGGTGGCGCACACGTGTTGCCTTCGGGGTCAGCCGCACGTAGACGGCGCCTTCATCCACGGCCCCGGTCTGGCTGCCAATCGTCGTGTAGGTATAGAGCACTTCGTCGGTCTTCGCGCGCGCCCGTGTGGCCGCTTCCTCGGCTTTGCGCTTTGTGTACGCCAGGCTCGACCCCGGCGGCGTCTCGATCTGCACGATGAACTCAGACACGTCCTGCACCGGAAAGAAGCCGCCGCCAAGGTAGCCAAGCGCCGGCATGGCCAGCGCAAAGATGAACGAGCCCATGGCCAGGGCCACCATGGAGATGCGGTGACGCAGCGCCCAGCCAATCACCGTTTTGTACCGGTCGGCCTGACGATCGAACCATTCGTTGAACGCCGCCAGCCATCGCGAGATGAACCACCGCTGGGCCGTTGGGATGTGAGGATCGGGCCAGTACGCCGACAGCATCGGGTCGAGCGAGAACGACACAAACAGCGACACCATCACCGAACACGCAATCGTCAGGGCAAACGGCGCAAACCACTGTTCCGCCTCTCCACCCATGAATGCGATCGGTACGAAGACGACGATGATCGACAGGGTGGTGGCGGTGACCGCGAGTCCGATCTCCGACGTGCCTTCCCGCGAGGCGTCATAGTGGTTCTTGCCCATCTCGATGTGGCGAACGATGTTCTCGCGCACCACGATGGCGTCATCGATCAGGATGCCGATGGCAAGCGAGAGTCCGAGCAGCGACATGGTGTTGAGCGTGAAGCCGAATGCCATCACCGCAATGAACGAGGCAAGTACCGAGACGGGCAGCGCCAGGCCCGTAATGACCGTGGAGCGCCAGGAGTTCAGAAAGAGAAACACCACCAGCACGGTCAGTAACGCACCTTCGATCAAGGCGGATCGCACGTTGGCGACCGAGTTCTCAACCCGAGTGCCGGCGTCGCGTACGATGTGCAGCACCACGCCCTCCGGCAGCGCGGCTTTGATGCGGTCGGCCTCCACGCGAATGGCATCCGCCACAGCCGTTGTGCTGAACCCGCGGGACTTCTTGATGTCGATGCCGACAGCGTCCTGTCCCGAATACACCGCCGTCGTTCGCGGCTCCTCGACGCCGACCCGAATCGTGGCGACGTCTCCGAGTCGAATCACGCGGCCGTTGCGTTCTGCGACCGTCACACGTTCAAAGTCCTCAGCGGTCTCCACGCGGCCCCGGAGCCGAATCGTGCGCTCGTCGCTTGTGCCCTGCAGGCGGCCCACAGGCGCCGCCAGATTCTGGAGGCGGACCGCCGCCACGATCTCGGCGACACTGACGCCTGCCATCTGCAGGGCCTCGCGACGAATCTCCACCGACATCTCGCGCGTGTTCGCGCCGGAGACATCCACCGAACCCACTCCCGGCAGGGCGCGCAGGCGACGGGTAATGCCGGGGTCCGCCAGCAGCGTCAGCTCAGCAATAGCGAGTGTGTCCGACGACAGCGCGAGAGACACGACGGGAAAATCCGTCAGGCTGATCTTGGTGAGTACCGGCTCTTCCATCTCAGGAGGAAGGTCATTCCGGATCTCGTTGATCTCGTCGCGAATCTCCTGCACCGCTTCCTGCAGGTCCTTCTCGTAGGTGAACTGGATCGTCAGCGTCGCGAAGCTGTCGAGCGAGGACGACTGAATCTCTTTGACGCCGCTGATGCCCGCGAGGGATTCTTCAATCGGCTCGACGATCTCCCGCTCAACGTTATCGGGAGATGCGCCGGGGTAGGGCACGGCAATGACGACGATCGGCGGCTGAACCTCGGGGAACTCATCGGTGTGCAGCTGCGTGAGCGCGACGATGCCGAAGACGACCAGGGCCAGCATGGAGACGACCGTGATGACCGGCCGCCGGATGGCGAAATCTGAGATGACCATGAGCTAACCAACCACGCGGACCGGAGTGCCTGGCGCAAGCGTCTTCGCGGCGCCAAGGATCAGGACGTCGCCTTCGGTCACGCCGCTGCGTACCTCGATCAGTTCCGCTTCCGACTGCCTGATGCCAAGCGTGACCGTGATGCGCTCCGCCTTGCCGTCGCGAATGCGCGTGACCGTGGCGGTGGGACCGGTTTCGTCCACCGCGCCGATCGGCACAATCACACCGCGACGGGTCTCCGCATCGACACGGCCCTCGGCGAAGAGCCCGGCGATCAGGCGGCCTCCGGTATTCGGCAGTGTGACAAAGATCGTGACCTGACGCGTGATGGCATCCGCCGTGGGGCTCAGGCGATCGATGGTGCCGGTCACGACTTCATTCGCCAGACCGCGGACCCGGAATCGCACCGTGGCGCCAGGACGCACGAGCGACACCTGGTCCGATGTGACGGCGGCCTCCAGGCGCAGGCTCGACGGGTCGATGATGGTGACGATCGGTGTGCCCGCCGATACGATGTCGCCGGCGCTGGCAGGCCGCTCGGAGACGATTCCGCTGATGGGCGCCCTGACGATGGTGTCGTCGAGTTGCTGCCACACGGCCTTCTCGCGCGCCCTGGCGGCGGCGGCTTGCGCTTCGGCACTCGAGACCATGTTGCGCGCCTGTTCGAGGTCGCGCGGCGCAAGCGCGCCGCCTTTGACGAGCGACTCGGTGCGCGCGGCTTCGCTTCTCGCCACGCTCAGTGAGTTGTCAGCCGACTTCACACCCACCTGCGCGGATGCCATTGCGTCATCCAGTTCGCGCGCGGCGATGCGGCCGATGACCGCATTGGCGTTGACGGCTTGACCGCGATCCACGGTGAGAGAGACGAGGGGCCCGCCAATCTGGGCGCGCACCGTGGACTCGCGCGCGGGCGTCAACTGGCCCGAGACGAATGGTCCGGACGTGATGTCGTCGACC
>JBKJJZ010000575.1:0-2809 GCA_046597705.1 Vicinamibacterales bacterium | reverse complement strand
GTTCCCCAGTTCCCCAGTTCCCCAGTTCCCCAGTTCCCCAGTTCCCCAGTTCCCCAGTTCCCCAGTTCCTCAGTTCCTCAGTTCCCCAGTGACATGAGCCACCCAATAAGTCCCAGCTCGCCCCTGGCCATCGGATCGCCGAGCCAGTCGGGCGGCGTGAGCAGTATGAACGCGAGGATGCAGATGACCCACGCGTCGTAGGGGTACGTGGCTCGTTCGTCGGTCCAGTAGACGCCGCGCCAGAGCATTCCCAGCACGCCCTTGGGTTTCGGATGCGTTTTACCTTCGAGTTCTACGTAGGTGTAGTAGACACGATTGGCCACAGTCACGATTGACAGCACGCCGATGACCCACAGGACGGCGGCCATGCGATTCGTGAAGGCGCCCACCATGAAAAGCACGACGCGCTCCGGCCGCTCCATGAAGCCGACCTTGCACTGCTTGACGAAACATTCCGCGCGCGCCCGCGCATAACTCGTCATCGTCGCAAACACCATCGCGATGGATGTGATCAGCACGTAATCAGTGCTGCCTAGTTTCGCGTAGAGGACAATAAGACCGACCGACAGCGACAGGTCGGAGAAGCGGTCGATCACGGAGTCCCAGAAGCCGCCGAATTTCGAGTCGCGACCGCCTTCGATGGCGACCTTGCCATCGATGTAATCGAAGACGCTTGCCGCAACCATGATTGCGCCCGAAGTCAGGAAGTGGCCCTGAGAAAGGGCCCAACCGGCAGCCACGCTGACCAGCACGCCGATGAACGTGAGAAGATTCGGATGTATCCGCAGCCTGATGCACGTGGCGATGATCGCCCGAAGGGGATAGTTGAACGCGGCGCCAATCGCGCCCGTGAAGGTCACGGCGGATGGTAACTGATGGCCATTCACGAACTCAAGGAGCAGATCAGCCGGCTGCCGGAGCAGCCAGGGGTCTATCTCTTCCATAACGAGAGCGGGGACACGCTTTACGTGGGCAAAGCCCGCGTGCTGCGCGACCGGGTGAAATCGTACCTGGGCGCCCAGGGCACCAGCCCGCGGATCGACGCGCTCCTGAGGGCCGCGGTGCGCCTGGAAACCATCGTGACGGACTCGGTCGTGGAGGCGCTGGCGCTCGAGAATCACCTCATCAAGCACCGGCAGCCTCGATTCAACATCCTGTTGCGCGACGACAAGACTTACCCGTATTTGCAGCTCACCATGAATGAACCGGCGCCGCGACTGCTCGTCGCACGGCGCGTGGAGCGGGATGGCTCGGTCTACGCGGGCCCCTTCATGCCGGCCTCGCTGGCGCGGCAGACGATGCGGCTGACCCATCGGCTGTTCGGGATTCGATCCTGCAATGAAGTGATCGACGGCAAACGCGATCGGCCATGTCTGGAGTACGACATCAAGCGCTGCCTGGCGCCGTGCGTCGCCTCGATCTGCACGCTGGAGACGTATCAGGGCGCGGTGGGGCAGGCGCGCCTCCTGATGGAAGGACGTCAAGCCGAACTCATCGATGGCCTGCGCGAGCAGATGGTGGAGGCGGCACTCGATGAACGTTTCGAACGCGCTGCCACGTTGCGCGACTCGATTCGGACCCTGGAAACTCTGAGGGACCGCCAGCAGAAGATGTCCACGCCGGCCCTGGGCGACCGCGACGCGGTCGCCGTGAAGGTCGGAGAGGCCGGCGCCGTGGTGCAGGTCTTCCAGATGCGCAGGGGGCGAGTGGTGGACCGGATAGAGCTTGTCTCGGAATCCAGCTCGGAGGCGATTGTGGCTGAACGGACCAAAATCGCCTCCGAGCTGAATTCCGAGATCCTCGAGACCGCGCTGCAGCAGTTTTACGCGGAGCACGTGCCGCCGCCCGACGTGCTGCTGTCGGAGGAACTGGCAGCCGATGTACGCGAACCACTGGAAGCGTGGTTGACCGAGCGGGCGGGCCGCCGGGTGCAGGTGTTGGTGCCCAGTCGCGGAGACAAGCGCGGGCTCGTCGATCTTGCGCTGCGCAACGCGGCGCTTGCGTACGACACGCGTTTCGGCGACGCGTCCGTACTCGCCTTCGACGCG
The DNA here is from genome assembly GCA_046597705.1 of Vicinamibacterales bacterium. Lineage (GTDB taxonomy): Bacteria > Acidobacteriota > Vicinamibacteria > Vicinamibacterales > SCN-69-37 > SYFT01. The sequence continues at coordinate 761 of JBKJJZ010000575.1, read as the reverse complement.
CTCGACACACTCCGGCGGGTTCTCGATCTGCCCACCGTGCCCAGACGCATCGAGTGCTTCGACATCTCCACCCTTCAGGGCACGAACACGGTGGCGTCGATGGTCGTGTGCGTGGAGGGCCGGATGCGCCGCAGCGAGTATCGCAAATTTGCCATTCGTGGAGTCATCGCGCAGCCAGATGACTTTGCGTCGATGGAGGAGGTTGTGCGTCGCCGCTACCAGAAGCTGCTGGAGCAGGGCGGACCGTTCCCGGATCTGATCCTCATCGATGGAGGCAAAGGGCAACTGACGGCGGCCTACACTGCCCTGCGGCAACTCGGCCTGGATCGTCTGGTGGCCGTCGGATTGGCAAAACAGGAAGAACTGCTCTTCCGCCGCGATCGCATGGAAGGGATCGCATTGCCAACGCAGAGTCCCGCGCTGCGACTGGTTCAACAGATCCGCGACGAAGCCCACCGGTTCGCAGTCACCTTCCATCGTTCGAAGCGCGCGAAGGGGACGCTTCAGTCGGCGCTTGATGACGTGGCCGGGATCGGGTCGCGCCGCCGGAAGCAGTTGCTCACGACGTTTGGTTCCCTGGCCGGCGTGCGGCGCGCCAGCCGCGAGGAACTCGAGCGCGTCGTCGGCCCCAAGGTGGCCCAGGCGGTCATCGACCACTTCGCGAGCCTACCGAGAACCTAGAACCTCGAACCTCGAACCTCGAACCTCGAACCTCGAACCTCGAACCTCGAACCTCGAACCTCGAACCTCGAACCTCGAAC
>JBKJJZ010000562.1:0-4365 GCA_046597705.1 Vicinamibacterales bacterium | reverse complement strand
TGCGCTGCCCGGCACCCGCACTCTGGCGCGCGAACTGGGTGTGCAGCGGCTGACCGTGGTTTCGGCCTTCGATGAACTCGTCGCTGAAGGGTGGCTGGTTACAAAGCCTGCGACCGGGGCGTTCGTGTCTATGGATTTACCTGAACGACCGTTCCGCCGCCCTCCGCCGGCCGACACTCCCGCATCGATGGCCGCGCGGACTGGCTACGACCTGGCGTCGGCTCCCGAGGCCGAGTGCCCGTACGAGGTCCCGCACGGGAGTTTGCTTTTTGCTCCGAGTCGACCGGACGTACGTCTCCTCCGCGGAGAAGTCATCGGGCGCGCGCTGCGCCGTGCGGTCAGTGTTTCCCCGCGCGCGTTGTTATCGTACGGATCGAGTCAGGGCTATGAGCCACTGCGAGCCGCTATCTCTAGGATGTTGGCTTCCACCCGGGGGCTACCGGTCACCACCGAGAATGTCTGCATTACGCGCGGCAGTCAGATGGCTTTGTCATTGCTCTCGCGGACGCTGCTGCGAGCCGGCGATGTGGTTGTTGTCGAAGCCCTCGGATATCGCCCCGCGTGGGAGGTATTTCGACTTGCTGGTGCCAACGTGATCGGCGTACCCGTTGACAGTGACGGTATGCAGGTTGAGGCATTGGAACGTGTCATCACCCAGAGCCCGGTTCGGGCCGTGTACATAACTCCGCACCATCAGTTTCCGACCACCGTCACCCTGTCGGCCGGACGGCGGCTACGTCTGCTGGATCTCGCCCGCGCTCATCGTTTCGCAATCATCGAAGACGACTACGACTACGAGTTCCACTACGACGGCAGTCCGGTTCTGCCGCTTGCCAGTAACGATCGATACGGCGTCGTAGCCTATGTCGGCACCTTTTCGAAGGTGTTGGCACCCGCGCTGCGGCTTGGCTATGTCGCTGCCCCGGTTCCCTTGATCACGCGGATCGCCGCCCATCGCTCGCTCGTCGACATCCAAGGAGACCAGGTGCTCGAGCACGCGATCGGCGAGTTGCTCGATGAAGGAGAGATCCAGCGGCACATTCGACGCGTTCGCCGCGAGTACCGGTTGAGGCGCGATACGCTGGTCGCCGCGTTGCACGACTCCCTCGGCGATTCCGTGAGTTTCGAAATTCCTGCGGGTGGCATTGCGCTTTGGGTGAGGGTGGATGAGGCATTGGACGTCGAGGAGTGGGCAAATGCCGCAAAAGACGTTGGCGCGATCGTCGTGACCGCCGCTGAGTATGCCCTCGATGGCCGGCCGCAGCAGTACATGCGACTGGGATTCGCTTCCTTGAAAGTAGCAGAGTTGAAGGAGGGCGTCAGGCGTCTGACGGCGGCTCGGCCCAAACGAACGCGTCGTTAGCGGAGAGAACTCGAGGACTGCCAAGAGGCCGCCGCCTGAGCGTCGGAAAAACCTGCCCATCCCAGCAGATGCCACGCGTTGTGTCCCGCCGGCTCCAGTTTTTCCAGACAACACTCAATTGAGCTTGCTAGGCTATCGTCGTACCAGGAGGCCCAATGGCTATGTCACGTCGAGCTGCACTTCGAGCACTGTCGTCAGCGGTGGTGAGTTCGCCGTTCGCTTCAACAATGATCAATGCTGCTCAAGGCGCCACGGCGCTGCCCGCCGAGGGCGTGTTCGATCTCGGTGATCTGCGGCTCGCGTCCGGGACCACGCTGCCCAACGCGAAGATTGGATACAAGACACACGGCAAGCTGAACGCCGCGAAGAACAACGTCATCCTGTACCCGACTCCGTATCCGGCGCAGCATGGCGACATCGAGTGGCTGATCGGTCCAGGCAAGGCGCTCGATCCCACGAAGTACTTCGTCATCGTGCTCGATCAACTTGGCAACGGCCTCTCGTCATCACCAAGCAACACGCCGCCGCCGTTTGATCGGATGCGATTCCCCACGATCACGATTCAAGATGATGTCACCGCACAGCACAGGCTGGTGACGTCTGGATTCGGCATCGAGCGCATCGCACTCGTCGTCGGATGGTCGATGGGCGCGCAGCAGACGTTTCAGTGGGCAGTGAGCCATCCCGGCATGGTGGAGCGCATCGCGCCATTCTGCGGGACGGCGAAGACGACGCCGCACAACTGGGTGTTCCTCCAGAGTTTGCACACTGCGCTGACCACCGATCCGGCGTGGATGGATGGCAACTACAAAGAGCAGCCGGCTCAGGGCATGCGAGCGTTCGCGCACATCTATGCGAGCTGGGCGCCGTCGCAGCCCTTCTACAAGAAAGAGCTGTACAAGTCGATCGGTTTCGCAACGCTCGAGGATTACCTCGCCGGTTTCTGGGAAAAGCGGTACGCGCGTCGTGACGCCAATAATCTTCTGATTCTGCTGCGCAAGTGGCAATTGAACGATGTGGGATTCGGCGGGAGTCTCGAGCGCGCGCTTGGCTCGATCGCAGCAAAGGCCGTCGTGATGGCCGGCCAGACCGATCTCTACTTCACGCCGGAAGACGTCGAAGCAGATGCATCACATATTCGAGGTGCGAGCTACGTGGTCATTCCGTCCCTGTGGGGTCACATGGCAGGCTCGGGGCTGAACGACCCCGATACACAATTCATAGACAGACAACTAAAGGCGCTGCTTGCTTCATAGACGAGTGTCAGGGATTTTGGACCGACACTAAGGTTTCTCGGGCACCGGTGGCACACCTTCATGGCTTACCTCAGTCTACGACGGCGGTCTTACCGATGTCCGGAGCAGAGGCAGCCGTCCGCCGCGTCGCGCTCAGGAGCAAGCTGCCCCCCGCATACGACACCACAACAACGACGAGCCAACGCAGCATCGTCATTGGCAGCTCCTTGACTATGAAGGCGGCAATCAGCACGGCCGGTATCGCGCCCAGCGTGAGGCCGAGCACTATTAGGTAGTCGAGCTTGACGAGATGCAGGGACCGCCCCGACGCGGCGAGACCGCCGAAAGACGCGGCGCAGGCCATGATTGGAAAGGCGAGCCGTGGATCCATTCCCATCAGACTAAGCATCGCCAATGTCGGCGCATAATTGCCGACTCCAAACGAAAGCAGTACTCCTAGAAGGAAATGGACGGCGACCGCAACGACCGCCCAACGAGTCGGAAGGCTGGTTGCGCTGCCCCCGGGCGGCATCAGCCCGAGGTTGGTCAAGATGTAGAAGAAGGCAGCGGCCAACAAAGCCACGCCAACAATGCCCTGGACGAGCCGGATCGGCGCCCGTGCGGCCATGGGCACGCCAGCAAACCCGCCCATCACCATTGCGATAATGCACAGCAGCAACAGTGGCGCATCGACCTTCACCCCAAGCAGAACCAGAAAGATCAGCGCCTGAGCGATCGCCGGCAGAATGTAGCCCGAGAGCACCGTCAGAGGGATCAGGCGATCAGGCACGAGCCGACGAAACCGCATCCAGGCAATCGATGGCGCGAACGAGCCGATCCCCAGCGTGTCGAAAAAATTAGTGAACGCGCCAAGAACGATCGCTTCACCGCTCGGCCGGAGCTGCCCCGCGCGGGCGGCGGTCCACAGCAGGTGCGCGCCATACGAAAGCGCCACCGCCGACAAGGATACGATGAGCAAAGTCAGGATCACGGTGGTGGCCGTCCTTCTGCGCCCGCAGCCGTGTGCCGGCTCGATTCGCTGATCGAGGTGGTCAACGGCATAGCCACGGCAGAGTTTACTCGACGTAACGAAGTTCCCGTGGCCCATGGCGAGCCGTCGCTGCGGCGCTCGGCGACGTGTTCTCTCGAGATTTCATCGCTGAGCCGGAGTTCGCGTAGGATTGGCGCCGATGATGCTCAAGATTACGAGTCGCGGCCGGATGACCGTCAGCGCCGTTCTCTGCGCCTTGGCGCTTGCCGTGGGAGCCGGCTTCGCCGCCACGGCCTCCCAGCCTGCCGGCCCCTTCGACGTCGTCCTGGCGGGCGGCCGGGTGATGGATCCGGCATCGGGCCTCGATGCCGTGCGCCACGTCGGCATTCGCGGCGGCACTATCGCCGCCGTCAGCACGGCGCCACTCACGGGCACGACGAACCTTGACGTCACCGGTCTCATCGTCGCGCCGGGCTTCATCGATCCGCACGCGCACTGGCAGACGATGGAGGGCAATCGCTACCAGGCGCGGGATGGCGTGACGACGGCGCTCGAGCTCGAGAGCGGCGCCATGCCAATTGACGACTGGTATGCGTCGCGCGAAGGGCGCGCGCTGGTCAACTACGGCGCGACCGTCGGACACATCTACGCGCGCGTTTCGGTGATACACGAAAAAAGATCGTGGCAGGAGATCAACGCGACCCGCCAATCGACGGCCGATCCACGTCCCGACTGGTCGTTTCGAAAAGCGTCCAACCCGGAGATCGACGCGATCG
>JBKJJZ010000469.1:0-2877 GCA_046597705.1 Vicinamibacterales bacterium | reverse complement strand
CTCGGCCAGCGTGACCACCATGGGCAGCACGGCCGCCTTCGCCTCGCGCGCTCTGGCCTCCGGCACCAGGTTCACGAACTCGAACGCCTGCAGCGTGGCCAAGCGCCGCAGGCTGCGATTCACTTCGCTCTCGCGATACAGCTCGCCCTCCTCGAAGGTTACGGCGCGGTGCACCACCACTTGCTTCGTCTGCTTCAGGCCATTCATGGTGAGGGAACCAAACCGGGTTTCCGGCCCAGGGTTGACTATCAGTGCCAGGTGCACGCCGGCCTGCACGTTGGCGTCGGGCTGCGGCGTGCGCTCCTGAATCTCGACCTGCACGTGGGGGTAGCCGTGTTCTCTCAGCAGAGCCGACAGTTCGTTCCTGGCCGCAAGGAGCACCGCGTTATCAAGTCGATCGCCGGCCCTGAGTTGAAGCCCGGCCGAGGGTGCTGTAATCTCCACCGGCAATCCTTCCAGCCCCTCAACCACCAGCGTCCGGATGATGAGCGGTGGACCTTCTTCAATCGTGAATCGCACGGTCACGGACCGGCCATCGGGACTGACCGTCACCTCGCCGAGCCGGACGCGGACGTCGGGAAATCCGCGGTCGCGATAGAACGCCCGCAGTCGTGAGACGTCTGCGTCGAGCCTGCGCTGGTCGAACGCCTGAAACCGGGACCAGGGCCACCGGCTGGCCTTGCGGGTCTGGATGACGGCCCCCAACACGCCTGACGCAAAGGACGCATTGCCTTCAAAGGCGATCGACTTCACCTTGATGTCGCGGACGGTCTCCTGCGCCCGCGCCGGCACGGCAAGCCCTGCCATCCCCGTACATGCGAGGACGACAATCAGGGGGAGTCTGAAACGGCGCGCCATAAGCTCCTTTTATCAGACGGCATCCTCGCTGCCGCCGGTGTCCTATAAAGGACAAAAGAAAGGCTGTTGTGAGAGTGTCACAACAGCCTCAAATCCCGGCAAAGCGTGTGCCGGTCAGCCGCGATCCGAGGGGACGTGAATCACACTCCTTCGTCCGTCTTCCCGCCTGGTCGCGCCGTTCCGCAGTGCCAGCACTCCGTGAACTGAAACTCGATCCGTTCGCCACAGGCAGGACACACCCACGCGGCACCGTGACTGGCAAGAGGGCCTTCCCGAGATCCGTAATTCGCCAGAACCAGTCTGGCACTTGGCACCTGGCCATCGTCCAACACCCAGACTGACGGAAGGGTGTCCGCCGACACGGGCGCCTCCCCTCGAACGCTGAAGAGGGTTTCGCCATGCACCTCGGCAACAATGCCATTCGCTTCGAGCAAGCCTTTGACCAGATGCGCTTCTGTTGGGTGTTGAGCTACGAAGACTTGAGTCAATTCGAACCTCCAGGGCCGGTGCACGGCAGGCCGGGCCTCGTTCTCGTGCTTCGGGGCAGATACACGGTCAACGCGGGGATATCGCCCTCGTCGGTCCCAAGCGCACCGGGGGCTGCGCCTGCACCATCAAGGTCGCGACGGCGAATACGACGGCTGCCTTCACTGTGAACCTCTCTTTGCCTACTTCGGGATCCCCATCGCACCACGGATGAACGACAGCACCGCCGGGAAGACTGCGCGCCCCGGGCCGATCACGTCGAAGTGATTGCCATTTGTGATCGGGGGTGCGCCGGCCGAGTGCCCCACCAGTGCGACGGCAACAGGAAAGGGGCCGGGGCCTGACGGAATCCGGAGTTCGCCGAACGCGAGTGCGTGGGTGCCATATCGGGCGACGAGTGTCGGCGTACTGCTCGGCAGCGCATCCACGTCGCGCGGACCAAATCCCCGTTGCGCACTCACGGTGGTCGCGGCAAGAAGGCACGCCACCACGGCGTAGGGCCAACGGAGGACACGATTGGTAGTCGGCATCAGCAAGAGAGCTCCATCTTCGCACACGCCACTCTGGCTATCCCACAACCAGATTCCAGGGGTCTGCTGGCAATCGCACCGTGGGGCGTCACCGCTTCATGAACCCGAGATCACGAACTCGTCCGGCGCTGAGCGTGAGTCCCGTTACCCGTCCGCCACCGTTGCGCACGGGCCTGAGTTCGAGTCCCTGTGGCGTGCGCAGGAGGTCGGGCCCGATCAACGTGAGGGCGACCGGCGCGTTGTCTCCCATTTCGAGAGTCACCGGATCGGACCCGGCAACGATGCGATAGGTCGCGTCGAGCTCCGCGCTGTAATACACACCGGCCAGAGCCTGACCGAGTTCGCGCGGGATCGCCGTCGGCGTCGGAGCCTGGGGTGGCGCCGCAGCGGCGACCATCGGGGCGGCCGACATCCCGGCAGGCGCATACAGCTCGGCCACCATCTGCGCGAGCCGCCCCGCGTTCGCCGTTCCGTTGTTGCACAACGTCACGACGGTCAGCTTCTCTCCAGGCAACCGGAGGAGATTCGTCCGATAACCCGCAAGCGAGCCACCGTGCGAGACGGTCGGCACATCGCGATACGTGCTGGCCGACAACCCCATCCCGTATCCATTGGCGATCGCTCGCCCGTCGGACAGAGTGCCGGGCGTCTGCATGCGCGACAGGAGTGGTGCAAACTCGGGCCGTTCGAAGGCCGTGGCCCATCGCAACATGTCGTCCACGGTGGAATACATGCCCCCATCACCCACGACGTCCAGCATGCTGTTCGCGATGCGCCACGTCTCGCTTCGTCTGATGTACCCGATGGCGCGGCCGGGGATCGGAAACGCATGGTCATGCTGAAAGCGGGTGCTTCGCATGTTGAGGGGAGCGAAGATCCGTTCCCGGGCGAAAGCATCGAGCGGGCGTTCCGACACACGATGCACGATGATCGACAACAGCACGTATCCGGAGTTGCTGTAGAGATGTTCGGCGCCAGGTTCGAAGTTGAGCCGTGTCTGCCG
>JBKJJZ010000177.1:0-3077 GCA_046597705.1 Vicinamibacterales bacterium | reverse complement strand
TGGGTGCCGTGGCTGGCCGCAGCCCTCTGCGCCGCCGCAGGCATCGCGATCGGGAGCGTGATTTGGAAAAACCGGCCAGCCGCCGGAGCTGTGACGCATGCGCGGATTGATGTGGCGCCTGCAGCGTCCCTGAATTCGGGCGGCACGAACCCATCCGTGGTTCTGCCCACCACGGGCGCGCGCACAGCCTTTGCGTGGTCTCCTGATGGCCGGACGCTTGCCTTCATCGGGGTGGAAAATGGTGTGCGGCGGATCTATGTGCGGGACCTTTCGGCCGAGGTCGCCCGGCCGCTTGCCGGCACAGAGGACGCGACCACTCTCACGTTTTCACCTGATGGCAGCGAGATCGCGTTCTCGGAGCTGAAAGGCATTCTGACAATTGAAGTGGCAGGGGGGCCGCCGGTGCAAATCTGCGGTGCGCAGTGCGGTTCGACTTCGCTCAGCGGCATCAACTGGAGCGGAAATCGAATCGCCTACGGCCAGGGATCGCTGTGGATGCTCGAGCTGTCGGCCGCCGGCCCCGACCACCGCCTGATCACGCGGCCTCGGGATCTCGTGCGTCACGCGAACCCCTTCCTCCTGCCGGGAGCCGAAGTGCTTCTCTACACCGAATACGAACGCCAGTGGACCTCCGGAGATGAGCGGGTGATGGCCATGTCGCTCGATCTTGGAGCGACGCCGAAGTTGCTGCTCCGCAACGCGGCTGACGCGCGCTACCTCCCGACGGGGCACCTCGCTTTCCTGCGGCAGGGCACGCTGTTCATCGCGCCGTTCGATGCGGCAACAGTTGCACTCACGGGCGAGCCCGTCGCAGTCCTGAAGGACGTAGCGCAGACCGTGGTCGCCTGGGACAGCGATGACCTGACGATGACGGGCCAGTACGCGGTGTCGCCCAATGGGTCGCTCGCATACGTGTCGGAACCACTGTTGACCTTTCCAGACCGGGAGATCGTGAACGTGAACCGTCGTGGTGACATCACGCCGGTGCCCGCTCCGCTCAAGGGTTACCGGACGCATCTGGAACTCTCACCAGATGGCGGCAAGCTCGGTGTCACGATTCAGACCACCACCGGCGTGCAGGCGTACGCGTACGACCTTGGCCGCCACACGCTCTCGCGCATCGCCGGCGCAGCCAAGGGCGAGGTTGTGCTCGCTGGATGGTCGTCGAGCGATCAGGTGGCCGTGCAGGTCATTGACCAGGGAAAGATCTCGGCCAGGGTGGGACGGCCGGACCTCGGATCGCCGACGAGCCCGGTGCAGGACTCCGCCGCGATCTGGGCCAGTTCGCTTTCTCCGCAAGGCGTGGTCGCAGGCATGGGCGACGGGGATATCTGGTGCTTTCCGACAGCCATCGCGGGCGCGATTCCCTATAGGTTTCAGGCGTCAACGTCCACCGAGACCCAGCCGACTTTCTCGACGGACGGTCACTGGATCGCGTTCACGTCCGACTCGAGCGGACGGCAGGAAGTCTACATGCGGTCGTACCCCGGACCCGGCCCAGCCATGATGGTTTCGACCAACGGTGGACTGGGGCCAAATTGGAACCGGAACGGCACAGAGATGTTCTACGTGGAGCCGGGTGGGCAGCAGAACCGCATGATGTCAGTCAGGCTGCCCGTCCCCGGCAAGCCCGGAACTCCCGTGCCGCTATTTTCTTTCGAGGCCGGCGTGGTGTTTGGAGGTTCCACGCTGCTGACGCCGTACGTCCCTGCCGCCGACGGTCAGTCGTTTTTCACGACAAGACACCTGCCGAGGCTGACGCCACCGGTGACGCAAATCAACGTGGTGCTCAACTGGTTGGAAGAACTGAAAACGAAGGGCGTCGTCAAGTAACAGTCACGACCCTCATTTCACAGTGCCGCAGTCCGCGCCAAGCCACTTGCCGGTCATCTTGAGTGTGACGGTCAGCTCGCGCCCTTGTGCTGTACTGGAAGACGTGACCGAGGCCGCAAACTCGGTTGGCGACAGGGCCTCCGTTCTCGAGACGGCCTTGGATGGTCGCTCGCCGGTACAGATCATGGTGTTCTCCAACACCATGGCCGTGTTCGTCTGAATCGTCTGCTGACACGTCGTGCCGGGCTGTTCCAGCGGCGCGCGCTCGGTCACGAACTTGTCGCGCGTCATGCACGACTTCGTCACGGTGGGTTTCCCCACCGCCCCTGCCATGGCCTTGGCAATCTGCGCCTGCTGCTGGGCGGACATCTTGCTTGTGTCCACACCGGGCAAGCCGCCGATATTCGTTGTGGAAGTGACTTCCCAGAGTCCCATGCGCACATTGAGCAATGGCCGTACTGGCGTTTGCGCGACCAGAAGTGCGGCGGTCGAGAGAGCGAGAAGCGCGGATCCGATCGTACGAACCAATTCAGCCATGGGGTCTCCTGACTCGAACACGTTCAGAGCATTATGACGTCCTCGTAGAGCTGCAGATACTGCGGCACGATCATTTCTTCGCAGAACTTCTGGCGTACGACCACCGCCGCCGCGTTTGCAATCCGCTCGTGCAGTGCGCGGTCCGTCAGCAGTTCAATTCCGTGATCGGCCATCGCCTTCACATCGTCTTCGTCACACAGGAATCCCGTTTGGCCATCGTCGATGACTTCGGGGAGTCCTCCGACACGCGAGGCGACGACCGGTGTGCCGCACGCCATGGCTTCCATCGCCGCCATGCCGAAACTTTCCTGGGCCGACGGCAGCAGAAAGAGATCGGCCGATGACAACAATGCGATGAGATCGTGCCGCTCGCCAACGAAGTCCACGTGATTGGACAGCCCCTGATTGGCGACGGACCGTTCCAGTGCGGCGCGATCCGGACCGTTCCCAACCATGATCAACCGCGCGTTGACGCACTGGCGGATTTGGACGAATGCCTCGAGCACGCGATCCACACGCTTCACGGGACGGAAGTTCGACACGTGCATGACGACGGCGTCCGCACCCTTCAGCAGTCGTGTGCGCAGTCCTGAATCGGGCGTGCGCCGATAGCGCTGACAGTCGAGGAAGTTGTAGATGACCCGAATGTCGCGTTGGATGCCCAGGGCGCGCATCGTGTCCTGCCGCAGACTGTCGGATACGGCCGT
>JBKJJZ010000413.1:0-14420 GCA_046597705.1 Vicinamibacterales bacterium | reverse complement strand
ATACAAGGGCGTCCCTTCAGGGGCGCCATTGGCGCGGCTCAAGCCACGCCCTACGTCCGGCCTCAGTCCTTCGCCGGCTTGCCACGCAGGATGCCGATCTGAATCAGCAGTCCGGTGAAGTCGTACATGCGGCGCTCGTGCGCCACCAGTCCACCAGCCATCGTGAAAAGGCGAACGCCCTGAATCTTGAACCGCCGGTTCGTGCCGTCGAGGCCCATGAAGATACCGACGTGCGTGGCCGTCGCGGTAAACGGCTGGCACACGCGGTCGCCATCGATCAGCAGGGGCTCGCCCTGAAAGTCCCAGTCTGGAAAGGTTGCAAAGAGCGCCCGGTACGCTTCGGCAATGGCCTGTCGGCCCTGGCGATGGCCGAACATCGGGCTCTCCATGGTGCCGTCTTCAGTGTGAAACGCTCCCAGTGCGTCGGCGTCCCGTGTCAACCATGCCTGCCGTCGTCCTTCGAAGAACGCCTCGATTTCCTCACGAGTCATAGGCCCTCCGGTTGCAGTTCGGGTGGAGCATAGTCGGAAAACCCGGTCGGCGCCATGGCCCGCTCAACGCAGACCGTTCACCTCGTAGAGGGCCGATACGCGGCGGACGTAGCTGTAGACGTACTGGCGCCCGTCGTCGCGAAAGACAGCCACACCAACTCCGAGCACTCCCGCCATGTTTGGTGGAGCGACCGTGGACAGTGTGATGCGCTCGCCGGTGTCGAGATTAAGGCGCGATACCACGGCCGGGATAGAGTTGTCTGCTACCGTGACTGAGCGAAGATCCGTGCTCCAGTCCACGATCCTGTCTGTGGCGGTAAACCCCTTGACTGGTTGTGACGCACCATCATCGGTGCGCCGCTCCAAGAGACCCGCGCTGTTTCTGACGAGCAGCCACTTGCCGTCCTTCGACATCGTGACGAACTGCAACCCCTCAGGCAGAAGGGCGAGGGGTTGGCCGTCTGGGAATGCCGCCTTATACATCCGCGTCGCTTTGCCAGGTTCGTTGCCTTCGATGACGAGGTGCTTGCCGTCTGGAAACCACCCGGCGCCGAGGCATTGCTGGAGAGGACCCATCTGGATCTGCACGGTCTTGCCGGGCCCGGTCGGATAGACCACGCATCGACTCGTCGAAAACAGGTTAGCCGTCACCCATCGCTCGTCAGGTGAGAGGTCGCCGGCATTTCCCTCGCCCAGCCGCACCGAGGGTGAGCCATCGAGCCGGCGCATGACGACCGAGTAGTCGTCGCCGCCATAACCATCGGTCATGACCACGAATGAACCGTCGTTGGAGAGCCTCGGCCCCCACGCCTGGTCGAGCGGAGTCAGGTCGCGTTCGTCTGAGCCGTTGCCTTTGGCCGCCACGCCGTAGGTGGTGTCTTCGCGTGTGATCGCGAAGCGTCCGTCCGGCGCGCGATCGTGCACATACAGGGTCCCTGCGCCATTGAGTACCGAGATAAACGGCGAGCCGCCGTCGGCAGGGGCCTTGTACACCTCATAGTGGTTTCCGCCCGATGCCACGCCAGAGAAGAACACGTATCGGCTATCGGCGGACCAGGTCATGCCTTCCTGGCCGCTGAATTCGCCAGCCACGGTCGTCACCTTGCCGGCGCGACTGACCACCTTCACCCAGCCGCGGTTATCGAACCGGGCCGGGTGCTCCATGAATGCGAGCAGGCTGCCATCCGGAGAAACTCTCGGGTCGCTGAAGTACCCGACCGTCTGGTGGACCACGTGGCCCACCGGGAATTCGAGCGTGTCGCCACCTTCGGCGACACGTATGACCGCGAGGTCCGAGCCGTCCGGAAGCCAGTCGGCCTCGCGAACATCCTGAGCCAACGCGCGTGGCGCACCGTCGGTCGTCATACGCGCGAGCGTGCCGCCCAGCAACCGGTGTGCGATGAAGTTGGCGTTCATCAGGACGGCGAGTTCCCCAGACTTCGACACGGACAGCAAATGTGTCTTTGGTGGTCCAAACGATCTGGGAATCGGGCTGCCGGGTCGTGCCTCGAACAACGCCACTTGATTACCCGACAACGCCGCGCTGTAGATCAATGTTTGACCGTCTGGCATGAACCGGGCGTTGAAGATGGCTTGCGGGACCACCGTCTTCGACACGAAGGTCATGTGCGGCGCCGGCGTCGACATCGATTTTCCGAGGATCAGCCCCCCTCCGCCGGCGACGACGGCGGTGGCGATGGCGACCAGTGCGGGCATCAGCCACGCGCGGCGGCGCGTAGGATCCTGTACCGCCTGAGCGCTCGAGGAGACAGACGCAGCCGACCCCGAGAGCGACGTCAGTGCGAACGCCACATCGCGCGCGGTCTGGAAGCGTTCGTTCGGTTCCTTCTCGAGGCAGTGGCGGATGATGCGATCGAGGGCCGGTGTGAGATCGGGACGCGTGCTGCTCAACTCGGGCGGATCCTCGCGCAGGATCGCCGACATGGTATCGGCCGCCGTGTCGCGCTGGAACGCGCGCTGGCCTGTGACCATTTCGAACAACACCGCACCCAGAGAAAAGAGGTCGGCGCGCGCATCAACGCCCCGGCCACGCACTTGCTCGGGCGCCATGTAGCCGACTGTGCCCATGACGGTGCCGGGATTGGTGACGGCCATCGTTTCTGTCGCGCCGGGCTCCGCACCCGACGGGCCTGACCCGAGCGCCTTGGCGAGGCCGAAGTCGAGGATCTTCACTTGCCCGTCGCTGACGAGGAAGATGTTCTCGGGCTTCAGGTCGCGATGGGCAATGCCCTTGTCGTGTGCGGACGCCAGACCCCGCGCGAGCTGTACACCGAACTCGATGGCCTTGCGCGTCGGCAGCGCGCCCGTGGAGAGGCGTTCCCGCAGCGTCTGCCCCTCGAGCAGTTCCGTGGCGGCAAAGAACCGGCCTTCGGAGTCGCCCACATCGAAGATGGCGAGGATGTTGGGATGCGACAGGGCCGCGACGGCCTTGGCCTCGCGTTCGAAGCGCGCGCGACGGTCGGGGTCGACCGCGAAGGACTCCGGAAGGATCTTCAGCGCGACATCGCGGTCGAGGCGTGTGTCGCGCGCGCGATAGACTTCGCCCATTCCGCCGGCGCCAATCGCGGCAATAATTTCGTACGGACCGAGGCGGGTTCCGGGTGTGAGGGCCATGCGGAGCGCCGATTATACGTCGCTGTGGGAGCCGTCGGCTTCGAAGCGATCAACAATTTCGCGCAGGATGTCGATGGTCAAGTCAATCGTATCGATGTGCGTGCGGAACGAGAGCACGGCCACGCGCAGAATGAACCTGCCGTCCACCTGCGATGAGGAGAGGAACACTCGTCCGTCCCTTCGGACTGCCTGCACCAGTCGTTCATTGAACGCGTCGGCGTCGCCGGCCTTCGGCACGTATCTGAATGTGGCGACCGATAGCTCCGGTTCGGGTCCCACTTCGAACCCTGGGACGCTCTGAATCTGCGTATGGAAGTAGCGCGCGAGCAGCAGCTTCTCCTCGAGTGCCGCGCGAAACGGCGCGAGGCCGCAGAGCTTCAACGGCAGCCACACGCGAAGGCCGCGGAAATGTTTCGACAGCTCCGGCGAGAGATCGGCAGGGGAGTTCTCTTCACGCGCATCGACTGTGTCCTGCATGTAGTGCGCCTGATAGTGGTGCGCATCGAGCATGGCCTGGCGATTCTTCACGAGCACCGCGCCAGTGCCATAGGGCAGGAACAGGCCCTTGTGGGGATCCATCACGATCGAGTCCGAACGATCCATGCCGCGCAGCAAGGTGCGGCCTTCGTCGCACAACGCAAAGAACGCCCCATACGCTGCGTCGAGGTGGAACCACAAGCCGTGGGTTGCGGCGATGTCGGCAATCGCCGGCATCGGATCGATCGCGCCGATGTCGGTCGTGCCTGCCGACGCGATGACCAGCCACGGCCTCAGGCCCGCGTCAGCATCCGCCTCCACCAGGCGTTTGAGCGCGGTCGTGTCCATGCGATAGCGCGCGTCCATGGGAACATGCCGAACCGGGCACTCACCCAGGCCGGCGATGCGCACCGCTTTGTCCAATGAGTGGTGCGCGTGCTCAGTCAGATAGATCGGTGCGCGCTCGACGTCCCTTGCTTTGATGCCCTGTGCATCTCGGGCGGAGACGATGCCGATGAGGTTGCCGAGGCTGCCGCCGGACGTCAGGTTACCGACCGCATCGGCGGGATATCCGACAACCTCACCCATCCATCGCAGCAGCCGGTTCTCCATGCGCACTGCGCCGGGCGACGCAAAGAACACGCCCGCATATCGATTCGACACGTCGGCAAGGAGGTCGCCGAGCGCTGAGTGAAACAGTCCGCCGCCGGGAATGTATCCAAGGTGGCCCGCGCCGGCAGGATTCAGTCCCGGTGTGTCCACCTCTGTTTCAACGATGCGCAGGAGGTCTTCAATCGATGAAGGTGTCTCGAGAAACGGTGCGTCACGCAGTGTCGAGCTGCCGGGAGACTCGTCCACGAACATCGGCCTTGCGTCGAGGCCATCGAGAAACCGGTTCGCGTACGCCATCACCGGTTCACTGAGCGAAGCTCGCTCGGCAGAGGGAGGTTCGAGGCGTCGCGCGATCGCTTCGAGTGCGTGGATTCTGGAGGTCAGCGACGTGGGCACAGGGCCCATTCTATGTGGTCAGGCCGGCTTGACCTTGAGGACACCGGCGGTCACGAGCGCACCGGTGAAGTCGAAGACGTGTCTCGCGGACACGATTCCTTCCGCCGACAGTACGTACTCAGCCGCGCCGTCGAATTGCACCCGCGTACCTGGGCGCACGTCGCCAAAGAACTGTCCCGCAACGGTGCCGCCGAAATGCCAGAACAGCGCGACGCGATCGCCTTCGATCACGGGATCGCGCCACGAAAAATCCATATCGGGAAAGGCCGACAGCCAGTACTCATAGACCCTCTGAATGTCGGCACGCCCAGTGACCGATGTGGCCGCGGGACTGTCGAACGTCCCGTGCTCGGTGTGATCGGCGGCCAGGGTCGTGGCCGATCGGCTCGCGAATGACTGCTGATGTCGCGTGAGGAACGCATCAATCTCGGGCCTGGTCATGGGGCCTCCAATGAGCGCCTATTCTAAGCCATTCGCCGTCGCCACGCAGATGACTCGCGCCGCGCTCCATCCGGCGGCGCGCAGGTCGCGGATGCCGGTGTCGCCGTCGGACTTCGACAGTTTCTGCGTCGGCGATTTCATGATGAGGGAGTGATGGGCGAAGGTGGCCGGCGTCTCACGGCCCAACAGGCGGCCGAGCAGAATCTGGCGGCCGGTTGATGAAAGCAGGTCCACGCCCCGGATCACATCCGTGATGCCCTGAAGGTGGTCATCGACGGCGGCGACGAACTGATACGTCCAGTTGCCCAGCCGATCGCGAATGAGCAGGTCGCCACATTGCGAAGCGGGTGTCTGCGTCTGAGCACCGCACCGCCGATCTACAAAGGTGATCTGGTCCGGCGGCAGCCGCACCCGCCAGCCGGCGGCAGGCGCTTCCAATGACAATCCGAGAGGGCGACACGTCGCCGGGTAGGGGATTTCGGACCCGTGAACTCCAAGCGGACCCTGCACCCTGGACTCAGGACCCTGGACATCCCGCCTGCTGCACTTGCACGCGTAAAGCAGGCCCTGGGCCCGAAGGCGCTCCGCTGCTTCGTGATAGATCGCTCCGCGATCGCTCTGGCGCGATTCGCATCGGCCGGCTCTGAAGGCGTCGGTCGGGTAGACATCCGGCACAAACCCGAGCCAGTCGAGATCTTCCAGCAACGTGGCCTCGTATTCGGGGCGGCAGCGGTCCCGGTCGTGGTCCTCGATCCGGAGCAGCACCGCGCCGCCGCGGGCGCGTGCTTCGCGCCAAACGTGGATAGCGTTCGCCACGTGGCCCAGGTGAAGGTACCCAGTCGGCGCTGGCGCAAACCGCGTCAACATGAGCTCGGTACCCCCAAAAAGACGTCGGGAATCTTTTTCAGCCAAAAAGATTCCCGACGTCTTTTTCATTTGCGCCGAGCTCATCTGCGAAGAATCGCTTTCAGGTCGACCGGCTTGCCCGTGCGAATGGGTTCCCACACGTCGCCCACCTCGCGGAAGCGGGCCGGCGCCGTCCGAATCGTGAAATCGCGAGGGTCGACGCCTTCGGCCACCTCGGCCCATGTCAGCGGGGTGGACACGCCGGCGTAATCACTGGCGCGCGCCGAGTAGGCGGCGGCCAGCGACTTGCCGAGGATGTTCTGCAGGTAGTCCACGTACACCGTGCCCTTCGGACGGTTCTTGACCATCCGCTCGATCGTTGCCACCTTCGGATGCGCCGACGACACCATCGTTGCCACCAGGTGACACAGGAGCTGGCCGGACTGATACGTGGTCTTCTTTGGGAGCTTGATGTAGATGTGCATGCCGCTGGCGCCGGACGTCTTGGCGACCGCCGGAATGGTCAACGTATCCAGGGCCTCCTTCACCCAACGCGCCACATCCAGCACACGCGCGAACGAGGTGCCTTCGAGAGGGTCGAGATCGATCGCCGCAAAGTCCTGATACAACGGTGAGGAGACGCGAGAAAACCATGGGTCGAGCGAAATCGATCCGAGTTGCGCCTGGTAGAGAAGCTCGATGAGCGAGCCTCCGATCAGACGTTCCCTTCCGCCCTCGCCGGGATCAATTGGATCGACATCTTCATCCAGCACTTCGCGTCTGATGCCTGGTGGCGGAGGTTCCGGGTGCCGCTGCTGATAGAACGCGTGCTGCTCGATACCATTCGGGAACCGGCGCATGATCATGGGCCGATCCTGAATCACCGGCAGCGCGAACGGAGAGACCTCCACGTAGTAGCGAAGCAGGTCACCCTTGGTGAGTTTCAGCGAAGGCCAGAAGACTTTGGCCAGGTTGGTGACGCGCAGACGCTGTTTCCCTGGCAACAGGAGTTCACCGTCCTTACGCGCATCCTCGAGCCCGTGAAGGTGTGCCACCAGCGCCGTCAGCGGGTCATTCGCCACTGGTTCGGGCTTTGACGGTACGATTTCAATGTCGTCACGCTCGCCCAGATACACGGGATGGCGCACCATGCCGTCCGAGGTCATCTCTGTGAATTGCACTTCCACGGCCATCTTCGGCCTCACCCAGTGCGCTTTCGCAATCGCCCGTGGTGGATCCGCGAAGGGGCAGTCTTTCGAAGCGAGCGCGTCAAGCTTCGCTGCCACGCGCGAAAGCTCCGCCTGATCGAACCCGGTGCCGACGTTGCCGACCCACGACAGACGGCCGCCCTCAGGCTTGCCCAGCACCAGCGACCCGAAGTGATGCCGGCTGTTCTGCGGATCTGTCCATCCTCCGACGAGGAACGTGTCGCTCTTGAGCAACTTCAACTTGCGCCACGCCGGGGTTCGACGGCCTGAGTGATACACGGATTGGCCGTCCTTGCCGATGAGTCCCTCCCAGCCTTCACGCTTCGCACGCTCCAGCATCTGCCGCCCATCGTCGGCCACGATCTCACTGAGACGGACCAGCCCGGTGCCGCCGGTCTTCACTGGAAACGCATCCTGCAGGCGAAGCCTGCGCGCCGCCATCGATAGTCCGCGAATGTCACGGTCGTCATCACGCAGCAGGTCAAAGACGATGAGCGCGGCCGGTTGTGCCTTTTCCGCGCGGGCAATGTCCGTGGCCGCCGTCAGGTGAATGCGACCCTGTATTCGTCCAAACGGCAGGGGACGGCTCTTCGCGTCTGTCGCGACGATCTCTCCATCGAGAAAAAGCGGCCCCTTGAGTTTCGCCGCGATCTTCTTCAGCGCCGTGACGATGGCCGGGAATTGGTGCTGCTTGGGATGACCGTTGCGCGAGTAGATGACGACCCGCGCGGGTTCCGGCCCGACAGGTGGGTGCAGGTCCACCAGCGCGCGGATGCCGTCGTACTTCGGTTCGTAGACGAACCCCTGCTGCTCGACAGGGGGCGGGTCCAGGGAGGCCAGCATCGGGCGAACTTTCGCGGGATCATCACGCCACTTGGGCACGGGATCGATTCTATCGTTCGCGGTCCCGTGGTGCTCTGGTGCACTCGAATACCCGCGTCAGCGGGTGAACGTGAACTGGTGGGTGGTGGGCCACTGGCACAGGCCCGTGGGCGTCAGCGTTCCCAGCGTGAACCGAATCTGGTTCGACGAAGCGGTGCCGGTCAGCGTGGTCTGCGCGCTGCAGTTGCCACCGAGGAGCAGTGTCTGGCTGATGCTGGCCGTGCCCGTATAGTCGGCGGCCGGCGTGAACGACACCGTGCCGGCGGCGCCACCGGTGGCCGACCACGGGCCGCCCACTGCCGTCCCGCTTTGCGTCAACGTCATCGTGACCGCGTCCGACACGTTGGCTCCGCCGCTGGTAAAGGTCCACGTCCCAGTCCATGTGCCGGCAAGGTTCAGCGCGGCAGAGGGCGCGGCCGGAGCGTCGCCGCCGCACGCCGCCAGCAGCAGCGCGCAACACACAAGCAGCCCTCGCGTGACTCTCATCGGCTGAACCGGCTCGAGATCGCCCAGATGCCACGGCCGTAGGTGGCCGCCAGCAATTGGCGCGTCGTGCGGTTGTAGGTCAGCCGGGTGACCACGACTGGAGGCAGCCCCGTTCCGAACACATCCCACTGCGGCGTGCCGCTGAGCGTGGCGCGATACACGCCGATGTCGGTGCCGGCGTACAGCACCCTCGGCGAACCGGATCCGGTGGAGTCGGGATCGATCATCAACGCGTTGACCGGCACATCCGGGAGATTGCCGGAGATGTCAGTCCACGTCTGACCGCCGTCGGCGCTATGGAAGATGTGGCCGTTGCCGGATCCGCCGGAGTTGAATCCGGAATACGACACATACACGGACAGCGCGTTCAGCGGATCAACGATCACTTCGTTGACCGCTCTGACGGGCAGTGGTCCTGCCTGCGCGCCGGCCACGCTGCGCCATGTCTGTCCCCGATCGTCGGTCACCCGCACGTCGCCATTCAGCGTGCCGCCGTACACCGTCTGCGACGCCGTCGTGGCGACGGCCGCGGCGGTGAAGTATCGCGACCGCGCACAGCTGCGCATGCCCGCTGCGTCATCCCAGCAGCGCAGGTCGTTGCCGACCGATGGTGATGCGGCCACCCAACTTTCACCGCGATTGTCCGTGCGGAAGAGTTTCTCGGCGGTGATCCAGATGGTGGATGAGTTCGACGGATCCATGGCCATGCGGGGCGCGAACGGGCCGTCGAGTGACAAATCAATGCCTGTGCGTCGCGCCAGGCACGCGCCCACCTCGCATCGGTAGAACTGGAAGACGTTCGAACCGCCGCTCACGATCCACTCCACCTCGGCGTAGACCCTGATCGTTTGCGGATCGGGATCCCACACGGTGTCTCCGCCATCGCCGCCCGTGAGCAGTGACCAGCCCAGGCTGCCCTGATAGACGAGCGTGCCGTTATCCTGCGTTCCCCCCGCCATCAGGAGCGGATTCGATGGATGTGCCGACACGGAGTAGAACTCAGTGATGGGAAGCGCCTGATGCAACACCGTCAGCGTGTTTGCGGTGATGGTTCCCTTGTAGATGCCGCCATCGCTCACGATGAGCGGACTGCGATCAGCCGTAAATGCGATGGCGATGTTGTCCGCGTGGGTTGGCGAGAGCGTGGCCCACGTCTGGCCCGCGTTGATGGTGCGGTACACACCGTTGCTGCCGACATACATGGTGTTCGCATCAGTGGGCGAGAACGCGAGCGCCAGCGGCCAGGTCAGCGACGTCGCTGGCGCCGGCGTCTCCGTCCATGAATCGCCGGCATTGGTGCTGCGGAACACGCGCGGCCGATTGAGAAACAGATCGCGCACGGCAACCGCCATCACGTCAGGGGCGGATGGCGCGATAGCGACGCGTGCGCGCGGCACATATACCGGACCCGGATCTGAATACCGCACGGCAAGGCCCGCCGCCAGGTCGTAGTCGCGCAGTGTCGTCAGCGTCTGCGCAGTCCAATGCGCGCCAGCGTCGAATGAGCGATACGCCGCGATGGCACTTTCCATCAGCGTGCACTGTCCGTTCAGGCACTTCGGCTGCGCCACCACCGCCAGTAAACGTTCGGGCCGGGTGGGATCGATAGTGGCGTCGCGCAGGTAAGGCGCTTCGGGGCTCTGGGCCGGCGCCGACGCGCCAGCAAAGTCGAGATCCACCGGCAAGGACAACACGGCGCGGAACGTTCGACCGCTATCGTCGGAACGCAGCAGCGTGCTGGCACCCACGTAGTAGATCGTGCTGGTCTGTGCCGACCCCGCGCGCAGCGGGTCGATGATGATGCGGCCAGACGACGGCGGGATGCAGGCCTTGAAGACGTTGACCGAGCAAAGCGCCGGCGACAATGACCGCCCATCGGCGAGCTTGATGGCCGACACGGACCAGGTGGCGCCGCCATCGGTGGACGACAACCATCGCGTGGCGTACGTGCGCTGAATGGTGCTGGCGTACATCAGCTGCGGATTGACCGGATCGATGGCGATGGACTGGATCGCGGGGACGGGAATGTCGTCAGTGATCGAGACCCAGCGAACGCCGCCATCCGTGGTGCGCCAGATGCCTCCAGCATCCCCGCCGATGTAGATCGTGCCAGGCAGCGTCGGATGCGTCGCGATCGCCGTTACGCGCCCCGCATATGGCAACGCGTTGTTCACGTAGATGGGACTTGGGCCAATCGACACCCATTGGCTGGAAGTCAGCGCCAGCGCTGGCCGCGTGCCCGGAGTCCCTCGTCGCGCTGCCATGGCCCGGTCCAGCACATCCACCGGCGGACGCCGCCCAGTGGGATACGCGCGCTGCAGCGCGAACCAATCGTCGCCATTTTCGGGACCCAGCCTGGCAGTGCGCTCAACCGGCCTGGCCACGAGCAGCAGGGCGCCCACGACGCAGCTGAACAAGACGACCAGTGGGCGGGTCATGGCACGGACAGTCTACTGCCGGAGCGTGTGCCCAGGCACCCTCGGGCTCCTGTGCTTTAATTGCGTGGTCCATTGTTTTTCAGCCGGGAGGAGTCGATATGGCCGCGCGACCGACGTGGAAGGGGTATCTCAAGATCAGCCTGGTCAACATTCCGATCCGGGTGTTTCCCGCGACCGACTCTGCCGCAACCATCAGCTTCAACCAGCTGCATCGCGAGTGCCGCTCGCGCATCAACCAGAAGAAGTGGTGCGCCACGTGCCAGACCGAAGTGGCCAACACGGACATCGTCAAGGGCTACGAGTTCGAGAAGGGCAAATACGTGGTGATGGAGGATGAGGATCTGGCGAAGGTGCGCCCGGAGTCCACCCGCATCATCAACATCGTGCAGTTTGCCGACGCGAAGATGATCGACCCGGTCTATGTGGAGCGGCCGTACTTCCTGGCGCCCGACGGCCAGGTGGCTGCTGATGCGTTTGCCGTCATGCGCGAAGGGATGCAGGGCAAGGCGGCCGTGGGCAAGATGGCGCTGTATGGTCGCGAGTATCTGGTGGCGATCCAGCCAAGGGAGAACGGGCTCGTGATGTATACGCTTCGGCACGCCAGCGAGGTGCGGTCGATGAGCGAGATCGACGAGTTGAAGACCGTCCCGGCAAAGACCAAGCCTGACGAACTGAAACTTGCGCGTCAGGTGATTGGAAACTTCGAAGTGGAAGGCGACCTCACGCAATACAAGGACAACTACCAGGAAGAGCTGCGCCGCATCATCGACGCGAAGATCGCAGGCGAAGAAATCGTCGCGCCAATCGACGAAGCACCGCCGAAGGTGGTCAACCTCATGGAAGCGCTGCGGCAGAGTCTCGAGCGGGTCTCGGCCAACAAGAAGAAGGCGGCCCGAGCCGTGTCGGCAAAACCGGTGGTCAAAGCCGTGGCAGCCCCACGCAAGCGTGCACGTGGTTAGTCGATGAGTGACTTCGAGAAACTCGGGCTCTTCTATCTGGGCCGTCAGGTCGATCCCGAGACCGGCAACACGGTTCCTGAACCGTTCCTGATCGACTCGCGTGATCTGACCACGCACGCGGTTTGCGTGGGCATGACGGGCAGCGGCAAGACGGGGCTGTGCCTGTCGATCCTGGAGGAAGCCGCGATCGATGGTGTGCCCGTGATTGCCATCGATCCGAAAGGCGATGTCGGCAACTTGCTGCTGTCGTTCCCCGCGCTCGACGCCGCGTCGTTTGCGCCCTGGGTCAGCGCGGACGAAGCCGCACGCGCCGGCGTGACCGTTGAGGCCTTTGCCGAACGCGAGGCCACGAAGTGGCGCGAAGGCCTGGCAAGTTGGGGACAGGACGGTGCCCGCATCGCGCGCATGCGCCAGGCGGCCGACTTTGCCGTCTACACACCCGGCTCGCAGGCCGGCCGGCCGCTGTCAGTACTCAGTTCACTGGCCGCGCCACCGGCGGCGTTTCGCGACGATCCGGAATTGTTGGGCGATCGCGTCTCGAGCGTCGTGGCCGGCTTGCTGAGTTTGCTCGGGATCGATGCCGACCCGCTCACCAGCCGTGACCACATTCTGCTCTCAACCATCGTGGGACACGCCTGGGAACTTGGACGCGATCTCACACTGAGCGACCTCATCCAGGAGATTCAGCACCCGTCCGGCGCCCAGGTCGTCGGAGTGATGGGACTGGAGTCGTTCTACCCGGAGAAAGAGCGATTTGCGTTTGCGACCCGGTTGAACAACCTGCTCGCCGCGCCAGGCTTTGCGGCCTGGCTCGAAGGGGAGCCGCTTGATATCGCCAGCCTCCTGCACAACGCCCAGGGCAAACCCAGAGTGAGCATCATCTCGATCGCGCATCTCGACGATGCGGAACGGATGTTTGTGGTGTCGCTGCTGCTGGGTGAAATCGTTGCGTGGATGCGGACCCAGTCCGGCACGACCAGCCTGAGAGCACTCATCTACATGGACGAGGTCTTCGGGTACCTGCCGCCTGTCGCGAATCCTCCATCGAAGCGCCCACTGCTGACCCTGTTCAAGCAGGCACGCGCCTTCGGCGTCGGTGTGTGTCTTGCGACTCAGAATCCAGTGGACCTGGACTACAAGGCACTCTCGAATGCCGGCACGTGGCTGATCGGGCGCCTGCAGACCGATCGCGATCGCGCACGATTGCTCGACGGGCTCGAAGGCGCGGCCGGTGGCCAGCTCGATCGCGCGGAGGCGGATGCCGCCATCACGGGACTTGGCAAACGCCGTTTCCTGGTGCATAACGTCCACGCCAACGGCCCGGTCGTCATCGAAAGCCGATGGGCACTGTCGTACCTGCGCGGTCCTTTCACGCGCGAAGACTTCAAGCGGTTGTCGGCGAGCGGCGTTTCGGCGGTATCGGGGGCGGCTCCAACGCCGGCAGCAAGCGCAGCAACATCGTCTCTGGTCAGTCCCGGAGAAGCGGATTTGTCCCGAAGCAGCCTTGGCGGCGGTGGAAGGCCGATGCTCGCGCCTGAAATTCCCCAGTTCTTTGTGCCAGCCGGAGCTGCGGGCGGCACGTGGGTTCCCTCGCTCTACGGCGCGGCCGAGATCACCTTCTCTGACGCGAAACGCCGCGTCGATGAAACGCGCGTGGTTGCCGTGACAGTGCCGCTCGATCCAGGCACGGTCGTTGTTGATTGGGATTCGAGCGCTGCCAGCGAGCTTCTGCCCCAACACCTGGTGGCCGAACCGCCGGCGGGCGGCTCGTTCGCATCGCTTCCGTTTCAGGCGCAGCAGGTCAAGACGTTTGCCAAGTGGGCGAAGGATTTGGATCGATGGCTGGGCCGCACACAGCGGTTGACGCTGCAGCGCCACCCTGCGCTCGGTCTCGTGTCTCAGTCTGGCGAGAGTGAACGCGACTTCCGCATTCGCATCGCGTCGGCGGCGCGGGAATCGCGTGACAAGACAGTGGACGCGCTTCGCTCGAAGTACGCATCGAAGCTCAATTCCGCCACCGAGAAAGTGCGCAAGGCAGAGATGGCGCTCGGTAAGGAGCAGCAGGATGTCTCGCAGCACAAGGTGCAGGCGGGGCTGTCCGCCGCAAGCGCCCTGGGCTCCGCGGCTCTGGGCGCGATCTTCGGCCGCCGCGGAGGACTGACGGCCAGCACCATCGGCAAAGCATCAACCGCCGCGAAGGGCTGGATGCGCGGTTCGAAGGAAAGCGAAGACGTAGGACGCGCGCAGCAGAATCTCGATGCCGCGCGTCAGGCGCTGGCCGATCTCGAGAGCGAAGTGGAGAGCGCGGTGTCAGCCGCCGGTGGAGCAGCGGCTCCCCAGTCCAGTGACGATGCGCTCGAGATGGTCACCATCGCACCGAAGCGCGGCGGCATTCACGTGCAGCTTGTGGCGATTGTGTGGACGCGGCGCTGAGTCTTCGGAGGCCGGGTCTTTAGTCTTCGGAGGCCGGGTCTTTAGTCTTCGGAGGCCGGGTCTTTAGACCCGGCGTGTCCGCCGGACCTGAAGGTCCGGCCTCCGAAGATCGAATCA
>JBKJJZ010000211.1:0-22596 GCA_046597705.1 Vicinamibacterales bacterium | reverse complement strand
TGGTGACAGACACGGAACCCATGGCCGCGGTCACCCCAACGCCCCGCGCAAAACGGTCGAACCTGGGGCGGATCTTGTCTGAAGGGAAGTTTGCGCTGCTGGGCGAAGCCTCCGCACCGCGCGGTCTCGATCTGGACGCAGTGGTCGCGGGCGTGCGCCGTCAACAGGCCGCCGGCGTCTGCGCCGTGAGCGTGCCGGACTATCCGCGCAACGGCGCCCGAGTCAGTGCGCTGGCGCTGTCGCTCGTGCTGCAGCGGCAGAGCGGTGTCGAAGCCGTGCTCCATGTGTCGTGCCGCGACCGCAATCTCATGGGCCTGCAGTCGGACCTGCTGGGGGCGCACGCCATGGGGATTCGGAACGTGTTGCTGACCACGGGCGACCCGGCGCCGCAGACGGCCTATGCGGATGCGACCTCGGTGTTTGAAGTGGACGCGATCGGGCTGCTCAACATGGCGTCGAGCCTGAACCGGGGGCTGGACATCGGCGGCCAGTCGCATGGCGCGCCGACCCAGTTCCACATCGGTGCGGCTGTGAATCCGTTTTCGCCCGATCTGGATGCGGAATGGCGACGGCTGGATTTCAAGGTGGAAGCCGGCGCCGAATACCTGCTGACGCCCCCGATCTTCGACCTCGAAGCCTTCGATGCCGCGCTGCCGAGGCTCAAGGCAGCCGGGATCCCGATCATTGCCGGTCTGGTGGCGCTCGACAGCGTCCGGCAAGCGGAGTTCCACGCAAGCGAAGTCAGCGGCGTGCGGCTGCCCGATGCGCTGCTCGAGCAACTGCGGGTGGCGCCCGATCCTGCCGCCATGGGGCACGAGTGGAGCGTCGGCACGGCGAACGCCCTTCGCGATCGCGTCCAGGGCCTGCGCATCAGCACTCTGCACGGCCGGCCGGAAGCGGGCGAGCGGTTGCTTACGGCACTGTTCTCTTAGGCCATTCGGGGTATAGTCGCCTCAATGAACGAGCATCTGCTGATGCTGGGGCGCTTCGTGCGTAGCCCTCGAACGGTCGGCGCGGTGGCCCCAAGTTCACGGGCGCTGGCTGAGGAAATGGTGCAGGGCATCGACCTGTCCGGCCCCACAAACGTGGTCGAACTGGGCCCGGGAACGGGCGTGGTGACACGCGCGATTGCCGAGCGCCTTGGTGCGAAGGCGCATGCTCTGGCGATTGATGTCGAGCCGGCATTTGTGGCCGCTATCGCGCGCAGATTCCCACGCGTCGAAGCGATTTGTGCGTCCGCGGCCAACCTGCCTTCGTTGTTGCGAGAGCGAGACATGTTTCCGGCCGCGCACATCATCTCGGGCCTGCCGTTCGCCAGCTTGTCGGCCGACGTGACAGAAACGATTCTGGACGCCGTCACGGAGTCGCTGGCGCGCGGCGGCACCTTCACCACGTTTCAGTACCTGAACGGGTACCCGACGCCTCTGGCGAAGGCCTTCCGCCGGGCGATGAGCGAGCGGATGGGCACAGAACCGTCCCGTCGAGTTGTGTGGCGGAATTTCCCGCCAGCATTTGTCCTGACATGGCGGCACCGGTGAGTTCAGGAAAGAGTCCCCAGGAACTGTCGGTCGCGGTCGTCGAAAACGTGTTGATGGCGCGCGTGTACGAGAACATGTCGGCGATCTACGACATCGCCTTCGGCCCCGTGCTTCAGAAGGGCCGTCGTCGCGCCGTGCAGGTGATGGGGGACACCTCGGGCAAGAGGATCCTCGAGGTGGGCGTGGGCACTGGACTGAACCTCTCCCTGTACAAGGCCGGCACGGACGTGACGGGGATCGATTTTTCGCCGCAGATGCTCGACCGTGCGGAGGCCCGTGCGGCGCGCGAGGGTCTGTGCCCGCGGCTGTTCGAGATGGATGCGGCGGATCTGCGATTCGCTGACGAGACGTTTGATGTGGTGTACGCGCCGTACCTGATCTCGGTGGTGCCAGACCCCGTCAGTGTCCTGCGCGAGATGCAGCGTGTATGCCGGCCCGGTGGCCGGTTGCTGATCCTGAATCATTTCCGCAGCCCGCACCGGGTGGTCTCACAGATCGAACAGTGGATGTCGCCCATGACCGTGCGCATCGGGTTCAAGGCCGATGTCGATATGGGCATGCTGTTCGAACACGCGGCCCTGGTGCCGGACTGGACGGAACGCCTTAATCGTCTCTGGACGCTGGCGCACTGCACGTGTCCACCGCGTTCTGAATAAACGCGGCCGCGCGCGTCGCGCCGTCCGTCGCGGTCGATCCGGACGGTGGCCGCTGGCGCATCAACTGCTCCAGTGCGTCCCTCCATCTGCCACCAAACAAATCCTCCTGGTCGATGAAACGGCAGCGCAGCAGGGAGGGCATTTCCACAACCATGCGGTCGTACTCTCGGAAGCGCCCGCGCGAGGTGTAGAGCATGGCGGTGTCGTGAGCGATGCATTCGCTGATGATGCCGTAGCCGGGTTTGGTGACAACGACGTCCGCCGCAGCGACCAGGTCTTCGTATCTCAGGTTGCCGGCGGCGCCCGCGCCGTTATCGAACGCTGACTCCGGAATCAGGCGCACGTGCGGCGGCGGGTGTGAGCCGAGACTCGTGATGCGGTCGGTCAACACCACCGTCCAGTCGTCCAGGCAATCGAGCGTGTCCACCGCCAGGCGTTGGAGGCCATATCCTCCGAACGACAGCAACGCCAGCGGACGTCCGGCATCGACGCCGAGCAGGCGCCGCGCTTGCGTGCGGGTGTGCGTCGAGTGGCGCGCGATGAATGGGATACGGGTGACGTGCGGGAACACTTCGAAGCCGCCCGAGAGCGGCAGTTCCAGCGCATGCGTGGCGCGGCCGTAGCTGCGTCGAATGTCCGCGAGCAGCGTGGGCGCGGCGGCAAGCGGTTCGGCATACCACTCGTAGATCCAGTCCCATGTGAAGTTGCCGATGGCGATCGCTGGCACGTCGAGTCGGGCCGCGACATCAAAAGCCATGGGCGGGATATCGCCGACGATCACGCGGACGTCGAACGGCTTGAGCCGGGCAATTTCCGCATCAACTCGCCCGGCCATCGTCGCCTGGAAGGCGACGGCCTCACGGATGGTGGCCTCGTCATCGTGCGTCACGCTGTCGCGCTGGATCACCCCGGTGTCGCAGGGCCCCTCGAGCCGGCTTACTGGGGCACGGAGTGTCCGAGTCAGAAGCGCCTCCGATACAGAAGTCCGAAGGACGATCTTGAGGTCCGGCCTGGCGGCCGCAAGCGCGTTGATGACTTCGACCTCGCGTGACGCATGCCCGAAGCCGTGGCCGGAGATGTAAAAGACGACGGAAGCGGTCCCAAGCATCGCTCAGGATACTCGCTTTGCCCCTGTCAGTCGGGGCTCCGCCGGGCGTTCAGAAACCCACCCGTAATCCCACCCATCCCACGTGCGCCTTGTAGCTCGGCGCAAGGTAGGTCCCCAGGTTGAACAGCCGGTTGCCCCACTGGTGCGACCTGGAGGTATCGCGCAGCAGCGTGTCAGCACCGACTGATTCAACCCAGGGTTGACCTGACCCCTGCTGCCAGTCATTCAGGTTGTACGACTCGTAGCGATAGCCAGCCATGAACGTGACTTGATGGCACGGCATGTCCAATCGGATGTTCAGCGTCTTCAAGTCTTCGCGGACGTCGGGCGGCGACGAGAACGCGAACTCGTTGTTGGCGGGGAATGGAACGCCATCGAAGTTGTTCAAGCCGTATCCGCCGTAGTCGAGTTCGACCTTGGCCAGCGACCACGCGTAGTCTGCCGAGAGCAGCACGCGTTCCGGCACCACGTCGAGCTTTGTGCCCACGCCGCCGCTCCAGGTCTTGTCGGTGAAATCGGCCGTCCA
The DNA here is from genome assembly GCA_046597705.1 of Vicinamibacterales bacterium. Lineage (GTDB taxonomy): Bacteria > Acidobacteriota > Vicinamibacteria > Vicinamibacterales > SCN-69-37 > SYFT01. The sequence continues at coordinate 18,768 of JBKJJZ010000211.1, read as the reverse complement.
CTGGCTGGACCCGCGCGTCCAGGGGCCCAGAGAGGCCGTGGCCACGCCACTCGGATTCTGCTTGTTGTTTTCGTTGAACTCGAGCGAACGCTCAAGGCCGGTGCCGCGGTCCAATCCGGCAAACGCCGTGAACGTCACGCGCGGATTGGGCTGCACAAAGAGGTCCATGCCGTAGCGCATGCGGCTGTCCTTCAGCCAGCCCAACTGGCTGCCGGGTGTGCGCGATTGTGCTTCGGGCAGGCCCGTGCCCAGCAATGGCTGCACCGACTCCACGTTCGAGTCAAAGTCGTTCGATTGATGACGGACGTATGCCGAGAGCGCGATTGTGTCGCTGCGGGTCAGGTTGATCGTGACGTCGGTCTGGTGGCGGACGCGGTCGGAGACGTCGTACCTCCGCATGTCGGGGTGGTTATCGAACGTGAGTCCAGGGTTGTTCTGATCGTTGGGCTCGGCCTGCGTATACCAGTAGCCCTCGCGCGTCACCGCGTAGTCGTAGTCACCGCCATCGCGCGTGGCGAACAGGTACCGGGCTTGAATCGACACGCCGGCGACCGGGCGCGTGCGCACGAACACGCGCACACGATTCTCGGTGGTATCCGCCTCGCGGAAATCACGGGTGATCGCATCGCGTTCAACGCCCACGCCCACGCTCGTGCGCTTCACCGGAAGCCGCCACGTCAGTTCGCCTCCGCCAAACTGACGGTCGGACGCAATCGGCAGACTCACGCGCTTGTTGACGTAGGTCACGGTGCCGTTGAGGTTGGCGGTGTCCGAGGTCACGTACTGCCACTGGCTTGACGGCGTGTTGTTGGTCATCGTGGAGCTGCGCACGAACGCGCGGAAGGTCAACCGGGGCAGGGGAGTGACGACGTAGTCCGCGGAGAGGTTGGCCGTAGTGATCTCGGCCTGGGCACTGGTGCGCGGAAGGGTCTTGGTCGCGATGGAGTTGGCGGCCGTAGAGTACGGCAACAACTGTGCGTCCTGTTCGAACCGTCCGAACGATGCACTGGCGCTCAGGTGTCCTGCCGCCGGCATGTCCACGCCGGCGTTGACGAGGGCGTTGTGGTACCGGTTGTCCGGCGAAAGGGGTCGCGCCCCGTACGTGCCGACCATGCGGTCCCACGTGTCGAACTCCGCGCCGGGCGCCGCGTTCGCGTAGATGTTCTGCCATCGCAGCGTATCGATGGCGTTGGCGAAATCCGAATACAGGTACTCGGCCCTCACCTGATAGCGGCGGCCCAGATGTTCCGCCGACAGCGTGATGTCATTGGTCTGGTAGTCAACGGGTTCCGCGATCTGGATGTTCAGCGTGCGGGGCGGCCGGTCGCCGATGGGTCCATAGGTGGACTTGGACCCGGTCATGTCTTTGCGGTCCCACGCCACACCCAGTTCCAACGCGGAGGACGGCTTCCAGAATGCCGCCAGGCGGCTGCGTTCGGTCTGCGTGCCCAGCGGCGTTGGGTGCAGGGTCTTTGACTGGTACTCCGCGATCAGCAGGTCGCTGGCCAGGACGCCCGGGGCATCGGCCGCGGCGGTCGCCAACTTCTTGAACGTGATCGGCACGGTGGACGGTACGGTGAAGAGGCCGTTACCCCGGTCGATGTACGGCGTCTGCGCCTTGTTGCTGTAGAGGTGCGGCGTCTCCGCCCACGCGGCCTGAAGCGACCACCGGCCGGGACGACCGGCATTGAGCAGGACGGTCTGGTCGCGACGACCGAGGTTGGTGCCGGCGAAGTCCATCAGCCACCCCGACTCGGTGTCTCTGACGAGGAATGTCACCTTCGGCAGAAAGAACCGGCGCGACAGATCCTGATACTCCGACAACTTGCTGGAGTCCGTGTTGTTGTCCACCTTCTGAGTCGCCGACGTGATGCTGCCGGTCACCTGCAGGGGAGGAGCAGGAGGGGTCTGGGCGAACGCGGACACCGTCAGTCCGCAGGAAGCGACGAATGCAACGAAGGTCCTCATGGCAGCCTCTCCTAGCGGGTGAACTTGGCGCCCGACGGGTGGTTGGACCCGTGCGTCGTGATGTGGCAGTTCGTGCAGCCGCTGCCGTAGGGGTTGCTCACACGGTTGTATCGGGGCAGGTTGATGTGGCCGCCGTACGAGTGGCAATTGAGGCACACGAACGAGTCTTTGCCGTTCAGCAGGTTCCGTTGATTCGATCCGTGGGGCGTGTGGCAATTCGCGCAGCTCTCGCGCACCGGCGCATGTTCCCAGACGAACGGACCACGCTTGTCGGCGTGGCACGTGAAGCATGTGTCATTCAGCGTGGGCTTGGTCAGGAGGCCAGGTGTGGAACTATGCACGTTGTGGCAGCTGGCGCAGTCCAGACGGCCTTCGCGCACCGGATGATGCGACATCTTGTTCATGTCGCCCTTCACTTCGGCGTGGCATTTGAAGCAGGTCTCACCAGCCGTGGCCGTGCTGAGCAACGCGCGGTCGCTCTTCTTCTCCATGACCACGTGGCAGGATGTGCAGCTGACGTCGGCTCCCTGGTGCGGGCCGGTCTTCCACGCGAACCGCTTGCCACCCTCATGACACTGCTGGCAGACCGAGGACTGTAACTTCGCGTCCGTGATGGCCAGCTCGGCTGACGGACTCTCGATGTGCTTGCTTCGGGGGCCGTGGCAGCTCTCGCAATCGCCTACATCCGTGGTCCCCGACAGCGATAGCGCGTGCGCGTGAGCCGTGCCCTTGTACTTGGCCATGCTGGCTTCGTGACAGGTGAGGCACTTCTCCGCGTCCTTGACGAACGTGGCGCCGTCGAAAGCCGGGTTGATCTTGACCCAGTCCACGGGTCGCATCGGTGCGGTGGCGACGTGTGCGTTCCAGCCGAAGGCCACGGCAAACAGCACGGTGGCGGCGGCAATCGAGATCCAGCGGTGTCGTCTCATAAGGAGAACTCCTGACTACAGGTGAGTCTAGGAGCCGCTGAACGATCTGGAACTGAAGAGATCCTGAACTTCCGTTCAGGGTCGGGGCATGGCGAGAATGACCCGGGCGCCGCCATCGGGATTTGCGCCCAATTCGAGGCGTCCGTGGTTGGCGGCCATCGCCCATTGCACGATGGACAGGCCAAGGCCGGAGCCCTCGGTCCCGCTCTCGCGGTCGCGGTCCATCCGATAGAACCGTTCCACCACCCGTCCCCGATGGTCTTCCGGAATGCCCGGCCCCTGGTCGTCAACCACGAGTTGATGCTCTGCCGCCGTGCTGGCGGAGTACATCGTCACCCGGCTGCCCGGGGCCGTGAACTTGATGGCGTTATCAACGACGTTGATGACCGCCTGCCGAATCATTGTGCCGTCGCCATTCACAGCGAGAGGGCCGGTGATGTTGACCGCCAATGCCACACCACGTTCGTCGGCCAGCACCGAAAGGTATCCCGCCACATGCCTGGCCACTTCCGCCAGATCGACAGGCTCTACCGTCGCCGTCACCCGTCCACTCTCCCAGCGCGACAGCGTCAGGAGTGTTTCGACGACGCGGGCCAGCCGATCGGCTTCTTCGAGCATGCTGCCGATGACTTCCTGGTGGTCCTCGATCGTGCGTGACTCCTGCAGCCCCACTTCGCCGACAGTGCGAATGGCGGTCAGCGGCGTCCGTAACTCGTGCGAAACATCAGCCGTAAACCGTTTGAGGCGATCGAACGACCCCTGCAGTCGCGCGAACGTGTCGTTGAACACCGTCGCGAGTTGGCCCAGCTCATCACTCGCGTTCACGACCGGCAGCCGTTCAGACAGCCGGTCCGCGCTGATGATGCGCGCGCGTTCGGCCATGTGCGTCAGCGGTGAGAGCGCGCGGCCTGAGATGAGGTATCCCGCGACGGAGGCCGTGACGATCGCCAGCGGGCCGATGACGGCGAAAATCAAAACCATCTGCCGCAGGTCATGCCGCAGGTCGTCTTCGCTGCGCGCCACACGAATCCACTTTGGTTCTCCAGCGAGCGGCCGCTGCACCGTCAACAGCCGCACGTGGGCTCCGGACGGTGTCTGCCGCGTGAACGGCCCGTCTCGATCCGCCTCTACCTCGGGAAGTTCCTTCCAGATGTAGGGCGTCTCCGGGACGCCACGCAGGAAGAGCGGCCGTTTCTGGTCGTCATAGACTTCCACCCAGCGGCGCGGTCCCGCGTCATAGCCCGGATCCGTCTCTGAATCGACGCGCCAGACCACCTGTCCGTCCCGCAAGACGAGCATCTCCAGGGCGAATTCCAGGTCCTCGCGCAGGTGGTGATCGAGGGCGGCCCGCATGGAGTGCCATTGGATAATGGCCACGCCCGAGAGCACCGGCAGCAGGATGATCAAGATGGACGCCGAGAACCACAGAGTCAGCCGTGTACGCAGTCGAGGCTGTCTCACTCGGTTGGGGCCTTCAGCGAGAACCCTACGCCGCGCAGAGTGTGAATCAGCTTCTCAGGAGCCTCCGCATCGATCTTCTTTCTCAACCGGGTGATGTGGACGTCAATCACGTTGTCGATCGGCGTCCCCCGGCCGGGCTCCTTCCACACGTCGCGCGCCAGCATCTCTCTGGATACCACCTGGCCACGGTGACGGAGGAGGTACGCCAGCAGATCGAATTCACGCGAGGTGAGGTCAACTGGCTTTCCGGCACGGCGCACCTCGCGGGCGACCGGATCCAGTTCAAGGTCGGCGAACACAAGGCGGCCGGCCTGATCGGCCTTGCCACGACGCACCAGAGATCGGAGTCGCGCCAGCAGTTCTGCGAAGGCAAAGGGTTTGACAAGATAGTCGTCGGCACCACGGTCCAGGCCGGCCACCCGGTCTTCAATGGTGTCGCGTGCCGTCAGCACGAGCACTGGGACTGAGAGTCCTCGGCTGCGAAGGCCGGAAAGAACCTCGAGGCCGTCGCGACCAGGCAGTCCAAGGTCGAGCACGATCACATCGAACGGTTCCGTGGTGGCGCGGAAGTAGCCGTCTTCACCCGTGCGCGACACGACCGCCTCGTATCCTTCGGCCGCCAGGCCCGCCTTCAGGGCGCCAGCCACTTTTCCATCGTCTTCAACAATGAGTGCGCGCATGGCTGGTGTTGCCTAGCCTGACAGGCCCTGCGTTGCAGCGTAACTGAATTCTTCTTCAGGAAGGAGCGCCCGCGCCCGATGCTGCCCGCCTGGCCGTCTCCTTTCGGCCGGGCAGGGCGGTCGTAAAATTCAGCCGGGTCGATCACAAGGCGAGTGGGCGGCTCAAACGACAGCTGTTGCAGCGCGACGCCCGGCGCCCTTAGGATCTACCGCATGGCGCTGAACGAACGGGATTGCTTCGACGAGTTCAACGAAATGAAGCCCATGTCGCTCAGATGTCCCAAATGCGGGCATCGCGACGACTATTCGATCAAGTGGCTTCTGCGTGAAAGGAAAGAGCGCATGCCCGGTGGGGGTGATCCGCGCGACCGCGCGATGTTCGAGAAGCTCAAGGATCACCTGTTTCGCGTTGACGACACGGTGAGCTGCTCAAAGTGCCGCCGCCAGTTTGAGATCCCATCCCACCAGACGATGGTGTTTCTCGACGACTAGATCTTCGGCAGGGCCCCGGCGACCGCCGTGGCGCCCCTGAAGGCGCCTGGTACGTAGGGCGTCCCTTCAGGGGCGCCGCATGCGCCGTGCGTAGGGCGTCCCTTCAGGGGCGCCACATGCGATTCAGTACAATCCCGGCAACATCCGCCAGCGGACCGTACGCATGTAGTCTTCGTACGCCGGGCCCATCGTGCGGCGCATCTGCCGTTCTTCAAGAGGCACCGCGACCACGAGATAGAGCGTGCTGATGAGTGCGAAGACCAGTCGCGTTCCCGTCATCACCGGCACGCTCCAGACGATGAAGACCCAGCCGAGGTAGATCGGGTGTCTGACCAGGCCATATGCGCCGGTCGTGCTGAGCGCGAAGGCGCCTTCCGTTTCACTGGCGCCCCTAAAGGGACGCCCTACGTTGCGCCCTGCGTTCCAGGCTTGGCGGACGCCTGACAGTTCAAGTGGATCAAGCGCCGAGGTGGCGAGCGCCGTGAGGATCAACCCCCCGGCGAAGCCGGCATAGAGCAGCCATGCGCCAGGTCCTTCGACGCGCCACAACGTACCTGGCACTGGCACCCATGCCCAGATGGTCAGCACGAACAATAGCGACGCCAGCCAGACGTAGGTGGCGCGCTCCAGAGATTCGGAGACTCGAGCGCTGACCAATGTCTTGAGGCCTGTTCGCGCGAAGACTGAGTGATGCAAGGCGAACACCGTGAACAGGAGGACGTTGATTGAGACGGCCGTCCAGCCCCGGTTCGTCCACGAACCGGCCGCCTCTCCGAAGTCGCGGTACCTCACGAGGAAGTACGCAAGCGACCCCGCGAACAGGAGACCGCCGATCGCCGCAAAGATGCGGCCGCCCGCCGATGCGCGCTGTGGAGACGCCACTACGGCACCATACTATAAGCGGATGAGCCCCTCGCCACCGCGCGTCGCCATTACCGGCATTGGCGTGGTGTCGCCGTTCGGCATCGGCCGCGATGTATTCTGGCGCGCGATCAGCGAGGGTCGCAGCGGCACGCGCGCGATCGATCGCTTCGACGCGTCGGACCTGGCATGTCAGGTCGCGGCACCGGTACCTGACGCTGAGGTTGCGGCCGCGATCGACGCCGTGCCGTTCGAAGGCCGCATTGACGCGCGGCGATCGGCGAAGGTGTCGCAGATCGCCGTGATCGCGGCGCGAGAGGCGATCGCTGATGCCGGCCTCACAAAATCACACACCGATGGAATGGGTGTGCTGGTGGGGAGCGGTGCCGGCGGTATCGATGTCGCCGAGCGACAGTACGGCGATTTCTACAGCGGCGATCGCCATCGCGTGTCGCCCTATGCCATTCCCGTCTCCATCGTCGGCATCGTGTCGAGCGAAATTTCGATCGCGCTGGGTCTGCGCGGCGGCAGCCATGTCATGTCCACAGGCTGCACCAGTTCCACCGACGCGATGGGGTATGCCGCGAATCTGATTCGGCACGGTGAGGCGGATGCGATCGTGACCGGCGGCGCGGACGCGTGCGTGACCCCGGGAATGATTTTCGGCTTTGGCCGGATGCGCGTGGTGTCCACCGCGTTTAACGAACGCCCAGCCGAGGCGTCGCGGCCCTTTGACCGCGACCGCGATGGGTTTGTGCTGGGTGAAGGCGCGTGGATGCTGACGCTCGAGCGGCTCGATCGCGCACGCGCACGTGGCGCCCGGGTTTACGCCACGGTCGAAGGCTATGCCTCCACGTGTGACGCCTACCATCGCGTGCAGATGGACCCGCAAGGCACGGAGATCGTGCGCGCGATGAGTCTCGCACTGGGCCGGGCCGGTATCTCCGCCGCAGAGGTGGGGTACGTCAACTATCACGGGACGTCCACTCGGCTGAATGACGCGGTCGAGATGCGATGCGTCCAGCGCCTGCTCGGTCACCGGGCGATGCAGGTGCCCGGTTCGTCCACGAAATCCATGATCGGGCATCCGCAAGGGGCCAGTGGAGCGGCCGGCGTGGTTGCAACCGCTTTGGCGATGGCCAATGGGTTGCTGCCTCCGACGATCAATCAGTTCACGCCGGATCCGGAGTGTGAACTTGACGTCATCCCCAACGTTGCCCGCCGTGCGGCGGTCGAGTTCGCGCTCTGCAATTGCCTCGGGTTCGGATCAAAGAACAGCGCGATCGTGCTTGGCCGGGAATGACCCCGGGGATGGAATTCGATGCTTGACGTGATCGTGGTGGGCGCCGGGCCAGCCGGCAGTGTGGCCGCTCTCATGCTGGCGCGCGCAGGTGCCCGCGTGTGCCTGCTGGAGCGTGAATCGATGCCGCGCCCGAAACTCTGCGGCGACACGCTGAATCCAGGCGCGGTGGCGACGTTGACCGGTCTCGGGCTCGAGGGGGGGCCATTGACGGGCGCCGTCCGCCTGCGCGGGATGCTGGTGTCGAGTCCTCGAATGGCGGCCAGAGCGCTCTACGACTCCGGGCAGACGGCGCTCTCGGTGTCTCGCATCGAGTTCGATGACTGGCTGGCGCAGAAGGCCGTGGCGGCTGGAGCACGGCTCGAATGTGGCGTCCGCGTGCAGGGGCCGTTGTGGCGTGGGGATGCCGGGCCCGCGACGGTCGCCGGTGTCCAGATGAGCAGGGCAGGGCAGACCGTCCGCATGCCGGCGGCAGTCACGATCGCTGCAGACGGCCGGGAGTCAGTGCTGGCGCGAGCGGCGAACCTGATCCGGCACCCACCGAAGCCCAGGCGGTGGGCGTATGGGGTGTACGTGACCGATGTGGCCGGTATGTCAGACGTTGGCGAGATGCACCTCCGGCGGGGGCACTACGTGGGCGTATCCCCGCTCGGTGCCGGCGTGATCAACATCTGTGTCGTTACGGGGCCCAGGCCCGACGGCCGGACTCCGGAGGAAATCATTCGACGCGTACTGGAGCGCGACGCCGTCTTGCGCGAACGCACGTCGGCGATGCGACTGACGGAACCGCCAAGAGTGCTCGGGCCCCTGGCGGTCAATTGTGATGCCCCAGGCGTGCCGGGCTTGCTGCTGGCCGGTGATGCCGCCGGCTTTGTTGACCCAATGACGGGCGACGGGACTCACCTCGCCATTCGAGGCGGGATGCTGGCTGCGGCTGCCGCGTTGCAGGCGCTCGAGGACAGCGATCTTGCCGCTGCCGTTCAGCGGCTTTCAACATCGCGCGACGCCGCTCTGGGCTCGAAGCTGCGATTCAACCGGTGGATGCGGCGCCTCTCTGGATCACCGTTCGCCATGGACGTCGCCGGGGCTGCTGCACGTCTGGCACCTTCCGCCTTGCGACGAATCGTGGCGTATGCGGGGGATGAGGCATGACGCCTGACGCCACGGCGTTCGCGCTGGCGACGATGATCGGGCTGCTGCTTGCCGAGACGCGCCTGTCCATGCGGAACGAGACCAGTTTGCGTGCCCGTGGTGCGATCGAGGCGCAGGGCGATGTCTATGTGGCGATGTCGATCCTCTACCCACTCGCATTCCTGCTGATGGGGGCGGAAGGGATGTGGCGCTCACGCATTGCAGTAGACGCGGTGGCCGGGGCTCCCGCTCCGCCTGCCTGGTGGGTCGCCGGAGTCCTGTTGATGCTCGCAAGCAAGGGACTCAAGTATTGGGCGATTGCGAACCTCTCGGATCGCTGGACATTCAAAGTGCTGGTGCTCCCAGGCATACCGCTCGTGCGCTCGGGGCCCTACCGATACGTGGACCATCCCAACTACGTTGCTGTGCTGGGCGAGCTGGTCGCGATGGCGCTGCTGATGTCCGCCTGGATCACAGGCCCTCTCATGACTGTGGCGTTCGGCATCCTGCTCCTGATGCGTCTGAAAGTGGAGACTCGTGCATTACGGCAAGAGCGCACGCGCTGACAGGTCAAAATGGTAAATTCAGTGGTGATGACAAGACGCCGGTGGCTGCTGATCCCCATCGCAATCCTGTGCCTCGTGTCAGTGCCCACGGCCGCGCCCTGGTCGCAGGGCACGCAGGAAGAGCCGCCCACCGCAGACACCCTTGTGCGCCACGTTCGCCGCTCACTGGGTCGCGGTGCTCTCGATCGAGCGCGCGCTGCCGCCACAGCCACAGCCGCCCCGCCCGAAGTAAAGGCGGTCTCGCTCGCGCTGATCGAGTTGTACGAAGGCAGGGACGCACAGGCACGCACGCGCCTGGCACCATTGGTCGATGCGGGCGACATGGGCGATGCGTTGCTCGAACTCGGCCTGCTCGACATGCGGCAGGGGAAGCGTGACGACGGACGCGCGAAGCTCGGCAAGCTGATGCAGCAGTCGTACGACATGACACCCGAGAGCACGTTCCGGATGGCGCGGGCCGCTCAGGCGATCGGCGACTTCCGGTTGGCGAACACGATCTTTCAACGCATCGGGCAGCTGCCGCTGCAGCAATCCGATTTCGAAGCGTCGTGGGGCGACATGTTCGCCGAGAAGCACCAGCTGGCGGACGCCCTTCGCAGTTACCGCGCAGCGCTCGAAGCCGATCCGGCCTGGATACCCGCGCACCTGGGATTGGCGCGCGTGATTCCCGAGTTGGCTGACGTCAACCCGGCAGAAGCCGCCGCCGCTCGCAAGACCGCACTGTCTTTGGCGCCAGCGCATCCTGGTGTGTTGCTCCTTGAAGTGGAGGCCGAACTCGCTGAGGAAGACAAGACCGCAGCCAGCCAGGCCCTGGACCGATTGGCCGCCGCGCGTCCCGGCTCACGTGAGGAGTTCGCGTTTCGGGCAGCGCTCGCGTTCGCGGAGGGACGGGCGGCCGACGTCGAGACATGGATGGGCAGGGCCCTGGCCGTTGATGCCATGTATGCGCGTGGGTATCTGGTCATGGGCGATCAGGCTGCGCGTCTGTATCGATTCGAAGACGCGTCGGTGTTCGCGAAGAAGGCGGTCGATCTCGACCCCGATGATCCTGAGACCCATTCCGCGCTTGGCGTCTATCTGATGCGCATTGGCGATGAGAAGGGCGCGCGACAGGCGCTGGAACTCGCGTTCAAGATCGATCCCTTCAACTCGGGCACCTATAACCTGCTGGCATCGCTCGATGTGGTGGACGGATTTGAGACCGTGACGTCGGGCGAGTTCATCTTCAAGTTCCCGAAGGACGAAGCCGCCATTCTGAAGGCGTACGCGCTGCCGCTGGCGGACCTGGCGTACAAGACGTTCTCCGCCCGGTACGCTTTCACTCCGAAGGGACCGATCCTCGTCGAAGTGTTTTCGAAGCACGATGACTTTGCCGTACGCACCCTGGGGCTGCCGGGCCTCGACTTCGCCTTGGGCGCCTGCTTCGGCCGCGTCATCACGATGGACTCTCCAAAGGCCCCGAAGGACCCGGGTTCCTTCGCATGGCAAGCCACGCTCTGGCACGAGATCGCCCACGTGTTTACGCTGCAGTCGTCGAACTATCGCGTGCCGCGATGGCTGACTGAAGGCATCTCGGTATTCGAGGAGCACCGCTACAACAAGGCGTGGGGCCGCGAAATGGCGCTCCAGTACGCCACGGCGCTTTCCATGAACAGGACCTTCGGCGTGAAAGGGCTGCCGAACGCGTTCCAGCGGCCTCAGGATTTGGGGCTCGCGTACTTCGAGGCGTCGCTCCTGACCGAGCATCTGGCCAGCCAGGCCGGCGACGAAGGCGTGCGCCGGCTCCTCTCGGCCTATGCCGGAGGCGCCAAGGACGCGGAGGCGTTCGCGAAGGCCTTCTCAAAGACCGTGGACGAAGTTGATGCTTCGTTCAAGGCCTTCGTCGAAAAAGAATACGGAGCGTTGGCCAGGGCGATGGCCGATCCGCGGCCCGCAGCCGAGCGAGCGGTTCCACTCACGCTTGAAACCGCGCGTGCCCTGGTCGCGAAGTCGCCGGGCAGTTACATGGCGCAGTGGTCGCTTGGGCGGGCACTCATCGACGCTGGTGACACGGACGGCGCACGGCAGGCTCTGGAACGCGCGGCGCTCCTGGCGCCGATGGCCAGCGGAGACGAAAGTCCGCGGGCGCTTCTGGCGGATCTCGCCGCAAAAAAGGGCGACAACACGAAAGCGCGCGAGCACTTGCGTGAACTCTTGACCTGGGATCACGACAATTTTGCGGCCGCCCAGCGCCTTGCCGTCATGGCACGTGAAGCGGGTGATACCACAACCGAAGACTTCGCCCTTCGCGTCGTGGCGGATGTGTACCCCTACGATGTAGAGGCTCACAGCCAACTCGGCCGCCGGGCGCTGGCCAGGAAGGACTACGCGGCCGCATTGACCGAACTGCAGGCCGTCATGGCGCTGGGACCGGTGAACCGCGCGGAGGCGCACGCGGATCTGGCGGAAACGTACCTCGGACTGAATCGGAAGGACGAGGCCAAGACCGAAGCGCTCAGGGCGCTGGAGCAGGCTCCCACCTTTGCCCGGGCGCAGGACCTTCTGCTGCTGGCCATCAAGCGGAACTGAGTCTCGCCATGAAAACCGCACTCTTCGCTTTGTGTGTTCTCGCGTTCGTGCCAGCGGTGGCGCTGGCACAACCTGCCCGTCACGCGGTGCTGATTCAAGGCGCGTCCGGTGAGCCGCAGTTCGCCAAACAACATCGAGGCTGGCTCGACCAGTTGGCGACGACCTTCCGCGACAAGTTCAAGATGACGTCGTCGCAGCTGACCGTCATGGCGGAGACGGCTGGCGAAGGCGAGTTGCGCTCGACTTCCGAGAACGTTCGCGCCACGTTCGACCGGCTCTCAAAAGCGCTCCAGCCGTCCGACGTCTTGTTTGTCATGCTCATCGGCCATGGCACGGCGGACGCCACCGGCGCGAAGTTCAACCTCGTCGGCCCCGATCTCACGGTTGCCGACTGGAAAGCGGTTCTCGCCCCCATCAAGGCGCGCGTCGTGTTTGTGAACAGCTCCAGCGCCAGCTTTCCATTCGCCGCGGGACTGACCGGCGACAAGCGCATCATCATCACGTCCACCAGCATTATTTCGCAGCGGTATGCCACGATGTTTGCCGACGCCTTCATACAGGCGTTGAATTCCGAGGCGGCTGACCTCGACAAGAACACACGCACCTCGATGTGGGAGGCCTTCTTCTACGCGTCGCGCGTCGTCAAACAGTACTTCGAGCAGAAAGGGCAGCTCGCCACCGAGCGCGCGATTCTCGAAGACAACGGTGACGGTGTCGGCCGCGAGGCCATGTCGCCCACCGGAGAAGACGGGACGCTGGCGACAATGACGTATCTGGACGCGGTGGTGGAGGCCAAACCCACGGACCCGGCGTTGCAGATGCTGTTCCAGAAGCAGGAACTGCTCACCATGCAGATCGATGAGCTGAAGCGCAAGAAGGCGTCAATGCCGCCCGCCGACTACGACACGGCCTGGGAGAAGCTCATGATCGACCTTGCCACGGTGGGCGCTGAAATTCGCGCCAGGTCCGGCAAGGGCTGATTCGTCGCGGGTCTTTTAGCCGGGGCCGTGACCATCGCGCCATTCCCAGGTGGCACGTTCATGCCGGCGCAGTATGCGAGCGCCGATGGCTCCCGCGGCGAAGCCCCCCGCGTGCGCCCAGAAGGCCACGCCGCCGGTAGTGGCAGCCTCAGCAGCGCGCCCCAAGCCCCCCACGACCTGCATGAAGAACCAGAAGGCGAGGAAGAAGATGGCGGGCACCTCGATGATGTTGATGTAGACGACCAGGAACAGGAGGACCAGGACGCGCGAGTGCGGGAACATGACGAAGTACGCGCCCATGACTCCGGCAATCGCACCGCTTGCGCCCACCATCGGGAGCAAAGAGTCTGGGCTTGACCATGTCTCGGTCAGAGCGGCGACGATGCCGCATGCGAGATAGAAGAGCAGGAATCGCCCGTGCCCCATCTGATCTTCGACGTTGTCGCCGAAGATCCAGAGGCACAGCATGTTGCTGCCCAGGTGCAGCAGGTCGCCGTGCACGAACATCGAGGTCAGGACGGTCGTCCAGGAGAAGGCCGCGGGAATCAGGCCCCACGTTTCGAACGTGACGGTGCGGACGTCCGGATCGCTGGTGGCCAGGACCAGGTGCAGTCCAACACTGAGCGCAATCAGGAGCCAGGTCACTACCGGCGTCGTGCGCGACACGATGACGTCGCGGAGGGGAAAGAGCATACTGAAGCGGCTGTATCGTATCCCGGGCCGGGGAATCGACGGAGGAACGCGTGACGTGTCGCTCGTGTGGAACCACCATCGCCGACAAGGCGATCGTCTGTTACAAATGCGGAACGCCGACCATGGAGACGGCCATACGGGTGGCGCCTCCCGCGCCGCAGCGAAAGATCCTGCTGTGGGTGGCGATCGCTGTGGTCATTGTCGGCCTCATTCTGGGTAAAATACTCTGGCCATGACCACTGGACAGTTGCCGGCAGAACAGCTTCGCCTCGAAATTACGGATACACAGGGCGAGCGCACCATCGTTGTAGACAAATCCCCCTTCAATATCGGCCGCCGCGAAAACAACGACCTCAGGCTCGCCGGCAGTGAAGTGTCGCGCGAGCATGTCGTGATTGAGGTCATCGACGAGGCCTGGGTCGTGCGGGATCTGGCTTCGCGGTATGGCACCACGGTCAACGAATCGCCGTTGACCAGTCATCGCCTCAAGTCGGGCGACAAGATCAGGCTGGGCCGTGGCGGCGGCGCCGACATCCAGGTCCACATCGGCGAGGAGACCTCCAGCGTCTCGCGATCGATGACGGGTGCGCGCGACGACCTTCGGCAGATTACCGCCCTGCTTGAAGGGTTCCGATCCCTGGGGTCGGGCCGCGTGTTGCAGGACGTTCTGGCATTGGTGCTCGACGCCGCCATTGAGCTTTCCGGGGCCGAGCGCGCGTTCATCATGATGGCGGGCGCCGGCGATGCGCTGGAGTTCAAGCTGGGCCGCGGCCGCGGCAAGGTGCCGCTCAACGACGCCACGTTCGGGATCAGCCGGAAGATTCCCGAAGAGGTGTTTCGATTGGGGCAGGCGCAGGTGATGGCCGACCTGCTCGACGGCGCATTCGCCGACGTGCACCAGGGCACGGTGGCTCTGGGCATTCGCAACGTGGTCTGCGTGCCACTCAACGCGGTGTTGTACGTGGAGACGGCCGACGCAAATACGGAGAATCGGCGCATAGGCGTGCTGTATCTCGACAGCCGAGAAAAGGGCACGCTGCTGTCCAGTTCGACGCGCAAGGCGCTGGACGCCATGGCGTCAGAGGCCTCGGCGGCCATCCAGAACGCGCAGCTCTATCGGGAGAAGCTCGAGAAATCGAAGATGGAGCAGGAGATGCGGATCGCGGCCGAGATTCAGCAGGCCCTGATGCCGAAGCCGCTGGCCAATCTCCGTTTCGCCGAGGCGGCCGCGGCGTCCATTGCCTGCCGCTCAATCGGCGGCGACTTCTTCGACTACCTGGACTTTGGCGGCAAAGCGCTCGGCTTCACGCTGGGTGATGTGGCGGGCAAAGGCCCGCCCGCGGCGCTGCTGAGCGCGCTGATGCAGGGCATGTTCGCTTCGCACGTCACCGGCGTGGATGGCACGGCGAGGCTTGTGACGGTGGCGAATCAGGTGCTGTGCAAGCGGGGCATCGAGTCGCGATTTGTCACGCTCATGTTCGGCATCCTGGATTCCGAGGGAACGCTCACGTACACGAACGCCGGTCACAATCCGCCGTTCGTGGTCGGACCATCCGGTGTCAGGCGTCTCGAGGAAGGCGGGCCGGTCGTAGGCCTGCTCGAGTTCGCGCCCTACAGCCAGGACACCGTCAAGCTGGTCTCGGGCGATACCATCGTGATCTTCAGTGACGGCGTGTCCGAGGCGATGAATGCCGAGGGCGACGAACTTGGAGACGATCGATTGCTGGCCGCGATTCAAGCCGCCACGGCCACAACCGCAGAGGGACTCGTCGCGCATATCTTCGCCGCCGTCAGTGAATTCACCCGCGGGACGGCCCAGGGCGATGACATCACGGCCATGGTGATCCGGTATCGCGGCGCGAATGGCGCATGAGCCGGTCGCGGCTGCTGATGCTGCTCTGGCTGGGCCTGGGCCTGCTGACGTGGAATGCGACCTTTGACCTCTGGATGACGTCGGAAACCCGGCAGTATCTGTTGCGCGAAGCGATGTGGGAACTGGGCCGCGGACCCCAGCCGGTGCTGACCGACACCATGGCACTGGCGGCGCGCAGCGGCGCAATCCGCGCGTCGCTCTGGACGATCGCGGTCGTCTCGGCCGGGCTGCTCACGATTCGGTTGAGGAAGTAATGCATCCGCTCATTTATGACTGGAACCGGGTTGGCGCGCCGCCCGCTGTGGACCGGCCCGTGATGCTCGATGACGAAACGTTGCGGGACGGCCTGCAATCGCCGTCCGTCACATCACCCTCTATCGACGACAAGATCCGCATCCTTCATTTGATCGATGCGCTCGGCATCGAGACGGCCGACATCGGACTGCCCGGGGCCGGCGCCCACGTCGCCGCTGACGTCGAGCGTCTGGCCCGGGAGATTGTCGCCGGGCGCCTGCGCGTGCAGGCCAACTGCGCGTCGCGCACGCTCATCGCGGATATCGAACCCATCGCGCGGATCTCGCAGCGCGCCGGCTTGTCCATCGAGTGCTGCACGTTCATCGGCTCGAGTCCGATCCGGCAGTACACCGAAGACTGGACGCTCGATCGCCTCGTGTCGCTCACCGAAGAGGCCGTGACTTTTGCCGTCAAGGAAGGGCTGACGGTGATGTACGTCACTGAAGACACCACCCGGGCGGACCCGGACTCGCTGCGGCGCCTCTACAGTGCCGCGATTCGCGCGGGTGCGTCGCGCGTGTGTATCGCGGACACCGTTGGGCACGCGACGCCAACGGGCGCGGCGGCCGTCGTGCGCTTCGTGCAGTCGATTGTGGACGAGTGTGGCGGCGGTATCGGCATCGACTGGCACGGCCACCGCGATCGCGACCTGGCGGTCATCAACTCGCTGGCGGCGTGGGAGGCAGGAGCGACGCGTCTGCACGGCGCGGCGCTGGGGATCGGCGAGCGGGTGGGTAACACGCCGATGGATCTGCTGCTGGTGAATCTGGTGCTGCTGGGCCAGCGGCACGACGATCTCTCGCGGCTGGCGGAGTATTGCGACCTGGTGGCCGAGACCACCGGCGTCCCGATGCCCCCGAACTATCCCGTGCTGGGCCGCGACGCGTTCCGCACGGCCACCGGCGTGCACGCTGCGGCCGTGATCAAGGCGCACAGGAAGCAAGACGCCGGACTCATGGATGCCGTGTATTCGGGCGTGCCGGCCAGCCTCGTCGGCCGCGAGCAAGTCATCGAAGTGGGGCCGATGTCCGGCCGTTCGAACGTCGTGTACTGGCTCGAACGCCGAGGTCTCGAGGCCAATGAGGGACGGGTGGAGCGAATCTTCAGGGCCGCCAAAGACGCTTCGACCGTACTTACCGAGACCGAGATCCGAGCTCTACTCGACTGACCCGAAGTGACCTCGGGACAAGTGAGGCGCAAATGCGAAGACCGTCAGTTCCGCCAGTTCCGTCAGTTCCGTCAGTTCACCATTTCCCTTGGCGATGGCTGGCGGGGCTGTTGGCTTGCCTCGCACTCCCGCCCGTCGCCCGGGCGCAGAGCCAGCCCTTCATCGTCCACGACACGAAGCCCGTCATCACGCACGGGCCCTACCTGGTTGATCCGTCGGAAGACTCGATCACGGTCGTCTGGATCACGGACACGCCAAGCCATGCCCTGGTCCGCTACGGAGAGGCGGCGGCACTGGATCGGGAGGGCGAGAGCCGGACGCATGGGCTGCTGGACGTGGGCACGCGCCACGCCGTGCGACTTTCCGGCCTCACCCCGGGCCACACCTATCGCTATCAGGCCGTGGCCACCAGGGTCGTCAAACTGAATGCGTACTGGCCGGAGAAGGGATTGTCCACCGAAGCTCCGGTGCACGCGTTCCGCACCTTCGACCGAAACCAATCGTCGACGACGTTCAGCGTCATTACCGATACCCACGAGGACGTGGTCCGCATCAATGCACTGATGCAGAAGATCGACTGGAAGACGTCCGAGTTTCTGGCCCAGACCGGCGACGCCTTTCATTGGCTTGAGAGCGAAGATCAGCTGTTTTCCAAATGGCTCGACCCCGTGAGCAAGGCGCTGGCCGGCGAGCGTCCGCTGGTCTTTGCACGGGGAAATCACGAGTGGCGAGGCGCCTTCGCCCGGTCGCTGTTCGACTACATTCCCACGGTGGAAGGACGCTTCTACGTCGCGCGCGATGTGGGGCCGGTGCACCTGGTGGTCTTCGATTCCGGAGAGGACAAGCCCGACGACACCAACGTCTACTCGCGGCTTAACCGCAGCGAACCGTATCTGGCCGAGCAACTCCGCTGGCTCGGCGCGCACCGTGCGTCCGAGCCCCGCATGGCGTCCGCGCCGTTCCGGGTGGTGCTGATGCACCAGCCTCGCTGGGGCTCGATGCCACCCGCGCGCGAGCGCGCGGGTGGATTGGACGGGCAGGCGCAGTGGATTGAAGCCGCCAACGCCGCTGGTGTGGACCTGGTCGTCGCCGGCCACACGCATCGGTTCGCTCGCATTGATCCCGGCAGTCCTGGCTTCGAGCAGGCGCGGTTTACGACCGTGGTCCTGGGCCAGGATCAGGTGGGTACGGTGCGCGCCACTGCGGATTCCATCGTCGTTGTCGTGACCACCACCACCGGCGAGGTGCTGGATACCATCACGGTTCCCAGGCGCCGCTGAGCCGATGTGAGGGCGCTGTCAGAGGAGAAAATACGTTTTCTCCTCTGAAACTGACGCTAATTGTGCGACACTAGGCCGCGACGCGTTGTGCGTCTTCCAAGGAGACGAGATGGCGAAGAAGAAGAAGGCTGCGAAGAAAGTCGCGAAGAAGGTCATGAAGAAGGCGAAGAAGGCTGCCCGCAAGCCGAACGCGGCGTTCATGCGACCGGTGACGATCGGCCCAGCGCTCGCACCCGTGGTGGGCGACAAGCCGATGCCGCGCACTGAGGTGACGAAGCGTCTGTGGGCATACATCAAGAAGAACGGCCTGCAGGACCCGAAGAACAAGCGCATGATCAAGGCGGACGACAAGCTGAAGGCCGTGTTCGGCGGCAAGGCGACCGTCAACATGTTCGAAATGACCAAGCTGGTCAGCAAGCACCTCAAGTAAGACACGACTCGTTCGACAAGCCCGCGGCGACTGCACAGGCAGTCGCCGTTGGTTTGTACGGGTCTTTTGCCGCGCCAATTCACGGCGCCCCTGA
>JBKJJZ010000084.1:0-2614 GCA_046597705.1 Vicinamibacterales bacterium | reverse complement strand
CAGCCTGGCCCGACGTCAACAGCTGCCCGCGCCGCGCAAGTTCCGCATCCGCCCGTCCGCTGTTGGCCAGCGCGTCCACGAGCATGTTGATGAAGACGTACTGCTGATCGATATCCGCAGCGCGAAGATTGGTGAGATACGCCTCGAGTTCCGCAATCCCGAACGCCGTACGGCCCACCACGTCAGTGAGCTTCGCCGGCCGCGGTGTCACTTCACCGGCCTGCAGTTCCAATGACTTCAGCAGGCGGTCGTGCACACTGACCGGAGACTCCGGCGGCGCGGCAGCACCACCTGCGGCAGGTGGTGGCTTCGGTGGGGCCTCACCGTCCAGCATCAGGAAGTCGCGCATGTAGAGATACGGGTCGGCCTGATCACGCGTCTGCGCGAACTCGTTGATCGACATGCCGGCGGGCGGCAATGTCTGCAACAGGGTGCGCAACCCCAAGGATGCATCTGCGGGCGCTCCACCGGTGGACAGCGCCCTGATTTGTTCGACGGCACGTTTCAACGATGGGAATCGCACCGCCGGAGGACCGGTGACGGACTCGATGTAGTAGTTGCGCGGCAACACCGGCGCCAGCTCCGCCACCGTGCTGGAACCGGCAACCTTCACCACGTTCTCGGGATAGTCGAGTTTCTGCCAGAGCGACAGCAACTTGTAACGGTATTCCCTGTTGTCCGGCTTGAGAGCGGTGAGTTCCGTCAGAACGTCGATGGCCCTGCTCGTGTAACCCCACTGGTCGTACAGAGGATGGAGCAGATTGCGCACCTGCTCGCTCTTCGGATTGCGGTCCGCCATGGCCTGAAGCGCGGCCATCGTCTGGCGCGCATCTCCCGTCGGATCGGCGTTGGCCAGTTCCATGCGCAGGCTGATCAACGCGTCGCTCAGCCCATCCGGCGCTTTCTCTTTCAGCTCCAGGGCCGCCATCACCTCTTTCTTGTATTTCGGAAAAAGGAACGGAGCAAAGCCGCGAACGAACTGTTGATACGCATAGGGGCTTATCTGCCCCGGCATGAGCGACGTGCCCGGCGCCGGCAGCGGCACGTACATGGTCAGCGCGGCATCCACGAATGCCGTCACGGCCTCCTGGTCACGGCCCAAATCCTTCAGCATCGTCGCCTTGAAGTAGCCCACTTTGAAGAGGGAAGGATGGCGATCTGCCAGAAACTGTTCGATCTCCAGCACGAGGTGCGCGTTGCTTGCGTGCATCCCCTGGGTGAACGCATAGTTCATGAAGTTCGGCAGGATCGAAGGTCCACTGCCCTTCTTCAGAATGGCCTGCAACGACGTCTTCGACATCGCCATGAACCGCGTGGCCTGTGCCTCGGTCAGCGGCTTCTGCAGGACCACGCCCAAGGCCCTGAGGAAGGTGAACCAATTGAACTCGGACGCCTTCGAGTAACGCTCGATCAGATCGATCTGTCGATCAGCCGAGACGTTACCGAGCACGTAGTTGAGATTGAGCAGACTCCAATCCGTCCGCTTGTTGACCAGCCGCAGCAAGCGGTCTTCCGTGATCAGCGGCTGGCCGATCGCTTTTTCAAGGCGCGCGAGAATCGGCACGTCCGGTACTTCGTACTGGTAAACCAGATCCAGGATGATCTTCTCCGCGTAGGTGTCCTGGTCTGTCACGAGGCCGAGGATGTGCTGCGCGAGGCTTCCGAAATGACGTTCATCGAGCCTCTGCCACGCATGCATCGCCACCTCGGGGATGCCGGGCGATCGATCCGGCAATTCGATTGACCCGATGAAGAACGGCGGCTTCGGCGAACCCGCATACCTGGCCCATTGCCGATAGACCGTGAGCGCCGCGTCCTGATCCGTCGCCGACAGGGCCACGGTCACCTCGCGCAGGTAGTCGTTGCTGTCCCTGGCGGGTGGTTCGGAGGCCACAGCCGAGGGCGATGCATATCCCCAGCGCTTCCGCTCTTCGGCGGCCTGAGTGGCCACGCCAGAGTCACTGCTGAACTGGTGTCGCAACGCGACGTCGGCACGGTCCGCTGGTTCGGGGACGCCCGCGGCATAGGACACGGCTCGCAGGGTGTTCGCAAGGACGTTGAGCCTCGGGTAGTACCCGAACGGCGACAGGCCCGTGGAGGACGCCACCTGCTTCAGTTCCAGCACGAACGCGTCTTCGAGTGACGTGATGCGGGCGGCACGGGCGGGCTGGCTCCCGGGCAACGTGGAGAGGAACCCGGAGAGCAGCAGCGGGTAGTAGCGCTTGTAGTCGAACGACACCAGGCCATCAAGGGCCGGCGGCGTGCGCTCCTGGCCTCGCTCGACCATGCGATTCTGCCGGCTCAACACCGCCGTCAACGCGCGCAGGTAGAGTTCGTTGGCCAGATCAACCGCGCCCCCACGCTCACGCGCACGAGCCAGCCGGCTCATCGTCTCCAGGTTGTCGCTGTCGGCCACCAGGGCGCGCTCGTATTCACGGGTGGACTCTCGATCAAATCCTCCGCGCTCGAACATCTTCGCCGCTTCGAGGACGATGGAGGATTTGATCGAGAGTCCACCCGTGAATATGAGCGCGCCCTGGTGGCCGACAGCGACAACCTGGAGACGATGAGCCGGCTGGCTCGTGCGCGTGAGCGTGGGGGCGCGGTTGATCTG
>JBKJJZ010000461.1:0-8374 GCA_046597705.1 Vicinamibacterales bacterium | reverse complement strand
CCCGTCGCCCTCCAAGCTCTTCGACATGTTCATGATGATGCTTCCCGACGGCATGGAGCGAAGCGAAGCGCAATTTCGCGCGCTCTTCACGGCGGCTGGATTCACGCTGACCGGAATCACGCCCACAGATTCGGCAGTCTCCGTCATCGAAGCCCGACCCGTGTAAGCAGAGTCGCCCGTGATGGGGAACACGCTTGCGAGGTTGCGCGCGGGCAGTCTGAAGCTATTTCACCACTGCGCGCGCTCTCAGCTCTTCGAACCAATTCAGCACGATATTGAACTGCACCGATGCGCGACGGCCGTTGGCGTTCTGAGCCGTTTGCGGCGGCAGCACAATCAATAGTTGTTTGCCGTCCGGGGTCACGTCGTAGTTGCGCTGGCTGAGGGGATGAACCGCGTCTTCAATGGGCAGTGGCACCGGGGTGCCCAACTTCAGGCCCTGCTCCGCGCGGATGTCAACGACGACGAACCGGTTCAAGGCGATTTCGTGAAAGAAGAGTTGCTTACCGTCAGGCGACCACGCCGGCGTTCGGGCACCGGTTGAAACCTGATACTTGGCGCCGGTCGGTGGAAACGGCTGAATGTAGATGTCCGAACGGCCTTCGGTGGTGGCCATGTACGCCACCCATCGGCCATCAGGCGAAAACGACGAATGCTTTTCGACGGCCAGCGTATCCACGTATGGCGTCAGCCTGGCCCCCGAATCCGTGGCGATCGTCCATATGCTCTGGTTGGTTGAGCTGAGGACGTTCATCGACAGGGTCTTTCCGTCTGGACTCCATGACTCCGGCTGGTGTCCGACGCCCGCCTCCGGCCTGGTGAGGCGTTCGGCGGGGCCACTGCCATCGGCCGGTTGTCTGAAGATGGCGTCGTCGCCATCCCGATCCGATTGGAACGTGATGAAGCGGCCGTCGCGCGTCCAAATCGGGAATTGATTGCGTCCGCCGAACGTGAGCCGCCGCAGCGAGCCACCAGACTTGAAGTCGTAGACCCACACATTGGCCTCTTTGCCATCGTCGATGCCAACCGCGAGTTGCCTGCCGTCTCGCGACAGGCGAGGGTGAATGTACGGTTGCCGAGGCAGGGCGAGCGTCTGGATCTTGCCGTCGCGCCCAGCAAGGGCCAGGACCTTAGGTACGGAGGAGCCGCTCGAGCGGCCCGGCAGGTAGGCGAGCGTGCCGGTTTCGGAAATGGCGTATTGCGCGACGCCGCTCTGCAGAGCTGAATTGGCAGAACGGGTGACCGGCTCCACGATTGGCAGAGGGGCCCCGCGTAGCTCGAGGCGTGTAGCGTCGAACGGCGCGGCGAGAAGTGAGTTGCCAACCGCATACACAAGATGCCCGCTTCGACCCGCCGGATCAGTCGTGGTCGCCAGATACCGCGGCGCGCTCCCACCACGCACCACCATGTGGCGCTCGCCCGAGGTTAGCGATTGGACGATGATCTGCGCGTTGTCCCAACGATCGGTTCCGGCGCCTGATGCGAGGGCGTAGAGCAGCTGTCGTCCATCGTCGAGCACCTGTGGGACAGAGGCAGCCTCACCAGGACCGATCTTCACCACGACCTCCGGCTCACCACCGTTCGCGGACACGCGCATGAGGCCGTGGGTCCCGCTGGCAACGAAGATCGTATCGCCGTGCCAGGTCGCGCCCCATGGCTCGTCGACTTTGCACAGGGTTACCGGCGACCCGCCGCCGATCCCGATTTTTCTTAGCAGGGAGTCCCCGTAGGAAAAGAATCCAACCCACTGCCCATCCGGCGAAAAAAACGGGCTCCCGGCGTTGACGTTCGTGCCGGGAATCGGTTTCGCCTCGACATCGCCCATCGACCGGAGGTACAGCTGCCGGTTCACGGCGTAGACGATTCGAGCGCCGTCGGGTGAAACAGCCAGGACCTGCACATTCTGCTGCGTGGGCACCTGGTCGTCTGGGAGCACAATCGGAAACCGTGTGACTACAGCGGCAGCTGTCGGCGGCATTGGCCGGAAGCTCCACGTCAGCACGCTCGCTGCGATGGCGACGATGGCGGCGGTTGCGGCGATCGGAATGGCGCGGCGCCACAGGGATGCCGGTGCGCCCGAAGCCGCCGTGACGACGGCCGGTCCGCTGCTCGCGAGCTCGGACGATGCCGGATCGTCGAGGATGAGCCGCGCCTCGCCGATGTCGCGCAAGCGGCGCTTTGGATCCTTCTCGAGGCAGCGGCGGACCAGCCGGCGTATCGGATCGGGCAGATCGGCCGGTAGCGCCGGCCAACTCACCTCGTCTTTGATTACGCTCGCGAGCGTTTCCGAGATGTCTTCGCCCTTGAAGGCCCGCTGTCCCGACAGCATCTCGTAAACGACGACGCCGAACGCCCAGATGTCGGCGCGCCGATCCACGACCCTACCCCGTGCCTGCTCGGGTGCCATGTAGGCGGCCGTCCCGATAATCATGCCCATCTGCGTTGCGCGAACCGAGAGCGTCGGCGAGTTCATCGCTTCCGGGCTCGATGAGGAGGCCGGATCCAGCGCCTTCGCGAGGCCGAAGTCGAGCACCTTCACTGCGCCGTCGGCGCGGACCTTGATGTTCGCGGGTTTCAGATCGCGATGGATGATGCCTTGCTCGTGCGCCGCTTCCAATGCGTCCGCGATCTGCCTCGCGATCGACAGTACGTCGGCCAGCGGCATTGGTCCGCGCCCGATCAACACCGACAGGTCATCGCCCTGGACCAGCTCCATGACCAGCGCGCCCACGCCACTTGATTCCTCGAGGCCGTGGATGTGGGCGATGTTGGGATGGTTCAGCGACGCGAGGATCTGTGCTTCGCGTTCGAAGCGCGCGAGTCGATCAGCGTCGTTGGCGAAGGATTCGGGCAATACCTTGATCGCGACATCGCGGTTGAGCTTCGTATCGCGCGCGCGATAAACCTGCCCCATGCCACCCTCACCGATCTGCGCGGTGACTTCGTACGGGCCGAGGCGGGAACCTGCTGTGAGGGCCAAACTGGTCTGGAGTATACCGGCTCGGGCCGACAGCGCGCACGCGATTACCCTTGCCTAAAACGCAGTGATAAAGGTTCGGCAAAGGTGTCCGCGACGGCCAGGGCCGTCATCTCGAGAGCATCCAAAAGCTCCGCGATATCGTCCGGGCCAATCTTCCGGGGGTTCGACCGTGAGCTGAGTCGAACTCAGACGGTTAATACCCTTCTCGCGTGCGTCTTCTGGACGGTGAGCTGTTCATGGACTGCGGCACAGACCGCGACGTCGCCGGCCCTGTCGGATGTCGCGCGCAGCTATCTTGAATCGGTGATCACCTTGGCGCAGGCAAACTCGATCAACCGATCTGAGATTGACTGGCCGACGGTGAGACGTGAAGTCCTCTCGCGGGCCGGCGGCGCACAAGTGCCCTCCGATACTCATGCCGCCGTCCAGTGGCTCGTGTCAGCGTTGGGAGACCGACACAGTGCGTTCCTCGACCCGGTTGCGCTCAAGTCACTGCCGGCGCGCAGTGCCGCAGCATCGGGCAAGCCAGAGGGCCGGGAGGTGGATGGTCGTTTTGGGTACGTGCTGGTGCCGACGTTCGGGTCGCCCGATCAGGCGTCCATCGATCAGTTTGCGACCGAACTCCAGGGTGTGATTGCTTCGATCGAGGCGTCTAAACCGTGCGGATGGGTGGTTGATTTGCGTTCGAATGCAGGCGGAAACATGTGGCCGATGCTCGCGGGTATTGGACCGGTCCTGGGATCGGGCCGCTTGGGTTCATTCAAAGATCCCAATGGCCGTGGCGCTTCGTGGTCCTACGAAAATGGCGAAGCCAAGTCGGATGGCCGCTCTCTCGCGAAGACCCTCAACGCTCCGGTTACCCTCCATGTCGAAGCCCCACCGGTCGCAGTCCTGGTCGGACCGACGACGGCGAGCTCTGGAGAGGCCGTCGCGATTGCATTCCGTGGACGTCCCTCGACGCGTTTGTTTGGAGCCACGACACGCCGGTTGACGACCTCAAACCGCGTGTTCCCACTCTCGGACGGCTCGTTGCTGAATTTGACGACTGCCGCTTTCGCCGATCGCGTCGGGACGCCGTATCAACATGGCGTGACGCCCGACGAGATCTGGAACGGCTCACCAGGCGTCGACAAAGATAGTCTTCCGCTCAAGTGGTTGAGCGCGCAGCCGGCCTGCGCGAAGTGAATGCGTAGACCTTCTGCTGGCGCGATCGGCAGATCCGGCCGGGACGTCGGCCGACCCGCCTAACCTTGGAATGTCCAGGGCGACATGGGTGGCGGATTCGCCCGGTTTGGCCATCGCGCGAGCCCGTTTGGCATTTGTCTGTCAGCCGCTCGTTCGCTGTAGCGAGTTGTTCTGCCGCAACCAATCGCCGACTCGGTTCCAACCTGCTGAAGCGCGGGTCCACCATCCTCTGCTCACCTGAACCTGAGTAAGCTTCTGGCGTGAACGCGCGTTATTTGCCGACCGGCGCGGCGGCGGCCGCGGCACGGGCAAGGCCGGCTTCCGGTTTCAACCAGTAGCCGTCGCGAACAATCCGATCGACGGCGGCGTTGAACCGGCGGACGAATGCGTCGTGAGTCGGGTAGGTCGTCTTGAGCGTCACGGCATCAAACGGTTCCGTGCGTCCGAACAGGAAGCAGAAATTCTGACCGCCCGGCGCGCCTGGCGGCACATCGTTGCGGAGACCGTCGATGCGCGCCGTGGGCGCCTCCATTTGCGGCAGCCGGATGCCGCCCTTGGCGAGGCCGGCTGCATCGCGCACGATCGGATCAGGCGCGGCCGGATCGCCGAGCTCGATCAACGGTGACGATCGCGGCGCGACGCCGTCTCGCCCCCATCGGGTCAGTGCATGCAGCGCGGCTTTTACGACGGCATGGTGCGGCGCGGTGTTGATCGGCGACGCGCAACGCAGGCCCGGGGCCATGTCGGGCACCGGGGTGATTCCCGGAATCCATTGCGGGGACTCGGCATGCGCGGCCCCGGCCAGCTCCCATCGACGATAGTGCGCGTTGTCCGGCTGGCGGGTCGTGTGTGACCGCAGCGTCACCATGTCGCCCTCCGTCTGCAGATCGAGGATCGGCACCGCGGCGTCATCGCGCAGTCGCGCGCCGGGGGGAATCGGATCGCGATCAGGAGTGAGCTGCTCCGCGGTGAGGCCCGCCGCGTTCGCACCCCTGCTGTGAACGAGGAAACCATCGAAGACACGATGGCGTTGATGGAACGCGTTGATGTAGGTCACGAGGCGGAACGCCGACTGCGATCGACCGGTGGCGAAGACGTGTTCCACCTTTAACCCGGCGAGTGGATTCACACTCGCCGTCGTCAGGAGTGCCCGCGTCGCCTGCGTGAAGATGTCGTACGAATACGCATCTCCCGGATGCACGAGCGAAGCATAACGGCCCGCGTCCCACGCCTTGAGGCCGGTGCGCGGCGCGTTCACGCCCGACGATTGCGCGCCGATCCCGGCCCACGCGTAGCCGCTGCGCTCAATCTCCTCCTTCATCTGCAGGTAATCCGCCGCGCCCTCTTGCATCGACGTGACGTTGAGCCATTCGACGATCAACGTGCCGTTGAAACGCCGCGCATCGGTTGGCCGGCGAACGACGACGCGGATCTCGTAATCGGCGCGGGTGGCCGGGGTGACCGACCATTTGCCGTCAATGCCCCACGCGCCGGCTTTGTCGTAAGCCTGGCCCGTGCCCGAGGCGATGTATTCTGCCTCACTGAAACCGCTTGCCGCCAGATCCGGCGCGGTCAGGGCGCCGAACGCCTGACCCTTGCCGCCGGCCACCGGGCCCACGAGCGTCGATTCCTTCGTCGCGAGCGATTGCGTGGCGATGGTCAGCGTGGGGTTGAAAAATGCGCAGCACGATAGCGCGAGCAGGAGTCGCATCAGCGGAGTCTGTTCGAGCAGACTCGTCGCGTCAAGCGGCTCGATCCGATGCAATCCTCAGGCAAGACTGCTCATGCGGTCGCACTCGGCCTTGTATGCCTCGATCAATGTCGTGAGCTTGGTCTGCACGGCGTTCTGCGCCGCATAAACTTCGCTCAGAGGCGCAGCCAATTCCTTTTGCTTCAGCTCATCTTCGACGGTTAGTGCCAGCTCCGCGAGCCGTTCGAGGTTCGCTCGCGAATGGAATTCCAGATCTTTGAGCTGTGCGAGCACCGTCAGCGAGCCTTCGAGAGCGGCACTCGACTTGGGCGCGGCAGGTTCCTCCGGGACGACAGCGTCACCGGCGTCAGTCGCGAGCTTCTTGCCCGGCCGCGCAGTAGCGGAACTCTCCGCCTGCTCAGCCGTGCCGTGGTGCTTCTTCTCCTGGCTGACTTTCTTATCGTGTGCGACGTTGCGTGGATCGGACATAAATGACTCCCTCGTGCAAGGCGTGTTCTGAGATGCTCGCAGACGCGGAGCGCGTCCGTCCGTTCAATTCTGAACATCAACGCTCCCTAAATGCCCGGGCGATGAGAATTCTGCAACTCTAAGCATTGCGCATAATCGCCCCCGGCTTGCCACAACCAGCTGATCAATGGGTGCAGTTTCCGTACGCGCTGTCGAACGGAGTAACTTATCGGTTCAACGGAGGAACCCATGTCGCGTCTGCTTGTCGCCATAGTCGTCGTTGTCTTGATCTCCCCGATTGCCGCTCATGCGCAGGCTGGCGCCGCAACCAGTGTCGAGACAGCAGCCTTGACGATGTCGATGATTACGCGTTGACCGACGACGTCACCCTACGCTGGCGCAGCCGGCTGCCTTCGGACGCCCCATTTGCAAATTCAAGGATGACCTACGTCCTCGTCTACCAGCTTTCGAACATCATCCTGAAGAACGACGGCGCGTACACGCTCGATCACGATTTTCTGTTTCCGGATCGGCCGGGTGTGATCGCCCGCGCGAGCGTGGCGCTGACGTTCGATCCTGAGTGGCAACCGCAGACCAGCGTCAGCAGCCGCCACACTGTCGAGCAGCTTCGGCCGGGACACGGGCTGGTGCTGACCATACCTCTCCGTTTCAGCGGAGCGAGCGTGCCCGTAGCGCTCGCCACAAATCTGCCGCCTGAAATTGTTCGTGCGTTGTGGTCGCTGCTGTTCGTTCCGATCGTCGTGCTCGCCTGGGTCTTCGCTCGTGAGCACTGGTACGGTCGATTCGCGCCGCTGCATACGCACGTTGACGAGGCATGGATGCGCGAGCACATCCTCAAACATCCCGCTGAAGTGGTGGCTGCGGCGTGGGACAACCACATCGAAAGCGCGGAAGTGGTTGCCTTGATTGCGCGGCTCGTGGCCGAGAAAAAGCTGCAGAGCGGCGCCAAGAACAAGTCGATGTCGCTGCATCTCGCTGTCGACCGCGCCACGCTGGACGGCTACGAGCGGGCGCTCGTCGATGGCTTGTTCTTCCAGAAGCGCACCGACACCTCAACTGAACTCATCCAGCGGCATTACAGCAAGACAGGCTTCAATCCCGCCGAGCTGATTCGTGCCGGCCTCAAAGCCCGCGCGGCGGAGATTTTGCCGCCCGGCCGGGCGCCGTGGAGCGTACCGTTCGTCGCAACCATCCTGTATTTCGCTGGCACGGCCCTGGTTGGACGGGATTGGCAGAGTGGCCGTACCAGCACCAGCGTGGCCGCCTGGTTCGTATTCGGCGCGCTGCCCCTCATCCTCGTCGCGCGGCGACAGGGTCTGCGCTTTCGCGCCAATATTCAGTGGCGCGCGCAGCGTGCGTTCTTCACTCTAATCCCAGCTGCCCTGGCGATCGGCGCGACCGCGTTGTATCTGTGGCGATGGGCTGACAGCGGCGTTGAACCTGCCACCAACAGTCTCGTCGTTGGGGTCGTGATGCTCGCGTTGTCGGTTCTTGTTGCGGGAGTCGGGGCGCTCAAGACGACGCAGCATCGCGCCGCGGTGGCGTTCCGCAAGATGCTGGCGTCGGGGCGCGAGTTCTTCGTCGTTGAACTCGCGAAGCAACGACCGGCCCTGCGCGACGAGTGGTTTCCCTGGGTGCTGGCGTTCGGTCTCGGCAAGCAGATGGACGACTGGTCGGCGCAGCGTGCAAGCGGGCCGTCGACGACGGGTTTCAGCGGCAAGGGCTCATCCTCGAGCTCGCTGGGCTCCGGCGACAACGGCTCCTCCGGTTCATGGACAGGCCTTGCCGGCGGCCGCTCAGGTGGCGGCGGAGGTGGCGCGTCGTGGGGGGCGGCGGTGGTGGCGGCTGGTAGACATCGCGCTAAGATGCGCGGATGCCCACCCCCAACGAGACCATCGCGCCCTTACCCTCCCGGCCGCTGGCCGTGAAGGCATTCGGCATCACAGACCGCGGAAAAGTTCGTACCGACAATGAGGATCAGTTCCTGATTGCCGAGCTCACCAAGTCGATGCGGGTGTGGCAGACCAGCC
>JBKJJZ010000431.1:0-14700 GCA_046597705.1 Vicinamibacterales bacterium | reverse complement strand
GGCCGCTGGCGCGCGAACGCACAAACGCGTCCAGCTGGCCCCACCGCCTGCGCCATGTGCACGGTATGCGATCCGATGTTCGCCCGACCGTCAGACGTCGAACCGCGCGCGGACGCGCGCCAGTTCGTCCTCGCGCCGTTCGCTTGGCCAACCCCATTCGCGCGCGAGGATATCCGCTGCGCGTTCCAGCGCGGGTTCGCCGGGATGGCCGGCTGAGCCGAGTGGTGTGCGGCGAAAGACGACGTCTTCGAGGCGGACGCCGGCGGCCTCGCGGGCCGCATAGAGCACTTCGCCCTCGATGACCGGGCCGAGGGGACTGAGCCGCGCCAGTGCGCCCTCGGCGTGCGCACAGCGCAGCACCGCCGGTCCTTCGGTCCCATACCATCCGGCCAGATGCGCGTGGATGGTCTTCTCAAGCGTGAGTCCCAGGGCGCGCGACGTTTCCTGCAGAATGCCGTCGCTGTCGGCGATGTCGGCGTGCGGGAGTACAGTGGTAGCCGCCGGGCAGGGCCGGGCCGGACGCCCGGCACATCGCGCTACGGCGTCCACCGCGCGTTCGGCCGCCAGCCGGGCGGTGGTGTACTTCACACCAACAAGACTGAAGAGTCCCGGCGATTCGCTGTGTACCAGCAACTGAGGCTCGGCCAGCAAGTCGAGGCCCTTTCCGGTGGCTTGCGCCGGCACAAGACCGTGGTGCACGAACCGCACATCCTTGCGCGTGGCACCGAGGGCGGGGAAGGCCGTCTGGATCTCAGCGAGGAATGCGTCGACAATCGGGTCAAGCGATGTCGCGTCATCCGGGTTAGCCGCGCCTTCCGGCTGGTACGTGCCTACCAACACACCTCCGGCCCAGGGCACGGCGGTCAGCATGCGCCCCAGCGCCGACGGCGCCGCCAGCGCGATGTCTTTGGCCGGTCGATCGATCAGCAGGTTCATGGCACGCACCAGCGGCGGCGCGCCGGTGGCGCCGAAGCGCTCGTGCAGTGCGGCCAGGCCGGTGCCGGCGGCCAACACCACGGCGCCGGCGCGAACATCGAAGACGTCGCCCGTCAGCACGTCACGGCACGACACACCCGCGATACGCGAGCCCTCGCGAATCGGCGACTGGGCCTCCACATACGTGGCCACGGCAGCGCCGGCCTGGTGTGCTGCCAGCGCCACCGTCCATGTCAGCCGGTCCGGATGCATCGTCTGGTAGTCGTACCAAATGGCACCGCCCGACAGCCCCTTCGGTTCGATGCCCGGAAAGAAGCGTTGCGTCGCGGCGGGCGACTCCAGCCGCGTGTTGGGCAGGTGCAGTTCGGGTGATACGTCTTGATTCCGGGATCTCCCGACGTAGTCGTAGAGCGTGAACCCGGCGCGTATTAGTAATCGCGACCGCCGGGTGCCTCGGTAGGTGCCGATCAGGAAGGGCAGGGGCCGCAACAGGTGCGGCGCAATCCGTGCCCAGGCCCGCCGCTCGGCGATCTGTTGCCGGCACTTCAGCAACTGGCCAGATTGCAGCGCCCGCAGCCCACCATGGATGGTCCGCTGATGATTGAAGGAAATGCCACTGCCGACGTCTCCGCGCTCGACCAGCGCCACGCGCAGCCCACGGGCGGCCGCGTCGTAGGCCGTGAACAGGCCGTGAATGCCGCCGCCCACCACCAGCAGGTCGAAGGGCTCGGTGTGCAGTCGGGAATGGTCGCGCATCATACCTGCCATATAGTAAGTCGCGCATGAACGAACGCGTCCGCGAGTACTGGAATACGCATATCCACGATCTTGAGATTTCCACCCATGCTCCAGGGAGCCCGGGATTTTTCTCTGATCTCGACCAGTATCATTTCGAGAAACTGCATCACCTGCTGGACCTCGTTCACTTTGACGAGTGGAAAGACCGCGACGTGCTTGACGTCGGCTGCGGTGCGGGCGTCGAGGTCGTACGCTTCGCCCGTGCCGGCGCACGCGTGACGGGAGTGGACATCGCGGACAGTGCGATTGCCCTGGCTCGACAAAATCTTGAACAGCAGGGGCTGTCGGCCCGGCTGGATGTGGTCGATGGTGAACGCCTGCCATATGCCGATGGTTCCTTTGACCTGGTATTCGCCCACGGAGTGGTGCAGTACACGGGCGACGACCGACGGATGGTCGCAGAGATCCACCGGGTGCTGAGGCCCGGGGGGCTGGCGATCTTCCAGGGTTATAACCGGCTCTCGTGGCTCAATGCGCTGTCAAAAGTCATGAAGACACCGCTCGAGCATGAGGACGCGCCGGTGCTCAAGCGGTATTCGGCGGCCGAGTTCAGCGAATTGTTGAAGCCGTTTTCCAAGGTGGAGCTGGTCTTCGAGCGGTTTCCCGTGAAGTCGCGACTCCACAAGGGCTGGAAGGGACTCGCGTTCAACACGTGCTTCGTTGGCACGTTTAACGCCCTGCCTCGCGCGTGGGTGCGGCGTTACGGCTGGCACCTGCTGGCGTTTTGCCGCAAGGGCGCAGCGTAGTCCTATGGAACTCGTCAAGGCTCACGCCTACGGGAACGACTTTCTTCTGCTCCCGTCAGCAAGCACCGAGCCGTCCGGCGACATGGCGTCTCTGGCCCGCAGAGTGTGCGACCGGCACGCGGGCATCGGTGCCGACGGGCTCATGATCGTCGTCGAAACCGAGCAGGGTGCGCGCACGCGCCTGCTGAACGCCGACGGGAGCCGGTCCGAGATTTCAGGGAACGGGATTCGGTGCGTGGCCGCCTGGCTGGCTCGCACCAGGGGCCTCGCGGCGGGTGCGCAGGTTGTCCTCGACACCGAAGCGGGCCTGCGGTCCATCCAGGTGTTGTCGATCGACGGCACGCGGTACTCCTGCCGTGCGGAGATGGGCCAGCCCGAGGGGTTGCGTCAGGTGCCGATCGAAGTGGCCGGACAGACCATCACTGCGGTCGTGCTTCGCGTCGGCAATCCGCAATGTGTGGTCATCGGACCGCCCGAACATGTGACGACGGCTCGCTTGCACACCATTGGAGCGGACCTCGCCGTGCACCCGTTTTTTCCGGAAGGCACAAACGTCGAACTTGCGACCGTTGAGGAACCCGGGCGGGTGAAGATCCTGATCTGGGAGCGCGGAGTGGGGCCAACCGAGGCGTCAGGCACCGGTGCGTGCGCGGCGGCCGTCGCAACCGCGATGTTCGGCGGTGCCGCCCGCGTCTCAAGCGTCGTCTCGCCTGGAGGCACGCAGCGGGTGGAGTGGACTGATGAGGGAATTCGCCTGACCGGTTGGGCCGAGCTGACAGGCGCCGTGCAATGGTGGGGGGCGCCGTGAGGCAGTTTCACAGGGCATCTGAGGTCGGCGAGTCATTTTCTCCGGCCGAGGAACAATTCAACCGGCGTCGTCGCACTTTCGGCTTGTTTGCGGGACCGGCACTGTGTGTGGGGATACTGCTGCTGCCCACTCCTGGGCTATCCGACAACGCGCACAAGCTCAGCGCGATCCTGGCGTTGATGGTGACGTTGTGGATGACCGAAGCCATCCCGCTGGCGGCCACGGCATTGCTGGGACCGACGCTGGCGGTCCTGCTCGGCATCGCGAACGCGAGAGCCGCGTTCGCCTCGTTCGCGGACCCGATCATTTTCCTGTTTATCGGAAGCTTTATCCTGGCCGAAGGCATGTTCGTACACCGGCTCGATCGGCGCATGGCGTTTTCTGCGTTGGCGTCACCGTGGATCGGGAGCAGCGCCTTTCGCCTGGTCGTGGTCTACGCCACTGTCGCCGCCGTACTTTCGGCCTGGATGAGCAATACCGCGACCACCGCAATGCTGTTCCCCCTCGGGATTGCGGTTCTGACGGAACTAGGCCGGGGACGGTCGCACGACGCGGCGTTTCAGCGCTTCGCGATGACGATGATGCTGGTGACGTCGTTTGCGGCGTCCATTGGCGGCATGGCCACGCCGGTTGGCACACCTCCGAATCTGATCGGCAAGGGGTTGCTGCTCAAGAACGCCGGCATCGACATCTCCTTTGCCGGTTGGATGGCGCTCGGTGTGCCGCTCGTCATTGTGATGATGGGCACGTTGGTGGCGTGGATGTTGTATCCCGCGGCGCGGCAGGTGCGCCTGAGTGCGGAGGCCACGGCGGGTGTTCGCGAGGAACTGCGCAAGCTGGGCACCATGCAGACGGGTGAGCGGAATGTGGTGCTGGCCTTTGCGATCACGGTATTGCTGTGGACGCTGCCCGGCCTGCTGGCGTTGGTGCTGGGCCAGACCCACTGGCTGACACTGCGCGCCACGACGCTCTTTCCCGAATCGATCGCGGCCATCATTGGCGCGCTGTTGCTGTTTGTGCTCCCGATCAGTTGGCGAGCCCGGCGGTTCACGATGACGTGGGAGGAAGCGTCGAACATTGACTGGGGCATCATCCTTCTGTTCGGCGGCGGCTTGGCGATGGGCGGTCTGGCCGACTCGACGGGACTGGCCGACAGTTTCGGCCGTTGGGTGGTCAGTTATGTCCCGGGGGCCGGCACCGCCGGCTTGACGATTGTGTTCACTGCGGTTGCGATCCTGATGTCGGAAGCGGCCTCAAACACGGCTGCCGCCACGGTGGTGGTGCCGACGGCGATTGCGGTGGCGGTGGCAGCGGGCGTGTCGCCGCTTGAACCCGCGCTGGGGGCCACACTTGGCGCGAGCATGGGATTCATGATGCCCGTTTCCACGCCCCCAAACGCGATCGTCTATAGCAGCGGCTACATCCCGATTGGCACCATGATGCGCTATGGCGTCGTGCTCGACATCGTGGGTTTCGTGGTCATCGTGGCCGCCGTGCTCGGGTTCGGCTGGGTCGTCAGATAACGCAAGCCCCAGAGGGCGCCGGCTGGCAAATTTTGCGAATCGCGACGGCCGAACACCGGAATCCGGCGCGTACCGATTGCGCCCGGATCTTGCAGGCCGCAATCCCCGTGACTCAGACTGACCTCACCCGGGTCCAGACCCCCGAAGGACCCCGCGAAAAACTGGAGCGGCTCGGGATGGCCGCGATGTCGGATGCCGAGTTGTTGGCGATTGTGCTCGGGCACGGAACCGCGGGGCATTCGGCGCATCGGCTCGCCCTGTCGCTGCTGGAGCAGGCGCCGGGGCTGCACGGGCTCATCCGGATGTCCCGCGATGAGTTGTGCCGGCTGCCAGGCATCGGTGCCGCGCAGGCCGCGCGCGTGCTGGCCGGCATTGAAGTGGGCCGGCGGACGCTGACCCGGCGCGCCGGGTCACGACCCCAGTTCCTCACGGCCAGAGAGGCGGCCGAGCACCTGCTGCCGCGTTATGGGGCGCACCCCGTCGAACGTTTCGGCGTGTTGCTGCTCGACACCAAACAACGCCTGCTGCGTGACCACGTCATTTCCGAAGGATCGCTCGACACCTCATTGGCCCATCCGCGAGAGGTGTTCCGGCCGGCCATCGGCAGTGGCGCCGCCTGCGTCATCGTGTTTCACAACCACCCGTCGGGCGATCCGTCTCCGAGCCCGGACGATTGCGCGCTCACCCAGCGACTGGCCAAAGTGGGAGCGCTCATCGGTGTGCCGCTGGTCGACCATCTGGTGCTTGGTGATGGGGCCTACTGGTCGTTTCGGGAGCATGGGATGATTTGACGCGCACCGGCTACAATGGATGTTTCCGGTACTCGACCATGTCCCGTTTCTACCTGACCACCGCCATCGACTACGTCAACAACCGGCCCCACCTGGGCACGGCGTACGAAAAGATCGCCGCCGATGTGATCGCCCGGTACCATCGGCTGGCCGGCAAGGACGTGCGGTTCGTGATGGGCAACGACGAACACTCCCAGAACGTCTTTCGCCGGTCCACCGAGGCCGGGCTCGATCCGCTGGCCTACTGCGACCGGATGGAAGGGGAGTTCCGCACCGTGTGGGCGGGCCTCAATATCTCGTTCGACGATTTCATCCGCACGACCCAGCCCCGGCACAAGGCCGCGGTGCAGGCGATGGTGCAGCAGGCCTTTGCGAGCGGCGACGTCTACGAAGGCCTGTATGAAGGCTGGTACTGCGTCTCCTGCGAGGAATTCAAGCCTGACAAGGGGTTGATCGAGGGGCAGTGCCCCGTGCATCGCACCACGCCCGACTGGATCAAGGAGAAGAACTACTTCTTCCGCCTGTCCAAGTACCGCGACGCGCTGCTGGAGCATTACGCGACACATCCGGACTTTGTGGCGCCCGAAACGCGGCGCAACGAAATGCTGCGACTGCTCGAGGGCGGCCTGGAAGACATTTCCGTCAGCCGGGCGGGGCAGGCGTGGGGCATTCCGCTGCCGTTTGCGCCCCAGAACGTGGTCTACGTCTGGTACGACGCTCTGATCAACTACGCGGCGGCCGTCGGCTACGGCACCGACCCGGCGTTGTTCGACCACTGGTGGGCGCAAACGGGTGAACCACGCCGGCAGGTCGTGCATCTGGTGGGCAAAGACATCACGCGGTTTCACTGCGTGGTGTGGCCGGCCATGCTGATGAGCGCGGGCCTGCCGCTGCCCACCCAGATCTTCGGCCACGGCTGGGTGCTGTTCAAGGGCGAGAAGATGAGCAAGTCGCTGGGCACGGTGGTGGACCCGCTCGACGCGGTGGGGAAGTTCGGCCCGGACCCGCTGCGGCTGTTTCTGTCGAAGGAGATTGTCTTCGGCAACGACGGCGACTTTTCGTGGGACCGGTTCGAAGAAAAATACAACGCGGACCTGGCGAACAACCTCGGGAACCTCGTGAGCCGCGTGACGGCGATGGCCGATCGGTACCGGCAGGGGCATCTGCGCGCAACGCCCATGGCGCCACAACTTGCGGCTGCCGGCCTTGAGGCCGCGACGCGATGGCAACAGGCGTTTGACGAGTTGGCGATCGATGTCGGCTGCGCCGCCGTGTTTCAGTTCGTGGATCGCATCAACGAATACATCGCAACCGAGGCGCCGTGGAAGCTGGCCAAGGCCGGGAACAATGACGCGCTGGATACCGTGCTGTGGAACGCCACCGAGGCCCTGCGCGTGGCCGCCGTGATGTTGTCGCCGGTGATGCCCACAGCCTGCGACGAAATTCGCCGGCGCGTGGGTGATGCGCCGACAGGAGCCCAGTTGCTGTGGGCACAAGATGGCCAGTGGCGGGAGAGCGGCGAGCGGTTCGTCGTGTCCGGTGCCGCGTTGTGGCCGCGTTTGGAACCAAAGGAGACGCCCGTGTCAGAAGAACTCAAGCCAGCGGTCGGCCAGCCCGCAGTGTCACAAGCCGACGGCACCGGAGCCGAGCCGGCGCCTGCGCCGCCCGCTCAGTCGCCCGCGTCGCAGTGGCCACTGGAATCGCGTATCTCGATTGAAGACTTCATGAAGGTGGACCTGCGCGTGGCCACAATTCTGGCGGCTGAGCGCGTGCCGAACTCCAAGAAGCTGGTGAAGCTGATGGTCGACCTCGGCTCGGAACAGCGCACGCTCGTGGCGGGCATTGCGGAAGCCTATGAGGCGGACGCCCTCGTCGGCCGCACCGTCGCGATCGTCGCCAATCTGAAGCCCGCGAAATTGATGGGCATCGAGTCCAACGGCATGATCCTGGCCGCGAGTCCCGACGGCGGCAAGCCGATGCTGGTCGCGTTTGACCAGCCCCCCGCGCCGGGAACCCGGATCCGATAGCAGACGTGCCGATCCCCGGATTCCAGATGGCCGATGTTTATTGATTCGCACTGCCATCTGGCGGACGAGGCGTTTCTGGCCGATTTGCCGGAGGTCGCGGCAAGGGCACACACCGCCGGTGTCACGCGGGCCGTGTGCATCCTGTCGGCAGACACTCCGGAGGAACACGCGCAGGTGGCGGCGGTTCAGATGGCCTGGCCAGGCGTCATCTTCGCCACCGCAGTGCATCCGCATCGCGCGGGCGCGTACGCGGACCGGGTCGGCGACGCCGTGTCGGCAGTGCGGGACACCGCGATGCGGGTCGACGCCCGGCTGCTGGGCGAAATGGGACTGGACTACCACTACGACTTTGCTCCCAGGACGGTGCAGCAGGAGGTCTTCGCCGCGCAGATCACCCTCGCCGTGGAACTCAACCTGCCTGTCGCGATTCATACCCGAGAGGCCGCCGACGACACCTTCCGAATCCTCGAGAGGGCAGGCGCCGGTCGGGTGCGCGGGGTGATGCACTGTTTCACCGGGACGGCCCTGGAGGCGCGACGGGCGCTTGATCTGGGGTTCTATCTGTCGATTCCCGGCATCGTGACATTTCCGAAGGCCGGGGCGTTGCGGGACGTGGTGGCTGGGCTCCCGCTCGAACGGATCCTGGTCGAGACCGACTCGCCATATCTGGCGCCGGTACCCTATCGGGGCAAACGCAATGAGCCGGCGTTCCTGGCCGAGACCGTTCGTCAGGTGGCCACGCTCCATACGGTGCCAGTGGACGTGATGGCAGGTCAGATCCAGACGAATTTTGACCGGCTCCTGGGCGCGCCTCGCGTTGACACTCCGTCGAAACCTGTGTTCTGATCCCTACAGTTTTCACTGCCATCACTCCGGCGAGACCCTATTTGTGAACCCTTCTGCCACATCCGTCCCGGATCTCGGCGCGATCTTTGAACCGGTGCGCGAGGCCCTGGGGCGCGTTGAACAGGAGTTCGCGCGCCACCTCGAGTCCAAAGTTGATCTGATCCCGCAGATGGGCCGCTACATCCAGATGAGCGGCGGCAAACGGGTGCGGCCAGCCGTCCTGCTGCTGTCGGCGCGGATGTGCGGGTACACCGGAGACCGCGATGTGCTGAATGCCGCCGTGGTGGAATTCATCCACACGGCGACGCTGGTGCACGACGACATCATTGACGAGGCGGAAACGCGCCGTGGACGCCTCGCCGCGCACTCGCGATGGGGCAATGACGTCACGGTGCTCCTGGGCGACTACCTCTACATCCGCTCCATGGCGATGGCCCTGACCCAGGACTCGCTCGAGGTGGTCCGGCTGTTGTGCGAAGTCACGCTTCGCATGATCGAAGGCGAACTCTATCAGCTGACGAAGATGGGCGACGGCGCCATCACCGAAGACGAACACCTCGAGATCATTCGGCGCAAAACGGCCTACCTGTTTTCAGGCTGCGCGGAGATCGGCGGCGTCCTTGGCAACTGCACTCCGGCGCAGCGCGTCGCCCTGCGTGAATACGGCTTCAACCTCGGCATCGCGTTCCAGATTGTGGACGACGTACTGGACTACACGTCGGACGAAGCGGTGTTGGGCAAACCCATCGGCGGCGATCTGCGCGAAGGTAAAGTCACGCTCCCCATCATTCTGCTGCAGCAGCGCACCGGACCCGATGTGGCCGAACTGATCCAGCGCGTGGTGACGGACCGTCAGGTCACGCCCGAGGCGTGGCAGACCATCAAAGGGCTGCTGGCCACGCACGGGGCCGTGGACGCGGCCTATGCGCGTGCCGTGACGTTTGCGCACGCGGCGCGCACCCACCTCCTCGACGCCTTCCCGTCGTCGGTCGAACGTGACGGTTTGGCGTCGCTGGCCGACTACGTGCTGCAGCGCGACCGGTAGTGTGACACCCGCCGAACGTCTCTCCGATCTGCGCGCCACAATCAGGTATCACGAAGAGCGGTATTACGTCCGCGACGCGCCGGAGATCTCCGACGCGGAGTTCGACGCGCTCATGCGGGAACTGATCGCACTCGAAGCACAACACCCTGAGCTGGTCGATCCCGACTCGCCGACGCAGCGCGTTGGCGGCCGGTCCGCCGAGGGTTTCGCGACCGTCGAGCACCTCGAGCCCATGCTGAGCCTGGACAACGCCTACAGCGCCACCGACCTCCGGGAGTTTCATGGCCGGGTGTGCCGGGGGTTGGACGTGCCGGAGGAATCGGCCCTGGCCTATGTCGCCGAACTCAAGATCGACGGCCTCAGCATCGCCCTGACGTACGAGGGGGGGCGATTGCGCCGGGGCGCCACCCGCGGGGATGGCGTGCATGGTGAGGACGTCACCTCCAACATCCGGGTGCTTCGGTCAGTACCACTGACGCTGAAGGCCGACGCGCCAGCAGTGATGGAGGTGCGCGGCGAGGTATATTTTCCGCGCGCCGAGTTTGCGCGCGTGAACGAGGAGCGCGAGAAAGATGGCGAGCCGGCATTCGCGAATCCGCGCAATGCGGCGGCCGGCACCACCCGCACGTTGGACTCGGCGGCGGTGAGCCGCCGGGGGCTCCGGGTCTTCGTCTATCAAATCGTCGTGCCCGTCGGCGCGGCCAGGGTGTCGGACACACAGGGTGGCGTCCTCCAGACCCTGAGCCAATGGGGCCTTCCCGTGGAGGGGCATTGGACGCGATGCTCCGGCGTCGACGCGCTCATCGGCTTTTGTGAGTCGTGGCGCGAGGCGCGACATGACCTGCCATTTGAAACCGACGGCGTGGTCATCAAGCTCGATGAGATGGCGCTGCGGGCACGCCTGGGCGCGACGGCCAAGTTTCCGCGCTGGGCCACGGCGTTCAAGTTCCCGGCCGAACAGGCGCGCACCCGTTTGATCAGGATTGACGTGAACGTCGGCAGAACCGGAGCCGTGACCCCGTATGCCGTCCTGGAGCCGGTGCGGCTTGGGGGCACCACGGTGCAACTGGCGACGCTGCACAACGAGCAGGAGGTATCGCGGCGGGATATCCGCCCGGGCGACCTTGTTCTTGTGGAAAAGGGGGGCGACATCATTCCCAAGGTCATTGGTCCCGTCCTTGACGCCCGGCCCAACCCGCCGCCGGCTCCGTGGTCGATGCCGGCCGCCTGTCCGGCATGCCACCAGCCGCTGGCCAAGCCCGAAGACGAAGTGGTCTGGCGGTGCGAGAACGCATCATGTCCAGCCCGGCTGCGGCGCGGCCTTGAACACTTCGCCGCTCGCAAAGCGATGAACATCGAGGGGCTGGGTGAGGCGCTCGTCAATCAGCTCATCGACGCGGGCCTTGTCAGGAGCTTCTCCGATCTCTATCGCCTGACCACGGAAAGGTTGGCGGCGCTCGACCGCATGGGCCAGAAGTCGGCGGCCAACGTCGTGGCGGAAATCGAGAAGAGCAAGTCGGCAGACGTCTGGCGGGTGCTGCACGGCCTGGGAATCAGGCACGTCGGAGAGGGAGCGGCGAGAGCGCTGGCGAAGGCGTTTGGCAGCGTCGCCGCGCTGCGTGTCGCGACCGTGGAGCAAATTGAAAGCGTCGGCGAGATCGGTCCCGTCGTTGCGCGATCGGTTCGCGCATTCTTCGACGAGCCAACCAATGCGAGCATGCTCGATGACATGGCGGCGCAGGGCGTGGTCATGACCGATGCGCACGCGGATGCCGACAACGCCCCCCGGCCGTGGGCGGGGTGGACGTTTGTCCTGACCGGCACATTGACGGGTCGAACGCGCGACGACGCCGCGGAGGCGATCGAGCGTCTGGGTGGAAAAGTGTCGGGTTCGGTGAGCAAGAAGACCCGGTATGTCGTGGCGGGCGCGGAAGCGGGTTCGAAACTGGACAAGGCGAAGACATTGGGTGTGGAGGTCCTCGATGAAGCCCAATTCGACGCGCTTATACTGAACGCTGGCGGTTTGTTATGAAGGTCCTCGCAGTTTCGCTGGTCGCGCTGGCCGCCACGGTGGGGTTCCTGCTGGGCCTCGTCGCTGCGGGTGGTACGCCCACAGGTTCGCGGCGCGGTGTGGTGACGCCTGCGGCACTTGAAACCCGCCCGTTGTCGATCAGTACCGGCGCGGCAGTGGCATCGCCGGTGAACGCCGGTACGGGGGTGGACTTTGCCGCCGTGGCCGCGCGGGTGAACGGCGCGGTGGTCAACGTGGACGCGGTGGCGCGAGAAATTCGAGGCCGCACCCCGCGCCGGTTCCAGCGGGACATGTCCGATGAAAATGGCGCGCCGCGTGAAGGGGCGGGCAGCGGCTTCATCATCGATGCCGCCGGTTTCATCCTGACCAATCACCACGTGGTGGAGGGCGCCGACCTGGTGACCGTCACGCTCGGAGATGGACGCGCGCTGCGCGCGACGGTGGTCGGCACCGACCCGGCCATCGATGTCGCACTGCTCAAAGTGGACGCGTCGGGCGTCCTGCCCGTGGCCCTGCTGGGCGACTCCGATGCGCTCCGCGTAGGCGAGTGGGTCTGCGCCATTGGAAACCCGATGGGCTACGTGCACTCGGTGACGGTGGGTGTCGTGTCCTTCCTCGGCCGGAAGCTCTTTGATCAGAGCCTCGACGCCTACATTCAGACGGACGCCGCCATCAGCTTTGGCAACAGCGGGGGGCCGCTGATCAACAGTCGCGGGCAGGTGGTGGGCATGACGACCGCCGTCAGTTCGCAGGCCTCGAACATCGGGTTTGCGATCCCCATCAGCCAGATTGTCTCGGTGCTGCCGCAGTTGCGTGAGCACGGGCGTGTGGCGCGCGGGTACGCAGGGGTCGTGCTGACCACCGCCACGCCGGGCCTGCAGGCCGCGCTGCAACTCGCGCGCGATCGCGGTGCGCTGGTGCAGGATGTGCCGCCCGACACGCCGGCCGCGCGCGCGGGGCTTCGACCGTATGACCTGATCACCGCGATCGACGACGTCGATGTCGCGTCAGATGACGCCTTGATTCGATACATCTCCGTCCGGGCTCCCGGAACGGTGGTGCGCTTTGATGTGTGGCGCGATCGATCGAGGCAGATCGTCACGCTCAAGCTGACCGAACGTCCCCTCCCGTCCACCGCGCGGCCGGCGCAGCCGCCCGGTGGAGTCCGTCCCGCCCTGAGCCAGGAGCAGGGGCCGCTCGGC
Organism: Vicinamibacterales bacterium; assembly: GCA_046597705.1. Taxonomy (GTDB): domain Bacteria; phylum Acidobacteriota; class Vicinamibacteria; order Vicinamibacterales; family SCN-69-37; genus SYFT01. The sequence goes on along the minus strand of JBKJJZ010000431.1, from coordinate 1,946 downwards.
ATGATCGTACGCGACATCGATGACGCCACCGCCAGGCGAAACGCCCTGCCGGAGTCGGTCACCGGCGTGATGATTAGTGACGTGGATGTGACCGGGCCCGCGCGGCAGGCACGCCTGCGACGCGGACAGGTGGTGATGGAGATCAACCGCCAGCGCATTGGGAGCGCGGTCCAGTTTCAACGGGTGGTGGCGGCGCTTCCGCGCGGCGCCGCCGTCGCCGTCTACGTGTTCGATCCCGTGACCGACCAGCGGGCGATTTATTCCGTGATCATCGACCCCTCATGAAATCAAGACTCCTGGTGATTGACGACGATTCGGCGATTCGCGACACCATGCGAATGCTGCTGGAGTACGACGGTTACGACGTCATGGTGGCGGCCTCGGGCCAGGAGGGGCTGGCCATGGTTGAGAAGGAAGCGCCGGACCTGGTGTTTCTTGACGTCAAGATGCCGGGGATGGACGGCCTCGAAGTGCTCAGCCGCCTGCGCGGGATAAATGACTCACTGCCGGTGGTGATCGTATCGGCGCATGGCAACACCACGACCGCGCTCGAAGCAGGGCGCCTGGGCGCATTCCGGTTTATCGAAAAGCCGCTCTCGAAAGACTACGTGCTCGATGCGGTGCGCGAGGGGCTGGAACTTGGCACGCTGCGGCGCGAAAACCGCCAGTTGCGATCGGCGCTCGAGACGCGGCATCACGTGGTGGGCGAGAGCGGCGGGTTGCGATCGGTGATGGACCAGGTGCGCCGGGCCGCCCCGACCAATGCCACGGTGCTGATTCTCGGCGAAAGTGGCGCCGGCAAGGAACTCATCGCCCGCGCCGTGCACCGCAATAGTCTGCGCGCCAGGGAGCGGTTCGTGCAGGTCAACTGCGCAGCCATCCCTGAAGAGTTGATCGAGTCGGAGTTGTTCGGACACGAACGAGGCGCGTTCACAGGCGCGACGGAAAAGCAGACGGGCAAGTTTGAACAGGCCGATCGGGGCACGATCTTCCTCGACGAGGTCGGGGACATGAGCCCGAAGACCCAGGCCAAGGTTCTGCGCGTGCTGCAGGAAGGTGAAGTGGAGCGGCTGGGATCGGCCCGGACCATCAAAGTGGACGTGCGGGTGATCGCCGCTACCAACAAGGATCTGGAAGAGGAAATTGCGGAAGGGCGCTTTCGCGAGGACCTGTACTTCCGCCTCAGCGTCATACCCATCAAGGCGCCGCCCCTGCGTGAGCGGCTTGATGATATTCCGGCGCTGGTGTCGCACTTCACCGCGCAGTTCAGCCAGGAACACAATCGCCGGCCTGCCAGTTTTTCGCGTGAGTCGATCGAAGCTCTGAAGCAGGCCCGCTGGCGCGGGAACATCCGCGAACTGAAAAACGTGGTCGAGCGGCTGCTGATCATGTCCGAGCGCGATGTCATCAGCGCCCGGGACGTGACCGACGTGGTGGGCCAGGCCGGGCCGGGAACCGGCTCGGCGCCGGGTGGGACGGCGGCGCCGTTGGCCGCGGCCGCCACCCTGCGGGCGTTCAAGGAAGCTACCGAACGAGCGTGGCTGGTGGACCGCCTGCGCGAACATGCCTGGAATATCTCGAAAACCGCGGAGGTTATCGACACCCCGCGCAGCAACCTTTATAAGAAATTGGAACAGTACGGAATCCGGCAGGAAGTGGACGGATAGGGTACTCTGGACGCTTCCGTCGTGGTGGGCTGGATGATCGCTGTTCGGCTCGTGAAAGCGGGTTGAAGAGAGGAAAGTCCGAACTCCATAGGGCAGTGCGCCGGGTAACTCCCGGTCGGGGCAACTCGAAGGACTAGTGGCACAGAAAATATACCGCCCGCCGTCGCTCTCGGTCCTCGGACCTTGAGCTATGGCGAGGTAAGGGTGAAAAGGTGCGGTAAGAGCGCACCGCGTCTGCTGTAAGGCAGATGGCAGGCAAAACCCCGCACGGAGCAAGGC
>JBKJJZ010000184.1:0-16983 GCA_046597705.1 Vicinamibacterales bacterium | reverse complement strand
TCCACGTTAATTCTGGGGGGCAGGCCCATGCCGCCTGTCAGGAATACGCGGATAGAGGCGGAGCTGATTCGGTACTCGACAGGGAGGGGGAGTCTGGAGGATGATTGCCCGGCCGCGGGACAACTCGCGAGCCATTTGGTGAGGGCTGGTGTCTAACATGACAGGTGTGCGTTTGTTGACACTGTTTTCAGCCCGAATAGAGCAAGTTCAGGGCAGGAGGATCAACCGTGCCACGTGAAATGTTTAGCGACGTGTCCGACCCGTCGGTGAAATTGGGGACCAAGCAGTGGTACACGGTGCCGCTGTCGATCCTGATCCACACGGTCCTGCTGGGCGCCCTGGTAGTGATACCGCTGTTGGCGTCCGACATGTTGCCGACGCCGCAATCGGTGATGGCCTTCGTCGCGGTGCCGCCTCCGCCACCGCCTCCGCCGCCACCACCGCCGCCCCCTTCGGCGCCACCACCACCGACGACTCCGCAGGTGGACGTGAATCCGGCGGCCGCGCCCATCGAGGCGCCGCCTGAAGTGAAGCCCGAACCGCCACCTCGTCCCGCGGCGGGAAACTTCGGAGTCGTTGGCGGAGTGGCCGGCGGCATCCCTGGCGGCAGCATCGGCGGGGTCGTGGGCGGTATTCCTGCACCCCCTCCGCCTCCGCAGGCGCCGGTTCGTGTCGGCGGCCAGATCAAGGCGCCAACCAAAATCAAAGACGTTCGCCCGATCTATCCCCCCATCGCGCAGTCAGCGCGGGTCTCAGGCGTGGTGATCATCGAAGCGACGATTGGTATCGATGGTAGCGTGACGGACGCGCGGGTCATTCGGCCTGTCGCGCTTCTCGATCAGGCGGCGCTCGATGCGGTGAAGCAGTGGAAATTTTCACCCACGACGCTCAATGGCGTGCCGGTGGCGGTCATCATGACGGTCACGGTAAATTTCACGCTGCAGTAGACTTGGTGTCCGGTCAGAGTTCCTCAAACGGTATAGGCGTTTTTTCGGCGGTCAAGTGTTTCGGAGGCTGTAATGGGTGAGATGGATCTGGTGCACATGTGGGAGACGATGGGCTATGTGGCGAAAGCCGTGGCCTTCGTGCTGGTGTTCATGTCGATGTGGTCGTTTGGCGTGTCAATTGAACGGTATTACACGTTCTCGCAGGCCAAGAAGCAGTCGAAGCTGTATGCGCCACAAGTGGCCAAGCACCTCAAAGATGGACGTCTGAAGGACGCCCTGGCGGTGTCGCAGTCGAAGACGTACCAGTACAGCCATCTGGCCAAGGTCGTGCTCGCCGGGCTTCAGGAATACCAGTTCCAGCTCGACATGGGCGCCACGCTGACCCGCGATGACATGGTGGACATCGTGCGCCGCGCCATCCAGCGCGCCACGGCGCTCACCTCGAACGACTTGAAGAAGGGCATTCCGGCCCTGGCGACCATCGGCGCAACGGCGCCGTTCGTCGGTCTGCTCGGCACGGTCGTCGGCGTTATCAACGCCTTCGCCGGCATCGGCAGCACCGGGTCAGCCGGCCTGGGCGCCGTGTCAGCCGGTATTTCGGAAGCGCTCATCGAGACGGCGCTGGGTCTGGTCGTGGCCATTCCCGCCGTCTGGCTTTACAACTACTTCTCGGGAAGCCTCGAATATTTCAACGTCGAGATGGACAACTCGTCGTCGGAACTCGTGGACTTCTTCATCAAGAAGACCGCGTAACAGCCCTGGGTCATCCAGGCGACTTGGAGATCTGATCGCCGGCAGGCGCTGTCCTGCCGGCGCATCATTCACGAGCTTGCCGGAGACTCGCTGAAAGGAAAAAAGTCCCATGTCAATGGACGTCGGGGGCGCTAAAGGCGGCCTCAAAGCAGACATCAACGTGACCCCCCTGGTCGACGTCATGCTCGTGCTGCTGATCATCGTCATGTTGATCGCGCCGATGCTGCAGAAGGGCGTGGACATCGTGTTGCCCGTCGCAGACAACAGCGGCGACAAGCCAGACACGAATGACCAGACCGTGGTCGCCATCGACGCGCAGAGCAGGCTCTTCGTGAACATGATCGAAACCCAGGAAAATGACGTCATCCCCAGGCTGCAGGCCCTCCTCGAGAAGGTGAACGACAAGATCGTGTACCTGAAGGGCGATACCAGGGCGCCGTATTCCGCGATCATGAAGATGATGGACGCCCTTCGTGGCGCCGGCATCGAGACCGTCGGGCTCATCACTGAGAAAAAGGGCGGCAACAGGGAAGGGGGCGGCCAGTAATGTCTCACGCACATATGCACCACGGCGCGGAGCGGGTCGTCAAGGCTTCGAAGACCGAAGCGTCGTCCGACATGAACGTGACGCCGCTGATTGACGTGCTGCTGGTTCTGCTCGTCATTTTCATCGCCGCGTTGCCGCTCACCCAGAAGGGCGTGGACATCAATCTGCCCCTCGAGGTCAACAAGGCCGCCAGCGCCGCGATCGACCTGAGTCAAATCGTGGTGAACTACAGCGCGGACCACGTGGCGACGGTCAACAAGCAGGTTGTAGCCATGGAGGCTCTTCAGGAACACCTGCGGGGCATCTACGAGTCCCGCAAGGACAAGACCGTGTTCATCATTGGCGATGGCGCAGTCCCTTACGGCGAAATCATCCAGATCATTGACGCAGCCCAGGGCGCCGGTGTGACCAAAGTCGGTATCGTCACCGACGGAATGCGCAGGTCGGCGAACGGCGGGATGTAAGGACTCGCTCTCAGGCGGGACAGTTTCGAGCGCGACCGGGCATCCCCCGGTCGCGTTTTTGTTTGTACGGGCGCCAAAGCTCGCGTCTCGTCGCGGCAACGCTGCCAGCGACGTCCTGGGCGCCCAAAGAGAAAGGGCGCGGTCGGCCTCAGCCAACCGCGCCCTGTGTGTCCGTATGGCTCCTGAGCGCCCCAGGGCCTCCCCTGAGCCTACTTGCCCTTGCCGCCGGTCTTCGCCTTGGCCGCCGCGTCAGTGGCGGCTGCGCTGGAGTTCTGGGTCTTCTGGAGCTCCACTGCTCGATTCCTGAGCCGGTCGGCTTCCGCAATCAGAGCCTTCTGCTTGCCAGGGTCGCGTTCCGTGTTCGCCTGCAACCGAAGGACGATGTTCTTGATTGTGAGCGCTTCGACGTAGTCGGGGTTCAGGCGTAGTGCTTCGTCGTCGGCCGCGATCGATTGGGCCAACATGGTCTTCTTGGCATCTGCAGAGAGCCGGTAATCCTTGAAGGCCCTCTCGTACAGAAAGTAGGCGATCATGTGGTGGGCTTCAGGATTGTTCGGTTCGATCTTGGCCCGATTCTGGTAGGCTTCCAGCGTCTTGTCGATATTGCCCTGGCGCGTGTGGAACCCCGCCAGGATCAGGTAGCCGAGAGGATCATTCGGGCGAACTTCGATCGCCTTGTTGAATTTCGCTTCGGCTTCTTCGTACCGGCCCTGGTCTTCGTAGAGCTTGCCAATGGATTGGTAGTTCCCGGGCTCATTGGGCTCGAGCGAAATCAGCTTCGCCGCGATGGGCTCGGCCTTTTCGAAGTCCGCGAGCTTGTCCACGCCATAGGCGGCGATGAGGTACTCATACGAAAGTTTGCGAATCGCGGGGCCCTGGATGTCTTCGTCCTTGATGACTTCCGTGGCCTTCTGGTAGTAGGCGACCGCTTTCGTCAAGTTCGCATCGTTGTCAGGTTCGCCTTTGAGCGAGGGCTTGTAGAGGTTGTCGTACGAGTTGCCCAGGAAAAAATAAACCACGCCCATGTCGGGCTTGAACCCGATGGCCTTCTCGTAGACGGGAATCGCCTTCTTGAAGTCGCCCTTCTGGTAAAGCGCGTTGGCCTCCTTGAACGCCATGAGGGAGCGCAGGTTGCCGATTGAGTACTTGCCGCACGCCGTCGTGGACACTCCCACGGCAAGGACGAGTGCGACGACGCGAATCAGCCTGAAAGAAGCGTGCATGTAGATCCTCATGTGGCGCCAGTATAGTGAACCCAAAAAAGAGTCGTCAAGGAGCGATTCGGCCGTTTGCCGGTATCCTTTTCATTAGTTAGACACCGGCACCATGATTCGGTTCGAAGATCTCATCGATAAAGTCCGAAACTCGACCCCGGACGCAGACACCGAGCTGCTGCGGCGGGCGTACGTCTTTTCGGCGTACGAGCACAAAGGTCAGGTGCGCCGGTCTGGCGAGCCCTACCTGGTGCATCCCCTCGAGGTGGCAGACCTGCTGGCGGACATGCGGCTGGACGTGGTGGCCATCGCCGCCGGCCTCCTGCACGACATCGTTGAGGACACCCCCACCACTATCGAACGGGTCCGGGAACTGTTTGGCGAAGAAGTGGCCCACGTGGTTGAGGGCGTGACCAAACTGTCGTCGCTGCAGTTTGCGTCCACCGAGGAGCGACAGGCTGAGAGTTTTCGCAAGATGCTGCTGGCGATGGTCGATGACATCAGGGTGATCCTGGTGAAACTGGCGGATCGGCTGCACAACATGCGAACGCTCCAGCACCTGCCGGAAGACCGGCGTCAGCGGATCGCCCAGGAGACACGGGACATTTACGCGCCCATCGCCAACCGGCTTGGCATGAGCAAGATCAAGAACGAGCTCGAGGAGCTGGCGTTCCGGCACCTTGACCCGAGGGCGTATCAGGCGCTTCGCGCCGAGGTGGAGGCCAAGCGCAAGTCCACGGAAGGCTTGATGGAGGAGCTTCGCCAGAAGCTGGCGCAGAAGCTGGCGGAGGCGCAGATTCCCGTGGTGTCGATCGACGGACGCATCAAACGTCTGTGGTCCATCCACCAGAAGCTGGAACGCCGAAAAGTCAGCCTCGATCAGGTGTATGACTTCATCGCGCTGCGCGTCGTCACGTCATCGGTGAAGGACTGCTACGGTGTGCTGGGCATCCTTCATCAGACGTGGTCGCCCGTCCCTGGCCGGTTCAAGGACTTCATTGCCATGCCCCGGCCGAATGGTTATCAGTCACTCCACACATCCGTCGTCAGCGAACGCGGCACGCCGTTCGAGATTCAGATCCGCACGCAGGAAATGCACGAGGTGGCCGACGAAGGCATTGCCGCGCACTGGAAGTACAAGGAAGGGCGCGTGGGCGCGGCCCGCGACGAGCAGTATTTTCAGTGGCTGCGGCAGTTGCTGGAATCGCAACAGGACGTGCGCGACCCGGCGGAGTTCCTGCGAAACCTGCGCATCGAACTGTACCCCGACGAGGTGTATCTGTTCACGCCGAAGGGCGAGGTCAAGGCGTTGCCGCAGGGGGCAACTGCCGTGGACTTCGCGTACGCGGTGCACACCGACGTGGGCCATCAGTGCGTCGGTGCCCGCGTCAACGGCCGCATGGTGCCGTTGCGCACCAGGCTGGCGAACGGCGACATCGTCGAGATCCTGCGGCAGCCCGGTCATACGCCGAGTCGTGACTGGCTGACGTTCGTCGCCACCACGCGCGCGCGGAACAAGATCCGGCATTTCATCCAGGGCGAAGAAAAGACGCGCAGCATCGACCTGGGCAAGCGGCTGTTCGAGAAGGACATTCGACGCTTCAATATCGACAAGGCGCTGGTCACGGACGAAGCACTGTCGAAGGTGGCCTCGGAGTACGGCGCCCAGCGACCGGACGATTTGTACGCCGCGATCGGCTACGGCAAGGCCACGTCGCGCGCCGTTCTGACCCGGCTCGTGGGCCAGGACGCGTTGCGCGAACGCCCGCCGGATGGCGCGTTCGCGACGGTCGTCAAGCGCGTGCTCGGCGGCACCGAAGCCAAGATCAAAGTCCGGGGCGTGGACGACCTCATGGTGTTTCGCGCGCGATGCTGCAATCCGATCCGCGGCGAGAAGATCGTCGGCTACATCACCCGGGGCAAGGGCGTGTCAGTGCACGCCGCGACGTGCCCGAATGTCGTGAACCTGCTCTACGACCCGGAGCGGCGGATGGAAGTGGAGTGGGACAAGGGTGCGGATGCGTCGCCGTACGTGGTGCGGCTCAAGATCCATGTGGCTGACCGGAAGGGGATTCTTGCCGACATCAGCACCCGCATCGCCGGCATCAACACCAATATCCGCGACGTCGAGGCCACGACCGATGCCGACCATCGCGGATCGATTCGCATGACGGTGGAGATTGCCGATCTGAAGCACCTCGACCGTGTGGTCAAGGCGCTGAAGGCGATTGACGGTGTGTTGGCGGTAGACCGGGCGAGCCGTTAGCCGACGAATGCGATGAGATCGATTTCCACCAGGACGTTGCGGGGCAGCGCAGCGGCCTCGATCGTCGCGCGGGCTGGCGCCGGCGCGGGGAAATACGTCGCGTAGATCTCGTTGACGGCAGGGAAGTCTGCCATGTCGGAGAGATATACAGTGGTCTTCACCACGCGGTCATAGGAAATGCCCGCGGCCTTGAGCACGGCACCAAGATTCTGCAGCACCTGGTGCGCCTGAGCGGTGATGCCGCCCTCGGTAATGAGCCCGGTCGTCGGGTCGAGGGGGATCTGGCCGGACGCGAAGAGAAACCCCCCGGCGATGATCGCCTGGCTGTACGGCCCTATGGCCCCTGGCGCGTCAGGCGTCGAGACCGGCGCAAGCGGAATGGCCACTACGCGGCCTTTGTGACCTTGTTCGACCGGATGCACCGGGTGCACACCCGGACGTACTTGCTGGCGCCGTTCACGACGGCGCGAATCCGCTGGAGGTTCGGTTCGAACCGGCGCGCGGTCACGTTGTTGGCGTGGCTGGCCTGACGACCCACCACCGGCTTCTTCCCGCACACTTCACACTGCTTTGCCATGGTCTTCCTCTTCCGGAACAAACACCGAAGTATAGCAGCCTTTGGGCGCGACCTTGCCCGGCTTGGGCAAGTGGGAACCGAAACACGGCACTTGAACGTCTAACGGCTGTCAGCAAAAGCGGACCAAAACGGTCCCGGCAAAGGTGTCCGGAATGTAACATCTTATCAGTGAGTAAGTTACGTAGGCTATGGACAATCCAAACAGGCCGCGTTCACGTAGTAGAAGTTACGTGGTTCTGGCGTATTCGAAGGACACACCCAGATCCTTTTCTATTGATTGCACTTGGGTTATGATTGGCATTTTCTTTGCAGGGCAAATGGACATTCTGTGAGTCCTGCAGCGGCAGAGCGGAGAAGGAGACGGATTATGAAGGCACGAGCGACCACCTCAAAGAAGACGACACAGATTCAGACGGCCAGAGGGCGTTACGACGAACTCAAGCAGATTCTCGAAGAGCGCCGGCGTGAAATCCTCGCCCAGGTGCAGGAGAAAATGCGGGACGTGCGGGCCGAGGGTGGCATCGGCGAGGGCCAGGGTGTGCTGGACGCCGCCGAGTCCTCCGAAGGCGACATCCAGGACGAGATTGAGTTCGCGTTGATTCAAATGAAGTCTGAAACGCTGAACCGCATTGAAGAGGCCCTCACGCGGTTGGACGAAGGGACCTTCGGCAACTGCTTCGAGTGCGGCGACGAGATTTCCGAACGTCGTCTTCGCGCGCTTCCCTTCGCGGTCCGTTGCAAGGATTGCGAAGAGGCCCGCGAGCTGGCCGAGCGGCGCGAGCGTGTGCAGTCACAGCGGCGCCCGTCCGGGCTCCTGCTCGACATGAACTAAGACGTCGCACCGGATTTCCGGTGATACCGTGATACATGTGCAGGCTCCGCCAGGTTGGCGGGGCCTGACTTGTTTGGAGGTCTTCATTGGCTGAACAGGACACGACGACCGACGCTTCGTCTGAGCGCAAGCATGCGGTGCCGGCCGAGCTCCCGGTGTTGCCCTTGCGCGATACCGTGCTGTTCCCGAATTCGTTCATGCCGTTGGCGGTCGCGCGCGACAGTTCCGTGGCGCTAATCGACAGTGCGATCTCCGGCGACAAGCAAGTTGGCGTCTTTACCCAGCGCACGGCCACCGACGAGGAGCCGGGTCAGGATGGGCTCTTTCCCATCGGCACGCTGGCCCACATTCACCGGATGTTCAAACTGCCCGACGGCAGCCTGCGGCTGATTGTCCAGGGCCTGGCTCGCGTGGCGCTGGATAGCGTCACCCAGACCACGCCGTTCCTGCGCGCCGAAGTCCACGAGATGGTCGAGATTCTGCCGGACCCGGAGTCCGTGGAAACGGACGCCCTCGTCAGAAATATCCGCACCAACCTCCAGCAGATCGTGCAGCTCTCCCCGGTGCTGTCCGAGGACGTCTCGGCCATCGTCGCCAACATGACGGAGCCTGGGCGGTTGACGGACTTCGTGGCCTCGAACCTGAGCACCGTTTCGACGTCCGTGAAGCAGGACCTGCTCGAGACCATCGATGTTCGCGCGCGCATGGAAGCGCTCAATCGTGTCCTGACCAAAGAGCTTGAAGTGCTCGAGATGGGCTCGAAGATTCAGTCTCAGGTCGAGTCCGAGGTCGGCAAGAACCAGCGCGACTATCTCCTTCGTGAACAGATGAAGGCGATCCAGCGTGAGCTGGGCGAGGGCGACGATCAGGCCCGCGAGATCGACGAACTCACCAAGGCGGTGGAAGCGGCCGGCATGCCCGAAGCGGTATTGAAGGAGGCCAAGCGCGAACTCGACCGGCTCGCCAAGATGCCCCCGGCCGCTGCCGAATACACCGTCGCGCGCACATACATCGACTGGTTGATTGCCGTGCCGTGGGTGGCCCACACCGACGAAGTGATCGACCTGCCGCAGACCAAGGCCACGCTCGACGCGGATCACTCAGGCATCGAGAAAATCAAGGACCGCATTCTCGAGTACCTGGCCGTGCGGAAATTGAAGCCGGACGTCAAGGGCCCCATCTTGTGCTTCGTGGGACCGCCCGGAGTGGGCAAGACTTCGCTCGCACGCTCGATCGCCAATGCCATCGGCCGCAAGTTCGTGCGTGTTTCGCTTGGCGGCATGCGCGATGAAGCGGAGATTCGAGGACACCGGCGTACGTACATCGGCGCGTTGCCCGGTCAAATCATCCAGGGACTCAGACGGGCGGGGGTCAAGAACCCGGTCTTCATTCTCGACGAGATCGACAAGCTCGGCAATGACTTCCGCGGCGACCCGGCGTCAGCGTTGCTCGAAGTTCTCGATCCCGAGCAGAACGCCGAGTTCCGCGATCACTACCTCGATGTGCCGTTCAATCTCTCAGAGGTGCTCTTCATCACGACGGCGAACGTGCTCGACACGATCCCGCCGCCCCTGCGAGACCGGATGGAAGTCATCGAACTGGCCGGGTACACCGAGCGCGAGAAACTCGCGATCGCCAAGGACCACCTGGTCGCCAGGCAGGTCACCAATCACGGCCTGACCCCTGAAACGATCACCTTCGAGGACGCGGCGCTGATTGCCGTCATTCGGGGCTACACCCGCGAGGCGGGCGTGCGCAATCTCGAACGTGAGATCGGCTCCATCTGTCGCAAGATCGCGCGACGGCACGCCGAAGGCGATACCACGCCGGTCATCGTGACCGCGGAGTTCGTGGAGTCGCTGCTCGGCGCGCCGCGTCACCTCGACGAAGCCCTCGCCGATCGCACAAAAGAACCTGGCGTGGCGATAGGCCTGGCGTGGACGCCCGTCGGTGGCGACGTGTTGCTCATCGAAGCATCGCGGATGGCCGGCGGCAGTTCCCTCACGCTCACCGGGTCGCTTGGAGACGTGATGAAGGAATCCGCGCGCATCGCGCTGTCCTGGCTCAGGGCCCATGCGTCGTCGTACGAGATCGACCCGCAGTTCTACAAGGACTCCGAAATCCACTTGCACGTGCCTTCGGGCGCCATCCCGAAAGACGGGCCGTCGGCTGGCGTGACGATGGTGGTGGCGCTGGCCTCGGCGTTGTCTGGCCGGCCCGTACGCGGCGATACCGCAATGACGGGCGAAGTGACCCTCTCAGGCCGCGTGCTGCCGGTGGGTGGCATCAAGGAAAAGGTCCTGGCTGCGCGCCGTTATGGCATCCACCGTGTCATCGTCCCCAGGCAGAATGAGACCAACGTCCTCGAAGACCTGACCGACGAGATCCGCCGGGGACTTACGGTGCACTTCGTGACCGAAGTGGATGAAGTCCTGGCGTTGGCGCTGACGCCGAAGTCTGCGCGGACCGGCAAGGACGAAGACGGGCCGGCCAAGAAGCTGAGCCTTGTGTAGTTGCGCCTAGCTGAGCCTGCCCCGTTGGTCGTTCATCTCATCGACGGCACGTACGAACTGTTCCGCCACTACTTCGCGCTCCCATCCGCACTCGACGCGGACGGTCGCGAGGTCGCTGCCGTCCAGGGCGTCCTGCGATCGGTGCTGGGCATGGTGACGCACGGCGCGACCCACATCGGCGTCGCCACCGATCACGTCATCGAATCCTTCCGGAATCGCCTCTGGCGCGGCTACAAGACCAGCGCAGGCGTGGAGGCAGACCTGCTGGCGCAGTTTCCATTACTCGAAGAAGCGCTGGTGGCCATGGGTGTCGTGGTCTGGCCCATGGTGGAGTTCGAAGCGGACGACGCGCTGGCTGCTGCTGCGTCGAAAGCGGCGAAGGACACCGCCGTGGACCAGGTCGTCATCTGCACTCCGGACAAAGATCTCGCGCAATGCGTGCAAGGCACGCGTGTGGTCCAGTTGAACCGGCGGACGCGCGCGGTGTTTGATGAGGCCGCGGTGATCAGGAAGTTCGGCGTGCCGCCTTCGTCAATTCCGGACTACCTGGCGCTGGTGGGTGACTCGGCCGATGGCTATCCGGGTCTGGAAGGGTGGGGCGCCAAATCGAGCGCGGCGGTGCTCGCACGATTCGGTCATCTCGAAGCCATACCGGATGACTGGAAGGAATGGCACGTGAACGCTTCAAGTCCAGCGAGGCTGGCGGAAACGTTCGCTCGTGATCGCAGGCTGGCCTACCTGTTTCGCGATCTCGCGACGTTGCGGACCGAAATCCCGGTATTCAAGAAGGTTGCAGAGTTACGCTGGGCGGGGCCAACCAGGCACTTTGCGGGGCTTGCCGCCAGACTCGATCCGAAGGGCACGCTCGCTTAGCGTGCCCTCGCGTCAAGCAAGGACAGGCCAACCATCGTCTTCATATCAACGACGCGGCCGTCGGCGATCATGGCGCGGACCGAATCGAGGCTGACCGTCGCGGGTTCGATCTGTTCGTCGTCATCGCGCGCGACCGGGCCTTCTGGGGTGACGAGGTCCTCACACAAGTAGAAGTGCATGATCTCGTCACAGAATCCCGGCGTGGGATACCACGAACCCAGTGCCGTGACGCGCCTGGGCGTGAGTCCGATTTCTTCTTCGCACTCACGAACCACGGCGGTGTCCGGGGCTTCACCAGGATCGAGGCTGCCGGCCGGCAGCTCCCAGATCCAGCGTTCGATCACCGGGCGAAACTGTCTAATCAGAATCAGCTGATCCGGCCCCGGCGTGGCGACGATCACGACGGAACCGCGGTGGCGAACCGCTTCGATGACAGTCGAGTGTCCATTCGCCAGTGTCACGTGCTCGCGCTCCACGCGAATCACGCGTCCTTCGAAAATCACTTCGGGTGAACGATTGGTCGCCAACGGGTTCCTCGCCTGGTTAGATGCGCGCGGCAGTATGACGCAGGGCGGTGATGCAGTTGTGAAGGTCTGGGGGCAACGGCGCCTCGAACGTCATCACGCGATCCGTGCCCGGATGTGTGAATGACAGCCGCGCCGCGTGAAGAAAGGGCCGGGTAAGACGGGCTACCGCCGCCAGGTGCGTGGGCAGCCGTTTGTGGACTCCGCCGTAGAGGGCGTCTCCAACCAGCGGGAAGCCGTGCTCACTGAGGTGAACGCGAATCTGATGCGTGCGCCCGGTGCCGATGGACACCCGCACCAATGACACGCCACGCAGGGCTTCCACCTCGATCACCTCCGTCAGCGCAGACCGCCCTCGCCGCGCGCGGCTCGACATCCGCTGCCGATGGTTCGGGTCCCGGCCCAGCGGGTCCTCGATTCGAAGCCCCACGGCAGGGGCCCGCCACACCAGCGCAAGATATTCCTTGCGCACCTGCCGATCGTGAAACTGCACCGAGAGCGCGCGGTGAGCCCGATCGTGTTTGGCGATGACCATGATGCCCGACGTGCCGCGGTCGAGACGGTGCACGATCCCCGGCCGCTCCATGCCGCCGACACCTGAGAGATCGCTGATGTGGTGCAGGAGGGCATTCACCAGCGTTCCCGTCGCATGGCCTGCGGCTGGGTGCACGACCATGCCTGCCGGCTTGTCGATGACCACCAAATCCTTGTCGTTGTAGATGATCGACAAGGGGAGATCTTCCGCGCCCGGCGTGGCCGGCAGCGGCGGAGGGACGTCCACTTCAACAATGAGGTTCGGCGTTACCGAGAGACTGGCCTTCACATCGCCTGCCGACACCGACACGCGGTTGTCGCGAATCAGCCGCTGGATCTGCGAACGCGAGACTCCGTGGAGGTGCGCGGCCAGAAACTGATCAAGACGAGCGCCGTCGTCCTCGGGACCGGCCACGAGCCGGGTGCGTTCGGCCATCAACGGCTCACGCCTTCGCGGCCTGTCCTCGGCGCCGCAGCAACGCGAGCATCAAGATGCTGCCTGGTACCAGGAGCAGCGAGACGAACTGCGAGGTCGAGATGCCGTACATCACCGTGCCGCGATTGGGATCGCCGCGATAGAACTCGATGATGAAGCGCGAGATTCCATAGAGGAGGAGGTACATCCAGAACGTCCTGCCGGCGAATGGCTTGCCCTTGCGCTCGCTGTACAGCAACAAGCCAAGGATGATGAGCTCGGCGCCAGCGTCATACAGCTGCGTGGGATGCAGTGGAATCCCCAGAGGCGTTCCTACGTTCTCCGCGGCCAGCGGGTCGGTAAACGTCACGGCCCAGGGCACGTCCGTTGGACGGCCATAGCAACATCCCGCCAACAGGCATCCGAAGCGGCCGACGACGTGTCCCAGCGCGATGCCGGGCGCCATCAGGTCCGCGGTGGTCCACACCGGGAGTTTGTAACGGCGCACCAGCCACAGCCCGACCGCGACCGCGGCGATCAAGCCGCCATAAAACACGCCGCCAGCGCGGACCAGGGACAGCAGCTGGCGCGGTTGCGATCTGAAGTATTCCCAGTCCACCGCAATCAACATCAGCTTCGCGCCGATGAGGGCGGCGATGATCAGGTAGATCCCGAGATCCATCACCCGGGCGGGATCGACACCCGCTTTGCGGGCTCGCACGACACCCAGCTGCAACCCGATCAGGTAAGCCGCCGCAAGCAGCACGCCATACGAATAGACGGGCCAGTCGCCAATACTAAACAGAATCGGATGCATGAGATTTCACCAGCAGCAGATCGACAAAGACCAGAATCGCGCCGACCGTAATCGCCGCGTCGGCCACATTGAAGGCCCAGAAATGCCACGCCTTCCAATAGACATCCACGAAATCCAGCACGTAGCCCTGGCGCACGCGGTCAATCAGGTTGCCAACGGCTCCTCCGAGGATGCACGCCAGGCCAAGGCGCGCCACCCACTCCCGATCCCGGAGCTGTCGAGCATATAGTGCGATGCCACCCAGAGCCGTGACCGCAAGAATCGTAGTGATGGCGGTCTTGTATGGCAGATCGGTACTGTTGAGCAAGCCGAACGCGACGCCTTCGTTGCGGACGTGAACCAGGTCCAGAAATCCGGGGATCACCGTGGTGCTGTCATACAGCCCGAGCGCGGCGTTGACCATCGCCTTGGTCACCTGATCCGCCACCACGATGCCGATGGTGGCCCACCAGAAACGCGGCACGCGGGACGTCGCAACCGCATCAGGCAGCACGCACAGCCTCCTCGCACCGCGGGCACAACGTGTCGTCGCTGCCTGCAGGGACGAGCGCGGGCACGAACCGCCAGCAGCGCGGGCACTTCTCGCCGGACGCGCGCGACACGGTGACTTCGAGTTGAGCGGCCTGGTCGTGCAAGGCCCGCTCCACAGTCACGCCGGAAACGATGCACAGCATCGGCAAGTCGGTCTCCTCAGCCTTGAGCTGTTCGTACGTGAGGTCCTTCGCGGTTAACGTGACGTGGGCAGTCAGCGGGGCGCCGATCTCCTTGGAGGCTCGCGCCAATTCCAGTTTCTCATTCACGGCTCGGCGGACGCGCGCGAGAGTCTCCCACCGCGAGTCCCGCGCTTCATCGATCCACTCCGCGGGGCTGCGCGGAAAATCCGCCAGATGCACGGACGGTTCCCGCGTGCCGGGCAGCTGCGCCCAGATCTCATCCGCGGTCATCGGCAGGATCGGGGCAAGGAGCCGGGTCAGGCCGTCGGCGATGACATAGACGGCGGTCTGAGCCGAGCGTCGCTCGCGCGAATCCGCCCGGAACGTATAGAGCCGATCCTTCGAGACATCCAGATAGTGCGCACTCAGATGAACGGTGACGAACTCAGTGACCTCGTGAGACACCGCCTGGAAGTCATAACGCTCATAGGCGTCACGCACCAGATGCTCGAGGACCGCATACCTCGACAGGATATGCCGATCCACATCGAGCAGTTCGGTGACGCCCAGGGCGTTGGTGGCCGGGTCAAAGTCGAACAGGTTCGAAAGGAGGTACCGGAACGTGTTCCTGATCTTCCTGTACGCCTCAACCGTGCGAGCCAGCACTTCCTTGCCCAGCCGGATCTCATCGCGCACGTTGACCAGCGCCACCCATAATCGAAGGACGTCGGCTCCCGTGTCCTTCATGATTTGCTGAGGCGCGATCACGTTGCCGAGCGACTTCGACATCTTGCGGCCGTGGTCATCCACCACGAAGCCGTGTGTCAGCACCGAGTCGTACGGTGCGCGGCCACGCGTGCCGACGCCCACGAGCAGCGACGACTGGAACCAGCCTCGATACTGGTCGGTGCCTTCCAGATACATGTTCGCCGGCCAGGTCAAATCAGGCCGCTTTGCGAGCACCGCCTCGTGACTCGAGCCCGAGTCGAACCACACGTCGAGGATGTCGCGTTCGCGCTCGAACTGTCCCTCGCCGCATCCCTCGCACGTGAACCCCTCAGGCAGGAATTGCTCGATCGGATGTTCGTACCATGCGTCGGCATTGTCGCGCTCGAACACCGCTGCGGCGCGCTCGATCATGGCCGGCGTCAGATGCGAGCGGCCACACGCCAGGCACTTCATCGCCGGGATGGGCACGCCCCAGGCGCGTTGTCTGGAGATGCACCAGTCGGGACGCGTGGCAAACATGCCCGTCATCCGCTCGCGCCCCCAGGCGGGAATCCACTGTGTGGCGTCCGACGCGGCGGTGGCGTCCGCGCGCAGGTCGTCCATCCGGATGAACCACTGCGGCGTCGCCAGGAAGATGACCGGCTGGTGACAACGCCAGCAGTGCGGATAGGAATGCTCGAAGTCCGTCCGGTACCAGAGGCGTCCGCGTTCCTGCAGCGCCGCCTCGACCACCGGGTTCGCTTCGAAGACTTTCAAGTCTCCAACAATCGGCGTGTCCTTCTCGAAACGGCCGTGCGTACCGATAGGCGTCGTGATGGGCAGACCATACTTCGCGCCGGTGTTGAAGTCGTCCACGCCGTGTCCAGGAGCGGTATGCACCGCGCCCGTTCCCTGTTCGAGCGTGACGTAGTCGCCCAGCACCCCCGGTGAATCGCGGTCGTAAAGGGGGTGACGAAATACCACGGATTCGAGTGTCGTGCCCGGGAACGTGGCCAGTGCGGAGCCAAGCGCCTTGCCCGTGGTCTTACTCACGGTGTCTGCGAGGCCGCGCGCCACAATCACCGCCCGGCCCTCGTACTCAAACGCGCCGTACTCCAGGCTCGGATGGAAGGCGATGGCGAGATTCGCCGGAATCGTCCATGGCGTGGTCGTCCAGATCAGCACCGACACCGGCCAGCCGGCCAGGCCCGGCACGCGAGCCGCGAGCGTAGTGTCCGCGGCTGACAGCGGAAACTCGACGTAGATCGAGGGCGAGCGATGCGTCTCGTATTCAACTTCCGCTTCCGCGAGCGCCGTGCGATCGCGCAGGCACCAGTGCACGGGCTTCTTTCCCTTGTAGACCAGCCCACGCTCCACGAAGCGGCCCAGCGCGCGCACGATGTCGCCTTGAAAGGCGTAGTTCATCGTGAGGTACGGATGATCCCAGTCGCCGAAGATGCCCAGGCGCTCGAAGTCTGCCCTCTGCGACGCGACAAACTTTGCGGCGAACGCGCGGCACGCCCGGCGGAAATCACCGATCGACCGATCCTTGGCCGCCGGTCCGAGTTCTTTTTCGACATTCAGTTCGATCGGAAGACCGTGACAATCCCACCCCGGCACATACGGCGCATCCCGGCCAGCCATCGTCTGTGACTTCACGATGAGGTCTTTGAGGATCTTGTTGAGCGCGTGGCCGATGTGAATCTCGCCGTTGGCGTACGGCGGGCCGTCGTGCAGCACGAATTTGGGCGCGCCCTCTCGCCGGGCGCGAATCGCCGCATAGAGATCCATGTTCGCCCAACGCCCAAGCGTGGCCGGCTCGGATGTCGGCAGGTTCGCCTTCATCGGGAAGTCGGTGCGGGGCAGGTTCAGCGTGTCTTTCCAGTCGCGCATCGTAAAGGTATAAACCCTTATTCTATAATCAGTTCGGTGGCAGACACTGCGGCGGTCTTTTTTGACGTGGACTTCACGCTCATCCGGCCAGGGCCGCGGTTCCTCGGCGAGGGCTATGCGGGAACGTGTGCCAGCCACGGTGTGCAGATTGACGCGGCCGCCTTTGACGCGGCAGTGGCGGGGGCGGCGGACGTGCTCGAATCAGCCGTCCAGCTCTACCACGACGATCTCTTCGTCAATTACACCAGCCGGATTATCAAGCTCATGGGAGGGACCGGCCCCGGCGTGGCCCTCGCGGCCCGCGAGATTTATGACGACTGGGCGCAGCACCACCACTTCGAACTGTACGACGATGTGCCGTCGACGCTCGTGGCCCTCAGGGCGCGTGGCTTGAAGCTGGGGTTGATTTCGAATTCGCATCGGTGTCTGAAGTCCTTTCAGAGCCACTTCGAA